>CAYGIN010000065.1:0-1552 GCA_964349995.1 uncultured Candidatus Saccharibacteria bacterium | reverse complement strand
GAAAACCGGCATCTGGGAAACTGGATCGAGGGTTCAAATCCCTCCCTCTCCGCAGAATAGTCGTCTTTTATTCTTGAGCTGAACCTTTCAGAATCGAGAAGATAAGGTTGAGCAAATGCGCCTGTGTGTTTGCTGAGAAACTTGTAGACGCTGTTGTGCTGGCTGATTGCTCCAATTGTGCAGCAAGGTCGCTGTCATGTTTTGCAAAAAGGAATGCATACCAAGGATACTTCACGCTAACCGAACCTTCACTGTCGATTGAAATATTTGCGGTCAGCTTCGTCGGAATAGACCACAAAAATTTGGCAGGCATGTCATAGCGCGTTTCGATAGTAGTGGACGAGATATGCACGTCTGCAATACGGTCGTCTCCTTTTACAATATGGTTAAGGAAGCTGCGCAACTCGCCGCGGTTGGAAACACGTTCTGGGGTTTTGATAGTACTTGAGGCACTCTTCGCAGAGTCATGGTCAACTTCTATTTCATTCTCAATTTCACTTTCAATTTCACTTTCATCTTCTTCCCGCATTCTTACAGTTGTAGTTGAGTCAGCAGAAAGGTCTTCTCTATCATCAGCTTCTACACGGGCAGATACATTGACCTGAAGCGAAGCACCTGCACCTTCATTGTCGCGCGCAAGAGCTGCGACCGGCAAAAGGCCGAGAGTGAGCACCAAAGCACCGACCATAGCCTGTAAAAAATTTGATTTTTTATTCATACAATTACCACGTTAGTTTATTACCTATTAAGACGAGAAATCTCCAACAATCTTACCATAGCCTATGATATGATATATGCATTAACAGTAGTATTTTGTATATGACAAACAAACATACAGTGGGTCTTGTATTTGGAGCACTTCTTGGCGGGCTGCATTTGTGCTGGTCGCTATTAGTTCTCTCTGGGTATGCTCAGGCGATGTATGATTTTGTTCTCTGGGCGCACATGATTCACCTTCCTCTTACCATCGGGCCATTTGATCTTACCGCCGCAGTAACTCTCGTTATCATGACTGCAGTCATGGGATACGTTCTTGGGTTTATTGGTGCGTGGGTTTGGAATAAATTCCACCGTTAGTAAAAAGAAATAGGCCACTGAAGGCTTACTCTGCAGGCACAAGTATACTCCTGACAAAAACGGGTTTTTTTGGTATTGTCGGTTCACGCGCGGTTAGCTCAGTTGGTAGAGCATCCCCTTGACGTGGGGAGGGCCAGGGGTTCGAGTCCCTTACCGCGCACCACATGAGAATCGAAAAGAAAGTGTTGCCGGAATATTTTGATAAAATCGCTTCCGGCGAGAAGACATTTGAGCTTCGTCTAGCCGACTGGGAATGCAATCCAGGCGACACTCTTCTGCTGCGCGAATGGAATGCTGACACAAAAGATTACACGGGGCGAGAGGTGGAGAAAAAAGTAACCTATGTACTTAAAACCAAAGATGTAACTCTGTTCCCTCAGGAAGATGTAGAAAAATACGGTTTCCAAATAATTTCAATCCAATGAAACTTATATCTTTGAATACATGGGGCGGAAAAAAGCGTGAACCCTTGATG
>CAYGIN010000064.1:0-1561 GCA_964349995.1 uncultured Candidatus Saccharibacteria bacterium | reverse complement strand
CTGCAGCTGTAGAAGTGCAGATAGATAGAGAACTAGAACTTGCAGAGCTTCCACATGCGCTAAAAGGTATTCAACAACTTGCGCCGTTCGGAGTTGGACACACAAAGCCGCTATTTATTCTGCCGGGCGTTACTATTTCAAATATTAAACTGTTTGGCAAAACACAAAACCATCTTGGCCTCTCACTTACCAAAGATACGGCACGCACTGAAGGGATAGCGTTCTTTTCAACTCCAGAATCATTCGGGAAACCAATCGTCAAAGATATGAAGGCCGACATCGTCGGCCACGTTGAACTCGACTGGCGCGGCCAGCCTCGAATTCGTATCGTTGATATTTTGTAAAAAGAAAATGCCGATGTTTAGTCGGCACACGACGGCATGGTTCTGTAGGCTACTTGCTGGCCGAAAACTCGTCGACACGGGCCTGAAATTCCCTGTTTTCTTCGGGAGTCATCGTGCGGACAGTGAAGTCCGACTGGAGAAGCTCCTTACTGTCTTCAACCTTGAACATCCCCGAGTCCCACAGAGGGACGGCTTCTCTCAGGGGGTAGAACGCCTTTTTCCCCTCGACGATGAGGCCGATTTTTGGGAAGTTTCCCCAATTCTCTAAAACGTTTGGCATTACACCCTCTCAAACTATCATGTGCGACCGACCACACTCTAATTACTTTTACGTTATACTGCAAGCGTGGAAAAAATAATTATTTTTACGGATGGGGGAGCGAGGGGAAACCCAGGGCCAGCCGCAGCGGGGGCGGTGATTTTTGATGAGAAAGGAAAAGTTTTAAAAGAGGTTTCTGATTATTTAGGAGAAACAACAAACAACGTTGCGGAATACGAGGCGCTGCTACGCGTCTTGGTTGTGGCTCACAAAACCTTTGGCAAGAAATTGGAGGGAATGCATGTTGATATAAAAATGGATAGCGAACTTATCGTTCGCCAAATGCACGGGGTTTATAAAGTGAAAGAACCCAGCCTGAAAGAACGATATATTCAAATTAAAGATTTGCTAAAAAATGTGCCTCACGCGACGTTTACACACGTACCACGCGCGCAAAATAAACACGCCGACAAACTGGTAAACGAGGCAATAGACGCGGCGCTTCTATAGTTAGTGAGTGAGAAGAATATTTCTTATTACAGCAATGTGCGCTGGATTGCTTTGTATTTTTATTGCAAGAGTAGAAGTCTATGTTTCGGATTGGAATAGTCAGACGCTTCCTTCGTTCGCGCACGACGCAAAAGTAACTATAGAAGGCAACATTATTGCTGACCCGGACAGGCGGGACACGTCGCTGCATGCGAATGTAGAAGTGGAGACGGTAAATGGAGAAATGGCGAAGGGAACTCTTATTGCATTTTTTCCACCAGATACAAAACTTGAATACGGACAGCGCATAGTTGCAAAAGGAACACTGCGTTTGCCTGACCCGTTTGAAACAGACAACGGTGGCACATTTGACTACCAACATTATCTACAAGTAAAAGGAATATCAGCCATGCTGACGAGTGCTTCGCTTGTGTCCAACACGCCGGCAGCTTTTTCCCTGCGAGGTTTT
>CAYGIN010000063.1:0-1945 GCA_964349995.1 uncultured Candidatus Saccharibacteria bacterium | reverse complement strand
TTCGCTTTCACACTTACAGCACTGGCAGTCTGCTTTTGTAGCTGTGCTCGGAGAGCTACTAGTTCTCATGGCCGCCGTAATTGTAGTTTTTGTGTGGTTCAAGCCTCTGGTGAATCGAAGCCCGCAGTACGAACGCTACCGATTACGTGAGCGTGTCCCTTTGCCCCAATCTCTCTTTCAAGAGCTTTATTCACGAGGAATATTAAATCGAAAAGAGCCGTACGGGTTTTCGAAGTGAATTATCATTCATTACGAATTATGAAAATATTTGCACTTATAGGATTACTAGTCGTTGTGCTCCTTGGCAGCAGCATTCTTTGGTCGCGCTCATCCCAAACAAGCGAGCCTGGAATCGTCTCTCAAAATGGCTTGCATTGGCATCCTCAACTTGAGATTTATGTCGCTGGTCAAAAGGTAGAGATACCGCAAAACATTGGTGTTGGCTCGGCATATTCTAGCTCGCCAGGATTCGGCAACGGTGGCATGGCGATGACTCCAATTCACACACATGATGATTTACCTGTGATTCACTTAGAGTTTTCAGGTGTCGTGCGAGAAGAAGATGTTACGCTCGGGAACTTCTTCAAAGTGTGGCAAAGAGATATGCGTTCCTTGGGTGAAAAGATGCGCATGACGGTGAATGGGATGGAGTCGAACGAGACAGAAAACTACGTCATGCACGATGGTGACCGCATTGTTCTTAACTACGATTAATCGTTAACTAAATCTTATGGATAAACAAACAAATCTCATCATTATCGGTCTCCTTATTCTTGTAGTAGGTTTCGGCGGCGGCTATCTTGTCAGTAACCAACAAAGTCCTACATCTGGCACTCATATGATGCCTGGTGGAAGCGCAATGGGTGACGGCATGATGGGCGGCAACATTGACCAGGGCTTCATTCAGCAAATGATTCCTCACCATGAGGGAGCCATAGCAATGGCAAAAATTGCCCTGGAACGTTCAAAACGGCCAGAAATGATTACGCTTGCAAACAACATTATCAAAGCTCAGGAGAAAGAAATAGCTGACATGAAAGGATGGTATCAGTCGTGGTATGGCACGGCTGTGCCTGCTTCCACAGGAATGGGAATGCACATGGGCGGCATGACTGGAGACCCCGCGGTGCTCAAATCTATTTCGGCTGCGGATTTCGACCGAGAGTTCATCAATGAAATGATTCCGCATCACGAGATGGCCGTTATGATGGCACAGATGCTCGCTGCAGGAACAAGTCGGCCTGAAATGAAGCAGCTCGCAAACAACATCATCACTTCGCAATCAAGCGAAATCCAGATGATGCAGGGTTGGCTCAAAAGCTGGTACGGCAACTAGCGCCAAGTCCGAATCAAAGAGTCCGCAAAAAAGAGCCTTATTAACTGAGGCTCTTTTTGCTTGCCACCATGCCCCAGAAGAGGCCCCCCGTACGGTGGAAATACCGCCATAGGAACTCGTACTCAAATCATTTGAGCAAATCGTTATATTCTGTATGACCTCGTGCGACCAACCGATTAATCAGGTCTCGTGCCTCTTTTTGCGCTGCGGCTTCAGGCGCATTAAGCGCAGTAGAAAGTATGGTGGTAATTTCCCCCCGATGTCCCATCACAATCCAGCCTGGGTTATCTGCAAGTACAAGCTTACTGAGAATGCGTACAGATTCTAGTGGGAGAGTTTTTACGAGATGACTAAGTCTTATTACTACGAAGTAGTCAGATTGCGTTTTTCTACCAATCTCTAAAGCTTCGAGATATTGGTCTGCACTCCATTTATCTTCAAACCTGGCCGAAGCGAACCACCAGCCGAAGGCGGACATTTCTTTTTCATAATCCTCCTTTTTGTCCGAAGCCTTTGCTGCAGCAAGCCTGTTCTCCCAAAGAAGTTTAAGTCTTGCAAGAATTGGCTCATCGAACTCTCCGTCACTCTTTAGGTTGCGGCCCGTGAAAT
>CAYGIN010000062.1:283-1970 GCA_964349995.1 uncultured Candidatus Saccharibacteria bacterium | reverse complement strand
TGTTGGTTTTTGCATAGCGAAAATATAACATTTTTCCCCTCAATTTCAAGTCTTGCTTTATTTGCTTGTGGTGCTATTTTGGAACCAGGAACATACAGTGCAATCCCATGACTGCAACCGAGTTTGCCGGGTAACCAACCACGGCAACAGTCTTAAGTGTGACAAGTGCGGGGAGACAACTACAATTTGGCCCGCCCAACGGATTAAGGTCGTACATTCGGTCGGACGAACTGCTAGGTGCGAAGGTACAATGCGGCCAGTTACTGCGGAGGATGAGCGTCGAGGCTCGCAAACCGCAGGTCGCTATATTGCGCGAGCTGTTCCAGAGAAATGCCGCGGACTTCTGCCCGATTCTGCCGTGCCCACCATGTTTGCCCACACGGTTGAACTGCTGCGAGCAGGTTACTGGGACGATGAGCTCTGTGTCATTACGGCATTCCTCGAAGTGCGCCGGCTATACAAGCCTAATGTTGTCCGTAGCTGGTAAACCGGGTGAAGAGTGTGTCGCGCAGGCCTAGTACCGAAAGGGAACGGCTTTTTTGTTTGTGTATAGGTGATTAACGGTGTTGTCATTTTTAACTCTTCGGCGTACGCTCAGTTTAGAAGATCCGCACGTACACGTTTGTCGCGTGATGGAGCGGTTCTCGGGAGTGTGCAATGAAGTTCATCGTCCTGATTCTGTCCGTGGTGGTGTTCGCTCAGTCAGCGTCAGCTGCTCAGTTCGGATTTCGCTTTCCGCCGAGCGTTGAACGCAGCTTTGACTACGCCCAGGTCGACCTCGGCGACTGCGGTACCCCTCCGTCAGTCGAGTACATCGATGTTCCCATCACTCTGCCGGACGGCACCGTGGTCGTCGCCCGCATTCCGCTTCCCAAGAGCCCTCCGCCTCCGCCCCCAGCGTCGAAGGACACGTTCGATGTGCGTCTCGGCGACCATCTGTACCGGCTCTCTCCGGGATGGGGAAACTACCCCGAATGTCACGCCACCTACTACGCCGCCGAAGTGGTCGGCGCTGAGTGCACGGTGCAGCTTGACTTCGAGTCCAACAGGACCATCTCTGTGCGTGTTGACGACAGGGGATGTTCCGAGAGCAGCTTTGGCGGCGGCTGTCAGGAAGTGGAGTGATCAAGTTCGTTTTCGTTTTTGGGTCCGGTTCGCACAAAGCGGACCGGACCCCTGTTGTCTTCAGGTATTCCCTGCACAACAGATACTGGTGGTGATACAATAGTTTTACTATGTCACTTGAAATACATCTCAAAAATTTAGGACTGTCTGAAAAAGAAGCAAAAGTGTATCTTTCTATGCTTGAAATTGGTAAAGCTACCGTGCTTGAAATTTCTGCGAAAGCAGGTGTTAACAGGCCAACTACCTATGTGCAGATCGAATCACTAAAGAAACGTGGTTTGGTGAGTACGCATACTGAAGGTAAAAAACAGTACTTTACTCCTGAATCACCGGACCAGCTTGAAGTTATTTTGCAGACAGAAAAGAAGTTGATTGAACAACGCCAGGATGAACTGTCTGGGATGTTACCAGAGTTGCAGAATCTTTTTGCAACAGCTGGCGAGAAGCCACAAGTTAGATTTTTTGAAGGTAAAGAGGGGCTACTTCGGATGCAAGAGGAGTTTCTTAAAGTTAAGCATAAAGAATTACTCGGTTTTGTTTCGGTTGATGATGTTCTGAAAGT
>CAYGIN010000062.1:0-273 GCA_964349995.1 uncultured Candidatus Saccharibacteria bacterium | reverse complement strand
AATTTAAAAAGCGACTATTCCGAACGGCGCATTCAGAAAGAATTACGATCGAGAATTATATATACGACGACACAAGGGGATATTCTTAGGGCAAATGACATAAAACTCATGCGGGAATCTAAGTTTGTTTCGCCTGAAAAGTTTCCGTACAGTTCAGATATCACTATTTTCGATGATAAGGTTGCGATCTCAGCTCTTCGAGGTAAAATTTCTGGAATTATAATCGAGCATAAAGATATTGCAGATTCATTCCGAGGACTATTTGAACTACTC
>CAYGIN010000061.1:0-2029 GCA_964349995.1 uncultured Candidatus Saccharibacteria bacterium | reverse complement strand
GGAGTTGCTGCAGACGAGCTTCTTCGCTCTTGGTGGGTGCTTGTTGTATAAGTGTACGCAAACCAGCTTCTGCTACATCATACTGTCCACTATACAAAGCCTGTATTGCTGGTTTAGAGCCAGTAAGGGATATCATAATTAATTTTGCTTCTTTTTCGGGAATATAAATAGCATAATAATAAGCCCCTGCCCCAACGAGCAGTAGCAGGGCAACAACTACAAGTGCAATATATTTTAGAGAGCTTTTCATTTAGTAGGCTCCGTCGCTGGGTCCGGGTCCGGGGCAAGGACCGGCATCAGTATTGGGACAGCCACCATCACCTGCCGGAGTGTCGGCATACGCCGAAGGTACGCTGGTGAATGATGCAAAAAGATCGTCGGACTTGTTTGCGTCGTCCTTTGGACTGTCAGAGGTACCCCCAAGCTTGTGCACAATATTTGTTAAAAAGACGACGGCCACAAGAGACGTAAACGCTGTAAATCGTAGCGCTCTTTTTAGAAATCTACTCATATTTTTATTGTAACAGTCTTTACTATACACACAAACCTTATTTCCCCACCGCAAGTGTATAGAGAACGCTCTCATGCTCTCCATCTATATCAAGCAGTTCCTCGATTGCAGTGTCATAACTACCGCCCATGCCACAGCACTGAAGACCGAGTGCCCCTGATACAAGATATATATTCTGGCCAATATGCCCCGCCTCAAGCAATGTATATCTATAGCCGCGTTGGCCATATTTTATCTTCGTCCTTGGGAAAACCCCTGTGAGCACAAGTACAGCGGCTGCGTCTTGCACCCATGGATATACAAAGAGTTTTTCTATATCAGATTTCGTAAATTCTCGAACACACATACACTCGAGTGAGTGGTCACGAACGTTATAGTGATACACACCTGCTGGCAAATCACCTTGAGAACGAAATACGAGTACGTATGTCTCCACCGGATATCGAGAGCCGCCTGAGGGTTGTGATCTTTTTGTTAAAGACTCATCCTCTGCAATTTCACCGCAGGAGTACAGCAGTAGGGTTGATAGTTCTTCTTTTGAGATTGGGGTAGAGGCAAAAGATCTTCCTGATTTGCGGCTCCTAATACTTGAAAACAAACCTGGATCACGTTCTGGCGCCTTCCTCGACAACCCGTGCACAGGAAGGCGTTCATAGATTTTATAAAATATTGTTTTCCAAGCCTCCGGCCACTGTGAAATATCCGCTGATATAATCGGACCGCCCTCATCTTTATTTTTGGACGCCCTATGAAATAATTTTGAGAAATCAATATACATATCGAATATCTTACGCAAACGGATGAGGCCAGGGATTTAATTTAGTCTCTTGGTATCCCAACGCCCCGGGCACTTCTTGTAGCCTTTCTGCACCCAGTGTTGCAAGCCACTCTTGGAGATGCAGCGGAACAAGCTTTGGGACAATAACCTTAGTTACCACGTACCCAAGTGTGCCGAGAGCAGGGTGCTTTGCACGGTAACAATACAATTCATACCCAATACCTTTATTCTTGAATATCTTTTTTACTTCCTCCAATTCACTCTGCTTAGACGAAAACGGTTTGCGGAAGGTATAGTGCTGACTTTCTAAAAAATTGACTTCGTTGCCGGAGATAAAAAAATTGAAACGCTCGAGCATCTCGGCACCGTGCCACATACCCATACGTTCTTTCATACGGATGTTCTTATCAAGGAACGGTCTATATTTTGTGGGGATGCTGTATTCAACAGTATGTTGGGCAACCGAGATTGCTTCATTTAGGCTAGAGGTTAGATTTTTATATACATCAAAACCGGCCGCCCCACCAAGAGCTATGCGAGGCTCTGCGCCCCTGTCATCAAGCACAACACAAATGCATGATGGAATTTCAAGATCAGTCGTGGTGTCGAGAAAAAAAAGTTTCAACCCAGTATTTTGTAGAAGTTTTATACGCTCCTGGAAAGCCGGGTCATCAATACTTTCAAGCTTAATGCGCTTGGGAGAAATGGTGTTGAGCCAAAAGATCAACAATGCATCACGC
>CAYGIN010000060.1:0-2108 GCA_964349995.1 uncultured Candidatus Saccharibacteria bacterium | reverse complement strand
GGTACATAAACAACTTTTTTATGAACACAAATATGTCCACCAAAGGCGGATCCACCTCGGGCGGAAAAAGAAGCTCGACCATATTTCTTCAGGGAGTCGTTGTACTCATCGGCATCGTGGCACTCTTCATCATGATCCGCTTCCCCCTGACCGAAGGGAGAGCCGTGGGTTTAGACCTGTTTAGTATTTACGCTGATCCGTTCATCATTTACGGGTACTTAGCATCTATCGCATTTTTTGTTGCCTTGTATCAAGCGTTCAAACTCCTCGGATATATCGGGCGTAACAATGTATTCTCACTAAACTCTATAAAAGCTCTACGAACTATAAAATATTGCGCGATGATACTGGGCATCTTGATTGTACTAGCCGCACTCTATATACGGATATTCCACGCTACCAATGACGATCCAGCGGGCTTTGTTGCCATAGCTATTGTGGCTACTTTTATCTCTGCCGTAGTCGCCACTGCCGCGGCCGTGTTTGAGAGGCTTCTGCAAAAAGCTGTAGATATGAAGTCCGAGAACGACCTCACTGTATGAGTATTGTCATCAACATCGACGTCATGTTGGCAAAGCGAAAAATGAGCGTCACTGAACTTGCCGAGAAGGTCGGCATCACAATGGCCAACATCTCCGTCTTGAAAAATGGAAAAGCAAAAGCAATCCGCCTATCGACACTCGAAGCAATCTGCAAAGCACTCAACTGCCAACCCGGCGATATCCTGGAGTATAAATGTTAAACACCTTCAAACTATTTGCTTATTCGCGCAAATAAGCAAATAAGAAATCTAAATTACTAGGTTCATCCCTTCCGAATAAAAACCCAGAAAATATGCCCAATTCTCTCACTTGCTAAGTAATAAAGTTACCGGCAAGAAAAAGCTGAACAATAGTCGTACTTTTCGTAAGTGATAGTACTGTCCGGCAGAAATTTTGAGTCAGGCACATCAGCTTCTCTGCACTGGATGAGACCGCCGCCGCCAATTGGCCAGACGCGCCCGGAAGTATCTACTTCTCTTGCGGTGTATAACTGTCCTTTGTTTATACCCCAATCCCAGTACGTGTGCTGATCCCTAAGATCCAGCCGGTATTCGTATTGATTGTTTTTTGGATATCCCGACTCGTCCTTAAATGCTCCGTCCTTAAAGTAGTATCTCTTTTCTTGTGTAGGTGTTATCTCTTCACACGCCATCTCTTTACCGAGCAAAACCCCTTCTCGTACGGAACGAATGTAGAGAGTAGGGAAAAGTTCGTCCTTTAAATCCAGAGGTGGGAGCATGACCTCATTGGGTATCTCTTTCTGGTAGCAGGTCAGGCCAGTTATTTTATTTGCCGTCGTGTCTATATAAATACGTCGCGCGATAGCTTCAGGCACTGTTACGGCGCGATTCATCTTGCTATTACTCAAAAACCAATCGTAATACATGCCGCTCTTTGTCACGATTTGGCCACCTTTGTATATGTATATTGATGAGTTTGACAGCAAAAATCCATCTCTTCGGTACCCTTCGGAGTTAATACTTATGATATGCTGTTCCACTCCCGTGTTACTCCGACATTCCACCTCAAGACCTTTAGCTAGCGCATCACTGATGGAAATAATACTGCTCGTAAGTGTGCCCGAAACTGGCGGGATAGTTAGTTTGTCGTTGACACTTTTTGTCCGCACGGAAACAGTTGCAGAAACCTTTATTGGATCTTCCACTTTAGCTGACGGAGATGGACTGGAGCCTACAACAGTGGGGTTGGGCACCGGTGTTGTGCCAGTAGTAGCTGATACACCTGTTTCTCCCTCGAGCAGTACTTCTTGTCGAGATGCTGTACCTGGTGTCTCAGCGTTTGCTTGGCCTATCTCTTCGATCTGCACAGAACTATTCGACCCCGTGGAGCTTCTCTGTTGTGCAACATAGTACGTGGCACCTCCGCCAACGGCGAGGACAGCCAAAATAGCTATTAAAATTATAGGGGCGAAACCAAACTTTGAATGAAATTTTCTTTGGTTATACATGGTCCCAAAATAACACTGGTCATTATAAAAATCAACGGACTCGAGACTAGCCTCTTCGAAATAACTATCCTTGAGTGAAAACCGCTAATCCTCCACTA
>CAYGIN010000059.1:0-2328 GCA_964349995.1 uncultured Candidatus Saccharibacteria bacterium | reverse complement strand
GCATGGTCGCTTTCTGATAGTGCGGGGCAAATGACACGGATGGGTTTTAGCCGCGCAAATTTTCGTATTGATTCAAGAGGTGCGTGGTGAGTGTGAAAATGGGAAAGTAGCACAATATCCGCTGCAATATCTACCCCTTTAAATACCGGCCTAGGAATTAAAAAGTCTATTGTACGTTGATGGGGTTGTAGACCACGTAGTACAGGCTGTTCAAACGTAGAAGAATATAGCCATGGGTCGACAGCAAGAGAGCCTTCTTCGGTCTTAAGCCATACACCTGCGTGGCCTATAAAGCGCAGACCTGGAGAAAATTCTTCAGTCGGATGTGTGCCGCGATTGAGTTTCTCCAGGGCTTCCTGCGCTTTTGGTGAAAATAGCTCTGTGAAGGGGACATAGTGGTTAATTTCCACCATCGAGTCTTCATACATCGTGTCTGATAGATGATCTATCGCATTTGCCAGCAGTATGTGCAGTAACTCCGAGGTTTCCTCTTTCGTGAGCGGAATAACAGTCTTCGTATCTTTGTTAAAGACGGAATAACTGCCAGGTATGCGTTTTGATGAAAATGAAAAACGTTCAATGCCGGAAAAGAGTGATACTAAATGTGCTGCCTTTTCTCCAATAAGCAGTCGAACCTGCTCCATGTCCGCTTCTTCCAAGAGTTCTTTTTTGAAATGATCGGTACCAAATACAGAATGAAAGAGTCCAGCCAATTGAACGTGTTCGGGGGCATCCCATTTTTTAAGTGTTTCTTCAACTCGTGTGAGGTGGTCGAGTAGGCTGCCTCTAATATGGCGGATATTGGTCGCTCCTTTGTTTGCAAGGTAGGTCTTTGCAGCCGTGGAGGTAAGTGACATACAGACAGTCTAACAAGGTGGATGGGCGAAATCAAAAACCGCCCATAAGGGCGGTTTTTGTATAAACGCGTTGGAAACGCTATTTAGCGAACAGCTTCTTTCAAAGCCTTTGCAGCCTGGAACTTAGGCACCGTCATTGCGGGAACCTGCACGGTTGCGCCTGTGCGTGGGTTGCGAGCAGTACGAGCCGCGCGCATCTTGGTCTTGAAGATACCAAGGCCTGCGATAGAAACGTCGTCGCCTTTCTTAAGGCTAGAAACGATAGAGTCTATCATCGCTTCAACGGCGCGTTCTGCGTCAGCCTTAGTGCCGCCGAGAACTCCGTGAACTTTTTCTGCGATATCTTGTTTGTTCATACGTATGGAACTTGAAATGAATGAGTAATTTAAAGCTTTTGCCCTGCGCCCATAGTATATAACCCCCAAAAAATGGCGCAACTACGTCAAAACCCGCCTATTTGGCGGGCGCGGTACGCAAAACGCCCGCCACCCCATACGGAGCAGTGAGCGTTTGCGCGAACAAACCTACATCATTATACACTAATTGCGTGAACAATTAATGAAATTTAGTTCAAATTAAATTTTTGACCACACCATTTCAAAGATTTGCCGCACGGTCTTTGCTACATCAGCGTTTTCTATAGCCACACCTTGAAGATTTTTATAATCTTGAATGCGAACAATGTCGCCAACTACATCAATGGCAACTTCAGATGAATATTGTTCGTAAGAAACAGTTTTAACTTCACGATTATGGGTCTTATCTACATCTCGATAATCTTTAAGAGAGGGATGTTCAGGTGCAATATATCTTTGTTTACCAAGCTTTCGTGTGATTTCAGGCCAATCTTCTTTAAAATACCGAACTAATTCCTTATCCGCGTTCAAGTCAGTCGCATAGAAGCCAACTAACTCCTCATCCTTCATTTCTTTGGCGCGGTATTCCAGTAACTGCTTTATACCTTCAACTCCTTCAAAATGAGCTGTTTTTACGCGTGAGTTACCACCACTGTATACATTCATAAGTTCTGGAAGTGCGTATTCAGCATCAGCCAGATTCTTTTTCATTTCGTGCACTAGTTCTTCAGGGGAGAGGGCGCTGAACATCTGTTTTTTTGAGCCGGGCATCTTGAGCACAAGCCCACGTGTGCGAAGGTCCTCCAATATCACATAGGTTGTTGGTCGTTTAAGGCCTGATATGCGCGCCACCGAGTGAGCCGAACTTTGTCCAAGGTTCAATAGGGCGAGGTACACTCGGCTTTCTTTCTCATTCAATCCAAGTTTTTGGAGTATTTGAGCTTGATCAGCCATATACGTGAATATATGCTAATACGCTAAAACTGTCAATAAATTTGACAACATATTAAATATAGCAGTTTTACCTTTTAAAATAAGGAGTTTTTCTATGTACTACAGACAAGAATTTAGACTACTCTTGATAAATCATTCAAAATGTTGCGTAGTAGAACATT
>CAYGIN010000058.1:0-2407 GCA_964349995.1 uncultured Candidatus Saccharibacteria bacterium | reverse complement strand
AAGTCGATAGAACTGGCGGGGTTTAAGTCGTTTGCGAAAAAAACGGAGTTGCAATTTGCCTCTGCGATTACGGCTATTGTTGGACCCAACGGTTCAGGTAAAAGTAACATTGCAGAATCATTTAGATTTGTGCTCGGCGAACAGTCGATGAAGTCGATGCGCGGTAAGCGCGGCGAGGACATGATTTGGAATGGCTCGGCTGCCGTGCCTCGCGCGGGCCGTGCATCGGTTAAGCTCACATTTGATAACACGGACAGAGTGCTGAACGTAGATTTTGACGAAGTAACACTCGAGCGCGTTGTGCACCGCGACGGTGGCAACGACTACTTGCTTAACGGCAGCCAAGTGCGCCTACGCGATATCTCAGAACTTTTGAGCCAGGCGAATATTGGTTCTTCGGGTCACCATATTATTTCGCAAGGCGAAGCTGACAGAATCCTTTCTTCCTCTTCGCGCGAGCGCCGAGAGATGCTCGAAGACGCACTCGGGTTAACTGCGTATTTATATAAAAAAGAAGAGGCGCAGAAAAAACTGGAGAAGACTGCAGACAATATGCGAGAGGTGGAAAGTCTTCGCCGCGAACTCGCGCCCCATCTGCGCTTTTTGCAAAACCAGGTAAAAAAGATTGAGCAGTCAGAAAAACTTAGACACGATACGGTAGAACAATATCTTGAATACTTTAAACGCGAGCATGTGTACCTCACTGTTGCAGGTGGAATGCTTAAGGAAGAAAAAGAGACGCCTGTTGAAGAATACGCACAGATTGAAAAGTTAATCTCTCGTCTCCGCGAAGAAGTTGCAAAAAAACAGGGAGACACGGGCGCCTCTGAATTAGTTGAGCTTGAAAGCGCAGGAAGAAAAGCTGCAGCACACGAAGCGTCGCTTGTACGCGACATTGGGCGCCTTGAGGGTGAAATGCAGGCGCATGAGCGTATTGCAAAGACAGTAGAAGATTCTGTGCCAGGCACGCAGGTGCGCGAATTTGCAGAGCATATAGAACGTGGCTTGCAGGATACCCTATCGCTTGATGGCCCACACATTAAACAGCGGCTATCTGCTCTCGTAGCATTTGCAAAAGAATTCTTGCATCGTATCCAGAATAAACAAGAGACAGCTGGACTTTCCCTCGAAGATTTAAAAGTGCGCAAAGGACAACTTGAACACGAACTCGGTGTCTTGAGGCAGGAACAGGAGCGCATTCAAGAAGCAGTAAAAGAACTCCGTTCAAACATAGAGAATGAAAAGGATGCAAACCGCGAGGCGGAGCGAGAGCTCTTCACCGCAATGGCGCGCCGTAGTGAACTTGAGACGACCCTTGCCCGCCTGCGTGCCCGTGAAGATATTCTTGCGCGGGATACAGAACAATTTAAACGTGAGGTAGGAGATGCTGCCATGTTGCTGGGGCGTGAGGTAACTGCATATGCAGGGCATGTAATGCGCGATGAAGCCGGGGAACTTTTGTCTGATGCATCTGTAGCTGATGAGCCGCGTGTTGTGCAGGAAGAGCGCAGACGAAAACTTGAACGTATGAAAATTCGCCTCGAAGAACTAGGTGCAGGCAACTCATCGGAAGTGCTGAAAGAGCATCAGGAAACTACAGACCGCGACGCGTTTTTGGCACGTGAACTTGCAGACTTGGAAGCTTCAACAGAATCATTGAACCAGTTGATTGTTGAACTTACACAAACATTGCAGGTACGATTTGAAGAAGGTGTGGATAAAATAAATACTGAATTTGATCGTTTCTTTAAGCTTATGTTCGGTGGTGGAAACGCAGCACTCCAGATGGTGAAAGAGCGTAAAGCGACTCGCGCTGCGCCCGCCGAAGCCTTCGGCGAAGGTGGGGAGTATGACCAAGACGATCAGGATGAAGATGTTGAGGAAGGAGTTGAAATCAGTATCTCGCTTCCACATAAACGCATTAAAGGCCTACACATGCTCTCGGGCGGCGAACGCGCACTTACGTCTATCGCACTTATTTTTGCAATGTCACAAGTAAACCCACCACCATTTTTGATATTGGATGAAACTGAAGCTGCGCTCGACGAAGCAAACTCACGCCGCTATGGCGATATGATAGAAAGCTTGGCAGAAAAATCACAGCTTATTTTGATCACCCACAACCGCGAAACTATGTCTCGTGGCGGTGTTCTCTACGGCATAACCATGGGCGGCGACGGTGTTTCTAAACTTCTCTCCGTCAAATTTGAAGAAGCTCTCGCAGTGGCAAAATAAAAATCTCGTTGTATAGTCGAGTTCGGGAGTTCACAAGGGAGTGTTCCAAATGAAGGCCAGGATCGTTGAAGTTTATACGCCGGGTGGGCGTTTCCTCCTTTCACAACGAGATGACAGGGTTGTTTGTGAAGGATGGGGAAAAGCTGGTCTTCAGCAATTCGCCGCCCTCAGC
>CAYGIN010000057.1:0-2536 GCA_964349995.1 uncultured Candidatus Saccharibacteria bacterium | reverse complement strand
TGGTTTGATGAGCTTGAGGCAAAGTAGTAGAATGGGGGATATGGATGGAAATACACGGAAATGGTACGGAATCGCGGCAGCAATTATTGTTATTTTTATAGCGGTTGCTTGGTATTTGAGTGCGAATAATAAAGTGGTGGCGCCGAGTGACAATTCTACAAATACTGCAACCACGACTGGTCAAACGGGAAATGTTCAGACTGGAATTCCAAATATGTCTGGGTACACAGCGCCAAATTTGGACCGTCCTTATACACCGCCTTCAAACTTACCAGCAGATATTCAGGAGCAAAGTAGGAAAACAGTTGCGGCTGCAATAACACAACTTAAGATTGATCCAAACCATCTTGCGTATTGGCTCGAACTCGCTATCTACCGCAAGAGTGCGGCAGACTATGTCGGGGCTGAAGAGATTTGGATCTATGCTACAAAAGTTTGGCCGACCGACTTTACCGCATTCGAAAACCTCGGCGACCTATATGCGTTCCATCTCAAGCAACCAGCCAAGGCGGTTGAGTATTGGAACAAAGCAATCCCGCTTGATGCGCGTAGCAACGTCCGAATATATCTCGCACTTGCGACTTTCCAAAATATAAACATGAAAGACAAAGCTGCTGCACAGGCAACTTTGCAAGCAGGGCTTAAGGCAAACCCGGGAAATAAAGACCTCCAGTACGCACTCGACCATCTCCAATAAAAATGACCAAATATTTCACAAAGACTTTCTTTAAGTTTTTGTTTGGGTTCTTAGCTATTATTATGGCGGCCTTTGCGGTGCTTGCGGTCGTGGCGCAGGACGCCCCAAAACCCGTTGACAATATTGCCCAACCACAGTAATCTCACTTTCATAGGGGCCGTAGAAAGGAGGCATATTAAGTCCTCCCGAGGTCGAACTCAAAGCCCTTACGTTAAAAGGGCATTTCTTTTGCCCAAAAATACATGGCAATTACAAAACAAAAGAAAGTAGAGATTACCGACAAGGTGAGCGCAATCATTAAAGATTCCTCAACGTTGGTATTCGCAAAATTCAAAGGTCTTCCAGTATCGGAGCAGACGGAACTTCGCCGCGCACTTCGCGCTGCGGACGTCAGCTATACGGTTGCGAAGAAAACTCTCATGCGTCGCGCGCTTGATGCTGCAAAGTTCGAGGGAACTATTCCTGAACTTGAAGGTGAGATAGCGCTCGTTTCTGGTCGCGATGAGCTCGCGCCAGCTCGTGAGTTGGCAGTCTTCGTTAAAAAGTTCTCTGAACATCTTGCCTTCGCGGGCGGCGTGTTCGGCGGCAAGTATATGACTGCAGCTGAGATTAAATCCATTGCAGCCATCCCGGGTATGGAAACCTTGCGTGCGATGTTCGCACAAGTCATCAACTCACCACGCCAGCGTTTTGCTGTCGTCTTGAGTGAGGTGGCAAAGGTCTCAGGTGGCACAGCAGCAGCTCCAGCTCCGGTTGAACAAGCCGAAGCACCAGCTGAAGCCGCACCAGAAGCAGCTCCAACTGAGGAAGTTGAAGCTCCAGAACAAACAAGCTAATTAATTAAATTTATGACACAGGATCAAATCATCGAAGCAGTAGAGAAGATGTCGGTGCTCGAGCTCCACACGCTCGTCAAGGCAATCGAAGAAAAGTGGGGTGTTTCTGCAGCAGCGGTTGCGGCAGCCGGGCCCGCAGCAGGTGGGGAAGCGGCAGAAGAGAAGACGTCATTCAACGTCCAGCTCTCGGATGTAGGCGCCCAGAAAGTCCAGGTTATCAAGGCGGTCAAGGACGCACTTGGTCTTGGTTTGAAAGAAGCAAAGGATCTCGTCGATGCAGCTCCAGCAATGCTCAAGGAGGGCATGAAGAAGGAGGATGCAGACAAGCTCAAGGCGGCTGTAGAAGCAGCTGGCGGCAAGATCGAGCTCAAATAATTCTGAATTTCAGATATACGGAGGAGAGTCCTCCGTACAAAAACCCCGCGCTTGCGGGGTTTTTGTTTTGAGATACTATCAGCTCAGTTGCACAAGGAGTTTAAATATGCCCGATGGTTCGGACTGGCCTGAACGCTGGGAACCTCCGTATCTGCCCAAGAAGCGTACGCTCTGGGAGGTGCTGTGTGAAATCGCCTATGTTGTGGGCGCATGTTTCCCCGGAGTGCTTTTAGTGTGTGCCGGTGTGACTATGGTGGCATCTATACCCGCAGTGTTCATCAGTGTGAACGTGGCGGGTGTGTGCTTTCTAGTCGGTCTCGGAGGTCTCTTCGTGTTTGTGTTGATCTTCGTTCTTCACGAATACGGCATCAACCTGTTCCCGGAGTAAACACTGCGTACACCGCGGTGTTTTTCTTTTTTGAAGCACCTGTGGATAACCTTTGAAACCTTTTCTCTGAGAGCCGAGTTTTTATAAATGGATAGGGGATATTGAAAACATATCAAGAGTGACTGAGTCCGAATTTTTTCTAGGAATGCCTTGCTCCCATTCCTACCGTACTCCTCTGCACACTCACTCCTTTTCTCCTCCCGCTCTTTCTCCTCACCCCCACTCTCTCGCCCCATGTTC
>CAYGIN010000056.1:0-2632 GCA_964349995.1 uncultured Candidatus Saccharibacteria bacterium | reverse complement strand
GAAGCAAAAAGGCCCCAATGCATACGCATCGGGGACCTGATTGCTTCATGCTCCGAACCGTTGAGGCCATCCGAACCTGGATTCAAGAAGACACCAACGACTTCTACGTTCCTACGCTGCGTAGTACTGACTTAGTACTAAGTTAGAAAAGACCCCATACCCCCTGGGGTACCCCCAGAAGTGACCCCTCGTAGGGTGGAACAAATACCGCATAGGGTACTAGATGCACAACAGAAGTGTTTTTCTGTTTATCCAATTTTATGTTTTCCGCTCCAGTTGTAGCAGTGGGCGAAACACCAGCCAGTGATAAAGCCAACAACGAGGCTGGCGATAACACCTTCAATCCACATCGCTGCCGAACCCATGGGTGCGGCTGTGAAAAGCTGGAGCCACATATGCGAGAACTGTGCCCCAGGGAGAACTATTTGTGCGATTGCACACAGAACGAACGCGACGACCAATGTGACCGCTAGTGCTATTCCTGCTCGGAGTGTGGAGAATGTTTCCATAAAATATATGACTAGTTGTTAATACAGTAAGCGTATACCTCGCTTTGTTTTTGACAAGATACCCCCAGGGGGTATCATAGGTGTATGAGAGCAGACATAAAACAGAAAGCGTCACAACGACTAAAGATAATTCAGGGTCAACTCAAGGGTCTCGCCAAGATGGTTGATGAGGAAAAGTACTGCGTAGAAATCATCACACAGGCAAGCGCAATAAAGGAGGCACTTTCTGGCGTTGAAGACCTGGTACTAGAGAATCACCTTTCGACGCACGTACTTCAGCAAATCAAAGGTGGTCAAGAGAAGAAAGCTGTCGCAGAGATTCTAAAAGTGTACAAGCTTGCTCAGAAGAAGAAATAATATGGACCACGCGCATCACAACCAGCAAGCTCCAGAGACGCACGACAAACACGCGGGCCATCACACGCAGGACTTCTTGAAGAAGTTTTGGGTGGTGCTCGTGCTGACAGCTCCAATAATTTTGTACTCCGACTTGCCACAGGCATTCCTCGGATGGTCAGCGCCGATGTTTCCTGGCTCAGATTACTTACAGCTGGTACTTGGTAGCGTCGTCTTCTTTTACGGGGGTCTGGTATTCCTTAAGGGTGCCGTAGACGAAATAAAGGCGCGACTGCCAGGGATGATGACACTGATTGCCTTGGCCATTTCTGCTGCGTATTTCTACAGTGTCGGTACTACCCTGACGGGTACGGGCATGGGCCTGTACTGGGAGCTTGCGACATTGATTGCTGTTATGTTGATTGGCCACTGGATAGAAATGAAAGCTGTGCAGAGTGCAAAGGGCGCACTCCGTGAGCTTGCAAAGCTTCTACCTGACAAAGCCGAGGTAATTAGAGATGGAAAGACGCTACAAGTTGCAATAAGTGAGCTGCGTCAGGGTGACATCATACTGGTGCGCCCTGGTGGAAAAGTTCCTGCCGACGGAATCGTTATCGAGGGAGACACTGAAATGGATGAGTCGCTTATCACTGGCGAGTCACAACCGATTGCGAAGAAGGCTGGCTCTGAAGTCATCGCGGGTTCTATAAATGGCGACGGCAGTTTGCAGATTCGCGTTGAAAAGATTGGCGATAAGACATTTCTTGCTGGTGTGATGCGCCTTGTTGCTGAAGCAGAGAACTCTAAGTCGAGATTGCAACTGTTGTCGGACCGTGCCGCCTTTTATCTGACGATGCTCGCAGTCAGTGCAGGTGCGATTACTTTTGCTGTTTGGATGTATCTAGGCCAAGGATTCGGCTTTGCTACTGAGCGGCTTGTGGCGGTGCTCGTGATTGCATGTCCGCATGCTCTCGGACTCGCTATTCCGCTGATCGCTTCTATTTCCACAACAATGGCTGCGAAGAACGGCTTCTTTGTTAAGCGTCGCCTTTCCCTTGAGGCTGCGAGAAACATCACCACTGTTTTGTTTGATAAGACGGGGACGCTCACTAAGGGTGCATTTGGCATTACGTCCGTCACCTCTGACGAGGTGTTGGCGTATGCTGCTGCTGTTGAGGCTGGCTCAGAACACCCCATCGGCAAAGCAATCATTGAGGAAGCTCACAAACGTGGGCTGAAGGTTGAGCACGCAGGAAACTTTAAGAGGATTCCAGGCGCTGGTGCGGAAGCTACAGTGTCTGGGTCTAAAGTATTTGTGGGTCATCGAGGTGGCGCGGATATTGTTGTCGAAGTAGACGGTAAACAAATCGGAACTATTGCTGTTGCCGACACTGTGCGTCCAGAAGCGAAAGAAGCCGTGGACACGCTGAAGCAAATGGGGCTGTCTGTAACGATGATAACTGGCGACTCAAAAGAAGTTGCAGAACAGGTCGCCAAAGAATTGGGAATAACTGATTTCTTTGCCCGTGTACGTCCTGAAGAGAAATCGGAGAAAGTAAAACTTCTACAATCCCAAGGTAAGCGAGTAGCGATGGTTGGTGACGGAGTGAACGATGCTCCCGCTCTCACACAGGCAGATTTGGGTATCGCTGTCGGCGCTGGTACAAACGTAGCTATCGAATCTGCGGGAATCATTCTCGTAAAAAACGACCCACGCGATATACCAAAAATAATTGAACTTTCGCGGCTTACATACTCGAAGATGATTCAGAATCTTTTCTGGGCAT
>CAYGIN010000055.1:0-2856 GCA_964349995.1 uncultured Candidatus Saccharibacteria bacterium | reverse complement strand
CCATATAGGTCACCTGTGTCGCGCCGGCCGGTATCAGTATCTGAACGTCCGTCGAATTCTGGAAAAGTCCTGGATCACGGTAATCATTATCAGAACGTTTCGCCGCTCGAGTACCATCACCATCGGTCACTTCGAGCGTTACCATGATCGCTTCTGTTGAAACTTTTGAAAGCGCAATCACGAAATTCATCGGTGTTTCGGTTCCCTGATTACCCTCAAACGCCGAAACATCATCGAGCGAGAGCTGCGGCAAAGGCTCTTGGACTGGCATGATGTATTCGCACTTTCGGGCTGGGGTGCATCCGGTTTCAGTTACATCTTTAAACGTCGTAACGTTAGAAGGATTTACAATAGTATCATCCGCGCACATTGTCGCTTCACGAGGCCGATTGCCAATACAACTGACTCCGCTGATTCTAATACACGTTTTTTTCTCAACAGGTTCCAAAATCCAACCCGCACTACATCTCCAGCCTGTGTCATACCGTGTGTCGTTACAAGTACCGTAACCACTCGAGGAACAATATTGCGCACCGGTAGGTTCGGCATTTTCTGGTATTGTTGTCACTTTTGCTGCCGCGGGAACATCGCTACAAAGATTGGTACAGGCATTGATCACTGGAGTAAGGTGCACTGGAGTATACCAGGTCGTGGTCAATGTATTCGTAATCGCGTTATACACCGTCGTTGCCCCTGTAGGCTGCCCCGACGATCCCCCGCCAACAAGATTTGATTGTGTCCAGTTTGGTGGCGTCGCTCCGTATTGTCTTGGAATTTCTACGACGCCGCCAGATGTACCGACAACACGCGGCACTGAAGTATCAGGACGTGTAGTATCAACTCTGACGCTAGCTGGGTCAGGTGCGTTGTTTTCAAAACCAAAACTACCGTTTTCACCCATAACCAAACCTTGTTCTCTTAAATAATCGTTCGCTGCTTGTAACGAAAGGCCAGTTCTACCAGAAAGGTTTTCAGCGGCTTGAATATTTGCTTCGCCGACAGATTGCGGCACAGACATGCCGCCGTCACTCTGATAAAGCTGATTTACCGACTCACTTGAAGCCTGAGCCGCAACTGCGTTTGCAAGAGATTCGACAGTCGTTCCAGGTGGAAGCTCGACAGTGATTTCCGGATCATTCGGCACAGCTCCTCCTGTTTCCTCGAAGGCACTGAGGATCTCAAAAGCTTCTTGGGGTGTAAGGCCGTCTTGACTCATGATTTCTTGCGCGATTGCTTCGTTTGCCTCGTTGTACGACTCTGCATATTCTGCTGCATCTCTCATTTCGGTTTCTTGCTGTTCGGTAACACCGATAGTGACTGGTGGAACACCTGGAGCTGGTGCGCTGCCACCCAAGCCTAAAGCCTCTCCAAGTGCAGAAATAGCATCTGAAATCGCGGCGAGAATGCGGCTAATAAGACTCTGACCTGAGAGCGTCAAACGCTGCCAATCAAAAGGAATAATTCCGACGACATGGTTTCGGTCTGCGTAGAAATAAAAGCCCTTTTGATCTGCGTTTGTAATTTGGTCAAAAGCAACTGCACCGGATATCGTTTTCAATTGCGGATCAAGAATACGAACATGCGTAACGCCTCGTGATCGTGAAAGCACACCGACGACAAGGTGTCCGTCGTATTCGTCTCTGGTATTTGCACCCCGCCCCCCAATAAGGATCACTTCGCTCGCTGCATAACTTTCAGCGTAGCTTGGCGGAAAACTATCATGAATAATATGGTATTGCTTGAGAACACTTGCGAGAAGGCTCGCTTCGACAAAGGCCAAATCTTCACAGTCACCAAGTATCGAGCCTTTTATTTCACCATTTTCGCTGATCGCATTTTTGAGCGAGTCGCGTACTGAAGTCCAGGTATCCTGCGAACCATCAGACCTATATTCCGTGAGCGAGTTCACATATGCATGAACATATTCAGTAACATAGTCGACACTTTTCTCTTGAATTTTCGGTATATGCGAAAGGATTTTCGCAGTCAGGAATTGTATTCCAGGATCGTTCGGGCTTATGAAGGTATTGATGCTCGAAACTTTGTCAGATGCATTTGTTCCTACCATAGCACTACCGCTTGAAGGGTACGCAATTGATCTGAATGAGACGATCGAGCTATTTGCAACGACAGGCGCAATATCGTCGACTGCCACATTCCACCCCTCAAAACCCGCGCTCGATGTCTTTCCTACGTACGCGCCGCCGGCTGCAGCAGAAGGACTAAGGAGTGTAAGCGCACTGTCAGCATTAAAACCATCCGTAGACTTTCCTTGGAAAAGGTAGCTCATCTCGAGGTAGAAGTACTGCCCGACCGTGCTCTTAAAGACAACTGATGCATGTCCAACCCCTTGATTTTGGGGCGTGATAGGTCCGTACTGGCTTACTCGAGCAGTAGCTAGGCCTAGCCGAGCGACAGCACTTTCATTGCCCAACCGAGTAAAAAGATTCTTGAGTAAACTTAAGCCGAAAATACCGAAATCGTCGCAGTCCCCTCCTCCGCGTGCGATTGTTTCGCTGACGGTCTGTGAACTGTCGCCAAGATCGTAGAGATAAGTGAAGTATTGTTTTGCGTAGAAGTAACGGTAAAAATGTTTGATCACTTCTGTTTCGCGCGTATTTGCAAGGTCGATTTTCTGTGCCCTCATTTCGGCCATAAACTTATCGAGGATAAGATTGATGGTCGGGTCAGCTTTGGTGTACTCACCGATAGAGAGGTAGCTGTTGGTCGCAGGATTGTATCGATACATCACGCCAGCAGAAAGAATCTGCGCCGGCCCAGCAAAAAGCGAGTCCCACTTTTCTTTCTTTTTAGGAAATTGTGCAATCGCATCAAGAGAACTAGCGGATGTAATCC
>CAYGIN010000054.1:0-2935 GCA_964349995.1 uncultured Candidatus Saccharibacteria bacterium | reverse complement strand
ATAAATACATCCCGTGGAGAAGCTTTGGGTGCAGTGATGGAATATTCTTTGTGGGTTTATAGGTGTATCGAAAAGGCAGAAGGAAAGGAAAAGTTGAAAGGGGGTTTTGATTTAATGCCTGAGGTTCGCGCGGTGTTAGATTTTCACTTAGACCCCAACAGCGACCCGTCCATTGCTGTCCGCGCGGTATACGGGAGATTTTTCCCTTGGCTGTTACTTGTAGACAAGGAGTGGATATTAAAAAATCTCGATAAGATTTTCCCGTCAGGTCAATTTAATGACCGTCTTTATAATGCTGCGTGGAGTACGCTTATGCTCTATGCCCCTGCGTACAACGACCCTTTTATTATCCTTAAGGAACGCTATTTAGAGGCTGCGAAGAATGTTGGAAAAGTAGATAAGAGTAAAAAAAGAAGGTCTAGCGACAAAGACGAGCGCCTAGTAGAGCATTTAATGCTGTTCTATGGCAGAGGAAAAATCGAATTGAATGACCCGCTTCTTGAAGAGTTCTGGAAAAGCGCGAACGATGAGATGCGTGAACATGCCTTGGATTTCACGGGCCGCAACCTAAAGAGTGACGGAGAGTTCGATGAGCCAATTCTTGCGAGACTTAAACTTCTCTGGGAGAACAGGCTTGCTGTAGCAAAGGCTTCGAGCAAAAAAGAGGACTACGAAAAAGAAATGTCCGCCTTTGGTTGGTGGTTCGCTTCGGCCAGATTTGAAGATAAATGGAGCGCGGACCAATACCTAGAAGCTTTAGAAATTGGTAGGAAAACTCAATCTGACTATTTTGTTGTAATAAGACTTGCTCAGCTCGTAAAAACTCTCCCGCTAGAATCTATACGCATTCTCAGCAAGCTTGTGCTTGCAGATAACCCAGGCTGGATTGTGATGGGACATCGGGGTGAAATTACCACCATACTGTCTACTGCTCTTAATGCGCCTGAAGCTGATGCTCAAAAAGAAGCGCGAGACCTCATCAATCGTTTGGTTGCTCGTGGTCACACAGAATACAACGATTTGCTCAAGTAATTTGAAGACAGCATCATATGGCGGTATTTTCTCGGTACGGGGGGCCTCTTCTGGGGCATGGTGGCAAGCAAAAAGAGCCTCAGTCATAAGGCTCTTTTTTGCGGACTCTTTGATTCGGACTTGGCGCTAGTTGCCGTACCAGCTTTTGAGCCAACCCTGCATCATCTGGATTTCGCTTGATTGCGAAGTGATGATGTTGTTTGCGAGCTGCTTCATTTCAGGCCGACTTGTTCCTGCAGCGAGCATCTGTGCCATCATAACGGCCATCTCGTGATGCGGAATCATTTCATTGATGAACTCTCGGTCGAAATCCGCAGCCGAAATAGATTTGAGCACCGCGGGGTCTCCAGTCATGCCGCCCATGTGCATTCCCATTCCTGTGGAAGCAGGCACAGCCGTGCCATACCACGACTGATACCATCCTTTCATGTCAGCTATTTCTTTCTCCTGAGCTTTGATAATGTTGTTTGCAAGCGTAATCATTTCTGGCCGTTTTGAACGTTCCAGGGCAATTTTTGCCATTGCTATGGCTCCCTCATGGTGAGGAATCATTTGCTGAATGAAGCCCTGGTCAATGTTGCCGCCCATCATGCCGTCACCCATTGCGCTTCCACCAGGCATCATATGAGTGCCAGATGTAGGACTTTGTTGGTTACTGACAAGATAGCCGCCGCCGAAACCTACTACAAGAATAAGGAGACCGATAATGATGAGATTTGTTTGTTTATCCATAAGATTTAGTTAACGATTAATCGTAGTTAAGAACAATGCGGTCACCATCGTGCATGACGTAGTTTTCTGTCTCGTTCGACTCCATCCCATTCACCGTCATGCGCATCTTTTCACCCAAGGAACGCATATCTCTTTGCCACACTTTGAAGAAGTTCCCGAGCGTAACATCTTCTTCTCGCACGACACCTGAAAACTCTAAGTGAATCACAGGTAAATCATCATGTGTGTGAATTGGAGTCATCGCCATGCCACCGTTGCCGAATCCTGGCGAGCTGGAATATGCCGAGCCTACACCAATATTTTGTGGTATCTCTACCTTTTGACCAGCGACATAAATCTCAAGCTGGGGATGCCAATGCAAGCCATTTTGAGAGATGGTTCCAGGCTCGCTTGTTTGAGATGAGCGCGACCAGAGAATGCTGCCACCGAAGAGCATAACGACAAGTAATCCTATAAGTGCAAATATTTTCATAATTCGTAATGAGTAATAATTCATTCCGAAAACCCGTACGGTTCCTTTCGATTTAATATTCCTCGTGAATAAAGCTCTTGAAATAGAGGCTGGCGCAAAGGGACGCGCTCACGTAATCGGTAGCGTTCGTACTGTGGGCTTCGATTTACCAGAGGCTTGAACCATACAAAAACTACAATTACGGCGGCCATGAGAACTAGTAACTCTCCGAGCACAGCTACAAAAGCAGACTGCCAGTGCTGTAAGTGTGAAAGCGAAGAGGCGCACATTGCACTCTCACTAGGAGCAAATGGACATGCCATCTCGTGACCGACATGTGCTGGCATGTACAGACCAAAGACAGCCATAAGGACAAAGCCTGAAAGGACCACCATTCCGATGTACTTAGATTTACTCATAGAGTTTTGCGTCGAAGAAGAGCGGCGTTGAAAGCGACAATGACCGTGGAGACAGACATAAACACGGCTGCGACAGCAGGCTGAAGCATGATGCCGTATGCGGCGAGCGCACCAGCGGCAATCGGAAGCGCGAGGATGTTATAACCCGATGCCCAGAAAAGATTCTGAATCATCTTCGAGTATGTAAGCCGCGAAAGTTCAACAATCTTTGGAATATCTCTCGGGTCGTTTTTCACGAGGATTATCCCTGCTGACTCGATGGCTACATTAGTCCCTGCACCCACCGCAATACCCAAGTCTG
>CAYGIN010000053.1:0-3038 GCA_964349995.1 uncultured Candidatus Saccharibacteria bacterium | reverse complement strand
CCAATGCCAAATGCAGAAAAAATGCTGACAGAAACAACTGTTGCAAAGCCAATATACAAAACTGATCCATATCGCGAGCCTATAGAGCCGTAGCCTCAGAATTTCTTGATATATACTAAGGGGGAATGCGCTACCAAGTTCCTCAATTTATTGAAGTTGAAGATAAAATATTTGGGCCACTAACCCTGAAGCAGTTTGTGTACTTAGCTGGCGGAGGAGGCCTATGTCTCGCATTTTTTACACTGCTACCATTCTTTGTTTTCGTTATACTCGCCATCCCAGTTATGGGTCTCTCTTTAGCTCTCGCATTTTACCGAGTAAATGATCGCCCATTCATAACCGCTATTGAACACGCCTTCGGTTTCTACACCAACAGCAAGCTTTATTTATGGAAACAGCGCCCACCTGAGCTCGTACAAAAACAGGCTGCTGCCACAGCACAAACTTCCCTGGTAGCCGTTCCTAAACTTTCAGAAAGCCGCCTTAAAGACCTCGCGTGGTCACTGAACATCAAAGAAAAAGTGGAATAATATATGACTGACGCACCCGTAAAAGCACAAGCAACGCAGGATTTTGTACCTATAAAAGAGGTGCGCAACGGCATTGTTATACTCAAAGATGGCTCAATGCGCGCACTTCTTATGGCTTCTTCCATAAACCTCGCGCTCAAATCCCAGGACGAACAAGGCGCTATCATCGGACAGTTCCAAAATTTTTTAAACTCGCTCGAATTCAGCGTTCAATTTTTCGTTGAAAGCCGCGACCTCGACATACGTCCCTACATCGCAATTCTCGAGGAACGGTATGCTGCAGAGCTCGACGATTTGATGAAAATTCAAATCCGCGAATATATAACGTTCATCAAAGATTTCACTGCTCGTTCAAACATTATGTCGAAAAATTTCTTTATTGTTGTTCCGTACGATCCAGCTCTTATTGGAAGAGGGAAGGGCGTTGCTGGAGCACTAGGCTCGCTTGTGCCATCAAAAAACTCAAGCGCAAACATTCTTACTGATGAACAATTTGAACAGTACCGTACTCAGTTGGAACAACGCATTTCAGTCGTTGAACAAGGCTTAGTACGTACAGGGGTGCGCGTCGCACCGCTCGGGACCGAAGAGATTATCGAGTTATTCTATAAACTGTTTAACCCAGGAGAACTTGAGAAACCTCAACAAATAACTCAGGTTGTTCACTAACTATATGGCATTTTTTGGACTTATAAAATCAAAAAACGAGGGGCAGGTGCCCGCAATGGCGCCCATAATGCCTGAGCAAATTTACCGCCAAGGTGTTTTGGAATTGCAGGATGTTATTGCGCCTTCAGCGCTTAAAATCACCTCGCGCGAGCTTAACCTTGGTGACAAAATTGCGAGAACATTTTTCGTTATGTCATACCCACGAACGTTGGTTGACTCGTGGTTTGCCCCTATCATTAACCTCGACCGCGTACTCGATATTTCTGTTTTCATCCACCCAATAGATTCGGCTGAAATCTTAAAGAAATTTCAGAAAAAAGTAGCTGAGGTGCAAAGCCAAATTATCTCCCGAGAAGATAAAGGCCTTGTGCGTGACCCTATTCTGGACACTGCATACAGGGACTTGGAGGATTTGCGTGACCAACTTCAACAGGCGGAAGAACGCATTTTCGATGTTGGTGTCTATATAACTGTCTACGGCAAGACGATAGAAGAACTCGACAAAACAGAGAGCGAAATTAAGTCGATGCTTGAAAGCCGTCTTATTTATGTAAAACCAGCGCTTTTCCAGCAAGTACAAGGCTTTAGGAGTACACTCCCACTTGCAACTGATGAGCTTAACGTAAACTCAAAATTAAATTCTTCGCCACTCTCTTCTATATTTCCATTCGTATCTTTCGACCTCACTTCTGATAAGGGAATTTTGTACGGCGTTAACCGCCACAACGCCAGCTTGGTGTTGTTCGACCGCTTCAGTTTGGAAAACTATAACTCAGTAATTTTTGCAAAATCAGGTTCGGGTAAATCGTACGCCACAAAACTAGAAATCCTGCGCACGCTGATGTTCGATACAGAAGTAATCGTTATCGACCCAGAACGCGAATACGAGTTTTTGAGCCAAACTGTCGGCGGCCGCTACTTCAATATTTCGCTCACATCAGAGCACCACATAAATCCTTTCGACCTACCTATACCTCGTGAGGATGAGAATCCAGCAGATATTTTGCGTTCAAATATTGTGTCTCTGGTAGGGCTGTTCCGCATTATGCTCGGAGGGCTCACTCCTGAAGAAGACGCAATTATAGACAAAGCAATCACTGAAACCTACGCACTTAAAGATATAACTGTTGATTCTAACTTCGCTGAAATAGAACCGCCGCTTCTGTCTGACTTCGAAACTGTGCTTTCAGGTATGGATGGTAGCGAGTCGCTTGTGCAGCGTCTTTCAAAATATACAAAGGGCACATGGTCTGGATTTATTAACCAAGCAACAAACGTAGATATCAACAAAAAATTTGTTGTGTTCTCCGTTCGCGACATGGAAGACGACCTTAAGCCGGTCGCCATGTATATCATTACGCACTATATATGGAATGCTGTGCGTAAAAATCTTAAGAAACGTCTGCTCGTTATCGACGAAGCGTGGTGGATGATGAAATCGGAAGACACGGCATCCTTCTTATACAGCATGGCAAAACGTGGCCGTAAATATTATCTAGGCCTTGCAACCATTACCCAGGACGTTGATGACTTCTTGAAGTCTCCGTATGGTTTGCCGATGATCACCAACTCATCTATCCAAATACTGCTCAAACAGTCGCCAACAACGATAGATAACCTGCAAAAAACCTTTAACCTCTCTGATGAGGAAAAGTATTTGTTGCTTGAGTCGGATGTGGGGGAGGGCATCTTCTTTGCAGGGCTTAAACACGTCGCTATAAAAGTGATTGCCTCATATACAGAAGACCAGATAATCACTTCCGACCCGTCGCAAGTGCTCGCTATCCGCAAGCAACAAGCTGAAGCCGCAGAAGGTCGGGGTACAATATAAGCATGCAT
>CAYGIN010000052.1:0-3180 GCA_964349995.1 uncultured Candidatus Saccharibacteria bacterium | reverse complement strand
AAGGGGATTGACTCCCCTCTTATACGGTATAAGATTCTAAAAGATTTGTTGTTGGAGGCCGTCTCCGGGGAACACCCTTCAAGGTGTTGATGGTCTCCCGCGGGGCCCTGGGTGTGTGCTGAACTGAGTAGTGTCATTGCTGTGGCCTGCCGACTCAGCTGCGACACGTGTCGTACTCATGTTCGCGCCCCAGGTGCTCTTCCTAACTAATAAGTTCAAAGCTCTGCCATCACCCACTCACCCCCGATCCCTTCGGGTGAAGTGGATCCCATGATGTCAGAGCCTCTGGCCCTGGAACTAAATGCTCCCTGTTTTCCCGTTACCGCATTTAGGTTGCAGTAGGTTGAATTGTGTTTGAGCCTCTTTGGAGGTCCACATTCCGCCCATGTCACTGACGTGCACATCCCCTCATCCCTGAGGAAAAGGCACGCGAGACTGCACGATCCAGGGCCACCCCTTTACGCCATCCACTTCTATGGGTGGCGCTTTTCTTTTTCTGTTGTATTATAAAGAGGCGCCAAGAGTACGAGTTAAATCGCACCAAGGAGGGCAGGAAATGTCTGTTTACAACCACTTTTGTTCCCCTCGCGACCATCAAGTGCCTGGGGCTGACGGCACCTCGCTGTCGAACACACTTCTTTTTGCCGCAGTTGCAATCGCGGCACTCGTGTTTTTCAAGGATCTGCTAATCGGGTAGGTCAGTCTCCTACCCCCCAACAAAAAAGCCGCCCCTCTCAGGGCGGACTTTCTTTTTTATTTACTTCCCTGCAGAGGCGAGAAGTTTTGCGTTGTGGGTTTTACCCCAGCACGGCTTGGAAGAATTCCAAGGAGTGGTTCCTTCTCTTTCATATAGGTAGCGAGCATATTCCATATTTCCTTCAAGGGTGTATATGTCGATATCAAGTTTCTGCGATGTAACCAAATGATAGTCTTCGTTGACCTGCATTACACCGACATCACGGTTGTTTTGTTTACCACGATATACCTCACCTTCCTTGTCGAACTGACGGAAGTGAGATTCGCACTTTGAGATATCCACCATGATGGGGATGTCAAAGAAGTACGCTTCTACCTGGTCGCGGATGGTCTGTGCCTGCGGAGCAATACCCAACGTCGGTACAGATGGGGTGCTGCTTGCAGGAGTGGCGCCTAGCGCTGACGAGAGCGCCAAAGCGAAGCCAAGAGCAAAAGGCATGAATGAATTTCCATATAAACAATAATGACTAAACCCGGGAACGAAAAAGGCCGGCTCGACTGCCGGTCTCTATAGACACTATGGTAGCCCATTTAAAAGAGACAGGTCAATCGAAGAGCTTGACAAGCCCATCTGTATACCCTTATATTCAAAAAACCCTTATTTTACAACACTTTTTCTGGCCAGGCCGAGTTTTGACTCTAGAGCCAGGGAATTGGATACTGGTCGAACTCTGGAAGGAGTTTTTTGTCGTACAAAAGGCGGGAAATGACCTCCGCGTGGCTCTTTGCCCCCGTTAAAGCATTGTGGGGCTTGGGTTCTTCCGGGATACCACAGTAGTTAAGCACCGCATCCAGGTTGAGCTTGGAATGGTGTTTTTCCGGATCTGCCGGGGGAGTCAGTCCCCTCTTTGTCATATGCATGAAAGCCAGGGTGTGGGTGTCGATAGTGCGGTGGGCAAAAGGCCAGTCTGTATGGCCTGCGCGCTGTGCCCCTGCGGCTAGGAAGTCACGGTCGTAGGAGACGTTCTGCCCAGCCAGAGTTCGCTCCTCAAGGGTCTCAGCCCAAGCCTTAAATTTATGGATTAGATCGGCCTCAGACTGCTTGTTTGAGTCAGTTGCCTGTTCCCTACTAAAGCCGTTTACCTCCAAGGCCTCCTCTTCAATATGGGCGCCGTCCCATGCCCGGCACTCCTCATAAAACTGGTTTTCCGGGTGGGCCAAATCCAGCGCCCCCACGCTTAAAATTGAGTTCTTTTTGGCATCTAGGCCGCTTCCTTCAACATCTACGATAAGCATTGCCATAGTTTAACCTATCTGGTACTATCTTTCTACATATGGCATCAAAGAAAGCGGGCGGTACAGCGAAAAACCTCAATGACTCAAATGCAAAATATTTGGGCGTTAAGCTCTATGCCGGTCAACCAGCAAAGGTTGGCGACATTATCGTACGCCAGCGCGGCACAGCTATGATGCCGGGCAAGAATGTAGGACTTGGTAAAGACCATACTCTCTTTGCACTCGCAGCTGGCATTGTCGGTTTCCGCAATGTCCGCAAGATAAACTTCAACGGCAAGAAAGCCGTTCGCTCAGCGGTAGACGTTATCGCGTAAATTTAAAACTCCAAAGGCTCAGGGTTTATTGACTTTGAGCCTTTTGTAATGTATTTTGCTTCCAGTTACCGAGTACCTGTCTCATACCCGCGAGGATGTCATGTCTACTGTGACCACATTCACTACTCCGATGGACGGCCTGGATATGTTCACGAACTTTTTGTGCGACTGCTTCTTCATCATCTCGCTGAAAAAAAGGAGCGGTGGAGAAACGCTGCACCGGCGAGAAACTCGAAAGCGCAGCATCGAGGACGCGAAGGACACGGCTGTCGGCCGCATGTATCGAGTTGTCCGGCGTATGCGGCTGATCGGCCAGAATGCGGTGGCCGCCAAGATGCAAGAAGTCGTCGACATGGTTGTCGAAAAAGACTTGACCGTCGACACCGCCCGTACCGAAATCACCGCGAAGTTCTCCGAGCTTCAAGTGTTCGCCAGCAGTCCGTCTCTCCGGGGAGTAACCGAGGCTTTTTCCTGGGAACGTCCCTAAAACTAACCCTGCCCTCGTCGCCTTCCAAGGTCTGACGAGGGTTTTCTTTTTATCTAAATTTGTATACGAATTTAGTTGCAATAAATACAGACAGCGGTACCAGTATCATGAGCTGGAGCATCGGAGAAAGGCCCACATCTAAAAGTGTGGGCATTGCTGTTGTATACGCCCACTTATGTAGAGCCATCGCTTTATATTCAACAAGCAGTGCAACAACAAGGCCTCCAATTCCTAAAGCAGCATATTGGCGCGGCCGCCAAGGTCCGACCTTGTCAGAACAAAGGAGTACGAAGGCGGTAATAAGAACGGTGTAGAGAACATCGCCAGAGGTAGCCCAAAGAATAAGAGGGAGGCCACTCCCCAACTGTTCGTATCCTGTATAGAGAG
>CAYGIN010000051.1:2151-3391 GCA_964349995.1 uncultured Candidatus Saccharibacteria bacterium | reverse complement strand
ATATAGGTGCGTACCGAGGACTCCGTCACTCAAAACGCATGCCGGTTCGTGGTCAGCGCACAAAAACCAATTCGCGCACTGTTCGAGGTAACGTCCGCAAGACCATGGGCTCGGGTCGCCGTAAGGTTGAAAAAACCTAAAATTTATTGTATAAGTAGACTTTATTCGAATTCCAAATGGGTAAGAAACGAATCGTCAAAAAAGGAGGTAGTGATGAAAGCGGGAGCCGCGGTTCTTCGTCGCGCGCATCGCGCCGTAAGATGGATTCAGGTCTACTCTACGTTGAAGCTACGTATAACAACACAAAGGTCTCTATCACAGATGAGAAGGGCAATGTCGTTGCATGGTCATCGTCTGGCTCACTAGGTTTTGCAGGCGCAAAGAAGGGTACTCCTTTCGCAGCGGCAAAAGTTGGAGAACTTTTGGCAGACAAAGGTGCATTGATGGGTCTCAAAAACGTTTCAGTAGTTGTGTCTGGTGTCGGAGCTGGTCGCGAATCTGCGATTCGTGCGTTCGCAAGCAAGGGTATCGCTATTAGCAGCATCAAGGACACGACACCGGTTCCTCACAACGGTCCTCGTCCTCCAAAACCACGTCGCGTATAAAATTTATGTTAATCGGACCAAAATACAAAATCTGCAAACGTCTGGGGGCTAGCGTTTTTGAAAAATGCCAGACCCAAAAATTCCAGCTCGCGGAAGCGCGCGCTCCTCGTCGTACCCGCACCAAGCGCGGTGGCGGTGGAGACTTCGGAACTCAATTGCTTGAAAAGCAAAAGGCACGTTTTACCTATGGTCTGACTGAAAGCCAATTCTCACGCTATGTGCATGAAGCTATGGAGAAGAAAGGTACTGAAACCATTTCAACTCTTATGGTCCGTCTTGAATCTCGCCTCGATAACGTTATATTCCGCTCTGGTATCGTTAAGACTCGCCGCGCAGCACGCCAGCTCGTATCTCACGGTCACGTAACTGTTAACGGCCGCCGCCTCACCATTCCTTCGCACGCAGTGCAGATGAATGATGTCGTCGGTGTTCGCCCAGAAAGTCGTGGGAGTGCATTGTTTGCAAACCGCACAGAACAAATGGTTGAGCAGAAAACTCCGCACTGGATGAAGATGGAGCAAGATGGCCTCACCTTCAAGATAATTGCGGCACCAAACGTTACAGATACCGAAGCACCATTCAGCCCTGCCGTTATCATCCAATTTTATAGCCGTTAACGTGCGACAGTAATATTT
>CAYGIN010000051.1:0-2141 GCA_964349995.1 uncultured Candidatus Saccharibacteria bacterium | reverse complement strand
TAATTATCTAAGTAATTTTGCGTATGATGGAGTATTCAATCACATTGCCGAGTAAGCCTCGTATTATCTCGGAAGAGGAGCATTCTGGCGTCTATGAAATAGACGGTCTTTATCCTGGCTACGGCCACACACTTGGCAACAGCCTCCGCCGCATTGTTCTTTCATCGCTTCCAGGCGCTGCTATCACCTCGGTTAAAATCGAAGGTGTAGAGCATGAGTTCTCTACGATGAACGGTGTGCGCGAAGATGTCGTTACTATCCTTTTGAATCTCCAGAAGCTTCGTTTTGAAATGCTTACCGCAGAGCCACAAACAATAACTATTTCTTCAAAAGGTCCTAAGAAGATTACCGCAGCAGATATGACTGTTCCTGGCCAGATTCGTTTGCTCAACCCAAATGCATACGTATGTGAACTTACCGACAAGAATGCATCATTTGAAGCAGAGTTCCGTGTTGAACGCGGTCTTGGCTATGTTCCACGCGAGGCTCTTAAAAAAGATCGCGTTGAGATTGGTGAAATTTCAGTTAACGCAATCTTCTCTCCTATCCGCCGCGTAAACTACGAAGTAGAGAACATGCGCGTTGGCGACCGAACAGACTTCAACCGCCTACGCATCGCAATTGAAACTGATGGTACCCTTACTCCTCGCGTAGCGCTGGAGCAGGCAATTGAGGTAATGATTACGCAACTTAAGGCAATAGTAGGCTTCCGTGAGGAAGAATTGCCCTCAGCCGTATCACCAGCTCAAGCGCCAGCAGTAAACGGAGCAGTAGGAAACGAGGCAAACGCCGAGGCGCTTAAAACCCGCATCGAAGATCTCGATTTCTCACCACGCACCATCTCGGCGCTTGAGAAAGCAAACATCCGCACAGTCGGTGGTTTGGCACGCAAGAAAGAGGCTGATCTTTTGGAGATCGACGGCCTAGGTCCTAAATCAATCCAGGAGATTAAGCGCGCACTTGCAAACTTCGGGATCATACTAAAATAGCTTGCTGTTTTAGTATCAATAAAAAAGCGAAATAAAAAATTACCATGAGACACGGAAACAATGTAAGAAAATTCGGACGAGTGACCAATCAACGTAATGCGTTGCTCAAGGGTCTTGCTCGCAGCTTGGTCATCAAAGGGAAGATCAAAACCACAGAAGCTCGCGCAAAAGAAATTCGCCCATTGGTAGAGAAGCTTATTACAAAAGGCAAGAACGTAACGCTTGCTAACCGCCGCGTTCTTATCGCAGACTTGGGCAGCGTAGCAACAATGAACAAGCTTGTCAGAACTGCAGCTACCTATACTGATCGCAAAGGTGGGTACATCCGCATTACCAAAATGGGTCCTCGTAAGGGCGACGGCGCTGCAATGGCCGTAATCGAGTTCGTATAATTTTATGATAACAATAGACGCACAAGACAAGACACTAGGACGCGTAGCTTCTGCTGCAGCTAAGGCATTGCTTGGTAAGCACACGGCTTCGTTTGCAAAAAACATTGTCGACCAGGCTGGTGTAACCATCGTTAATGCATCGAAAATAAAAATTTCGGGCAATAAGACAAAGGCAAAAACCTACGTCCGTTACTCAGGATATCCAGGCGGCCAGAAAGAAGAGACCTACGAAATGCTTACAACACGACGTGGTAAGGAAGAGGCAATTCGCCGCGCAGTACTCGGCATGCTTCCAAAGAACCGTCTTCAGACACCTCGCATCAAAATGCTAAAAATCGAACAGTAATTAATACCGTATGGCTACAACTCCAACAAAAGAAAAATATATTGAGACAGTCGGCCGCCGCAAGACCGCTATTGCACGCGCACGCATCACTCCGTCGACAAAAACTTCTGTCACAATCAACGGCAAGGATATAAACGACTATTTCCCAACACAGGCACTTCGCGCTACCGCAATGGATGCCTTTTTGAAAGTTGCACTTGCTACGCAGTTTACGACAACAGTTATTGCATCTGGCGGTGGTATTGCAGGACAAGCTACCGCAGTCCGCCACGCTATCGCTCGTGCACTTATCGAATATGATATTAACCTCCGCGGTGTCCTTAAGAAAGAAGGATTCCTCAAACGCGACCCTCGCGCAAAAGAACGCAAGAAACCAGGTCTCGTCAAAGCCCGCAAGCGCAAGCAGTGGTCAAA
>CAYGIN010000050.1:0-3487 GCA_964349995.1 uncultured Candidatus Saccharibacteria bacterium | reverse complement strand
ACCATATATTGCTTAAAGCATTGCAGATTGTCCTTGGGCCGGAAGTGCACCAGCGTGGTTCAAACATTACGCAGGAACGTTTGCGCATCGACTTTAATTACGGACAGAAGATGACCGATGAACAGAAAAAAGAAGTTGAACGCATTGTGAACGAAAAAATCCAGGAAGATATTCCCGTTGTGCGCAGTGAAATGTCACTTGAGGAGGCTGACAAACTCGGCGCAGAGCATGAGTTCGGTGCAAAATACCCAGAACGAGTATCTGTCTATTCAGTTGGACCACTTGAAAGCGCGTTTTCAATAGAATTCTGTGGCGGCCCGCACGTTGAACACACCGGAGAACTCCTAAAATCTGGTTCACGTTTTAAAATACAGAAAGAAGAAGCTGTTTCCGCAGGTGTCCGCCGCATTAAAGCAGTGCTTGAATAAAAACGGTATATACTATTCCCATGGCAGGGCTGTTTTCCAAGCAGGCTCCTATTGGAAAAACCGTGTTACTCATTGATATTGAGAACGGTTCTGTTGGGTGTGCCTTGGTGCACCTGCCTACCGGACAGGCAGGCCTTTCAGATAACCCAAAAGAGCTTCCAAAACTTTTTGCAGAGACACGTGTAGCGCTTCCAATGATGCGTACGCTCGACCTCGAGAAGCTTATGAAAGAGACTGATGTTGCTCTGCGCGAAGCGCTTATGAACACCAGTGTTACTGCGGCTCGCATGCGCACACATGCCAAACTCTCACATATTGGTGCAATACACTCAGGAGTGGTATTTATCTCAGCGCCATGGACTGCGGCGCTTACTGGAGGGAATGGTCCTGCCGGCCGGGCGGGCGGGCTCGATTGGGAAATTGAATCTGAGCTGCAAAAGCATGTTGGACATGCCATTGCTGATGCATTTGGAGACATACCCATTTCGTTTTATGCGACAAACGCTGCTGTAGCACATGCCACAGGGCATTTATTCAAAACTGCCCCATATCTTTTGCTTTGCACCATGACGGGTGAGATTACAGAGTTGAGCGTGCTTGAAGATGGCAAGCTAGCCGCGCGAGCCACTATTCCACTCGGCAAACATTTCTTTGTGAGAACACTTTCGAGCCATGCAGGCCTAAGCCATCCTGAAGCACATTCTGCACTCCGCCTTGCCAGAGGATCAAATATAGAAACTCCCGTTGAAGAAGCTCTGCACGCCGCAGGCACACAGTTTGCTTCTTCTTTTGCATCTGCTGCACGTGAATTGCATACCGATAATGCACCTCAGGGTATTTTGGTTGTTGCACAGGAACCAATGGGTGAGTGGCTTGTGCAAATGCTCGTTGGACAGGAATCTCTTACAAAAACATTTTCTCAAGGTACAACAGTACAGGCTCTTCATACCCACCACATAATGCCGTACCTTGCAGCTCATGCGGCCAAACCAGACATAGTTTTCATGATAGAGGCGCTGTTTATTAACCGAACTAAATAAATGTTATAATTATCGTATGCGTGATATGAACCCTCGCGACCGCTCTATCCGTGATATTCCAGTCTCAAGCGGTGGACATCGCCGCAACGCTCCCCCCGAACGGTTCGAGGAAGACATTCCTCTTCCGCGCCGCCCCAGGAAATCTCGCCGTTTCCTTTGGATAATCCTCGGCATTATTGTTGTCTGCACTATTGCCGGCTTACTTCTCGCAACCTTGTTTGAAGGTGCAACAATTACTATCACGCCGAAAATGCAGAGCATAACGCCACCTGCAAATATTGTGGCACTTCCAAATGCTGGGGGAGGAAATCTTGGGTATCAAACCATTGCTCTCTCCCAGTCCGCAACGACAACCGTAAATGCCACCGGCACATCGCACGTATCTAAAGCGGCAAGTGGAGTCATAACTATTTCAAATACTTTTAGCACTGCACCGCAAGGTCTTGTTACAAATACACGTTTTGCAGCATCAGACGGCAAGATATATAGGATTCATACTGCCATTACTATTCCAGGAGCAAAAAAGAATGCCGACGGGACACTTACAGCGGGAACTATAACGACTACTGTATATGCGGACGTAGCGGGTCCAGATTATAATCGTCCAAACGCGAGTGCTTTTACCATCCCAGGTTTTCAAGGTGGTACTAAATACACAAAAATCACTGCCCAGGCTGCTGCGGGCGCTATACAAGGTGGTTTTGTTGGCGACCAACCAAGTATTTCCGATGCTGATATGAAGAGCGCTCAGGCTTCGCTCCAAAAAACTCTTGACGCATCACTTCGAGGTGCAGTCGGAACACAGATACCTACCGGCTTTATGCCAGTACAAGGTTCTCTCGTTGTTGACTATTCAGACATCATCCAATCCAAAGGGGAGGGCACCGTAGTTAATCTCTCACAAACTGCCCGTGCTTCAATGGCTATGGTAAGTGCCCCGAGCTTGGCAAGTATCCTGGCGAAGCTTCTAGTTACCGGATACGGTGGTGAACCGGTTGATTTTGCCTCGCCAAACCCTCTTATTCTTCAAGTTTCAACCACCACTGGAAACGTTAATACAGGGCCTCTAAACCTGACTTTACAAGGCAATCCGACTCTCGTGTGGCAGTTCGATAAAAAGGTGCTAACCAGCGCCCTACTTGGCAAAGATAAAGGCACATTTGAAGAGGTTATTTCAACCTTTGCTCCAGCTATAGAAAAAGCGAAGGCAAGCATCCGTCCATTCTGGAAGCAAACGTTCCCAGCAGAGGAGTCGAAATTAGGCATTGTTATTGACGCTCAATAAGGTTTCTGCTATTATCTTAGTCACCGCTTTGGTAATGGAAACACACGCACCAGAAGTACAGGGGGTTGTCGAAGAGGCCCTCCCTAATACCCTGTTTCGTGTTTCCCTTGAATCGGGGGAGGTTATTCTTTCATATCTTGCTGGAAAAATGCGGCTTCACCGCATAAAAGTTCTAGTAGGGGATAAGGTGATGCTCAAACTTGATCCATACGGTGGTAAGGCGCGTATCACACGACGTCTGTAGAATAAGAAAGGGCTAATGAAAATAAAGGCATCACTTAAAGTACGTTGTGCGAACTGCAAGATGCTCCGCCGAAAAGGGCGGGTGTATGTTATCTGCAGCAACCCACGTCATAAGCAGCGCCAAGGATAATAATATGCGTATTGCAGGTATCACACTTCCAAACAAACACACGAGCTATGCGCTCACCGCACTCTATGGTATTGGCCTTTCTCGTGCACAGAAAATTTGTGCCGATGCAAAGGTGGACCCTGTAAAAAAAGCTGATGAACTCACTGCCGATGAAGAAAGCCGCATCCGCGCTATCGTTGAAACGCTTAAACTTGAGGGAGATCTCAAACGTGAGGTCGCTGGCAACATCAAGCGCTTGAAGGATATCGGTGCGTACCGAGGACTTCGTCACTCAAAACGCATGCCGGTTCGTGGTCAACGCACAAAGACCAATTCGCGCACTGTTCGAGGTAACGTCCGCAAGACCATGGGCTCGGGTCGC
>CAYGIN010000049.1:2188-3614 GCA_964349995.1 uncultured Candidatus Saccharibacteria bacterium | reverse complement strand
TCACTGCACGCTCTGCTGGTACGGATATGTCGGGAGGTCCGCTCAATACATCCATAATTGTGGATATGACGACTCACTTCGATAAACTTATTGAGCTGGGGAGTGACTTTGCGGTGGTTGAACCGGGGATGTATTTCCGTGATTTCGATAAAGAGACTCAAAAGAAAAATCTAGAGCTTCCAAGCTATACAGCTTCACGGCAGATCAATACAGTAGGAGGCATGGTTGCAAACAACTCAGGTGGGGAGAAGAATCTTAAATACGGTAAAACGGCACGCTATGCTGAAGAGCTTGATGTGGTGCTTGCCGACGGACAGGTACATACATTTAAAAACCTCACAGGAGATTCACTAAAATTAAAACTGAAAGAAGCGGGGCTTGAAGGGGATATATATCGCGGCGTTGCACGACTCGTGTCGTCTCACAAGGAGACTATAGAAAAACATAAACCCACTGTCGAAAAAAACTCTTCTGGATATGCAATTTGGGATATAGGAGATGGCGTTAACTCGCTTAACCTGGCGCGGTTGATGGTTGGCTCGCAAGGAACGCTTGGTATTGTGACAAAAATTAAGTTTAAACTTGTACGCCCAAAGCCCTATGCTGCAATGACTGTCGCATTCCTAGACTCACTTTCTGAACTTGGAAAAATAGTGCCGGAAGTGCTTGAGAAAAAGCCGGACAGCTTTGAGTCCTACGACGACAACACATTTAAGTTGGCAGTGAAATATTTTCCAGAGTTTGCAACGCAGATGAAGGCGGGTATTATCTCCCTCGCCATTTCTTTCTTGCCTGAACTTTGGATGCTTATAACAGGCGGAGTTCCAAAGCTAGTGCTTATGATTGAGTTCCATGCAGATACTCAGGAAGAGGCACTTAAGCAAGCAGAAGAGCTGGCAGAAGAAATCAAAAAGAACAATCCTCATGTAAGTACTCGTGTGGCAAAAGATGAAAAAGCGGCGCGAAAGTACTGGACTATCCGTCGCGAGAGCTTTAACCTGTTGCGCAAGAAAGTGCGCGGTAAACGCACGGCACCGTTTATTGATGACTTTGTTGTGCCACCAAGTGTTCTGCCAGAGTTTCTCCCTAAACTCGAGGCAATCTTGAAGCCGTACGAAAAGAATATGCAGTACACAGTTGCTGGGCACGTAGGCGACGGCAATTTTCATATCATCCCGTTGGTTGACCCTACACGTACGGATACCGCGCGAATTATTGATGAACTCTCGCACAAAGTGTATGACCTTGTTATCGAATACCACGGCTCCATAAGCGGGGAACACAACGACGGGTTTATTCGTACCCCCTATGTCAAAAAAATGTTTGGTACGGATATGTACGCATTATTCTTGGAAGTAAAAAAACTCTTCGACCCACACAACATTTTCAATCCTGGCAAAAAAGTCGGCTCCACCTTCAGCGACGC
>CAYGIN010000049.1:0-2088 GCA_964349995.1 uncultured Candidatus Saccharibacteria bacterium | reverse complement strand
ATATTGCGGCGGCTTACGCCGAGTTGGCGGAGCGTCTTTTCAAACGCAACAACCATGCCACGTGGGCCTGAAAGATAGAAGAGACGTTCTTTATAATCAGGAACTTCACGAGTTAATTCTTCTGTAGTTATCATGCGGTCGTAATATGTTTTAAGGCCGATCTTTTGCTGCGCTTCTGCAAAGACTTCTTTGTATGCCAACTCCTCTTCTGTTTTAGTTGAGTAGAGCAATATAGCGTCACGCTTCTGGTCTGTATCAATTAAATATTGGATCATTGAACGGAATGGAGTAACACCAATACCACCAGCAATAAAGGCGACCTTCCTGCCTGGATCTCTTGGCAACGTAAACTCACCCGCAAGCTGGCCAACTGCGATGGTTTGTCCCGGTTGCAGAGCAAGAAGGGCCTTTTTAAATGTACTAGGGTTTTCGTATGTTTTTATGCCAAGACAAATCTCTTGTTCAGTAGGAGAAGATCCAATAGTGAAGTATCGTCTGTTGCCACGCTGGTCTGGATTTGCATGTCCGAGTGTCCATTCCAAATATTGTCCTGGTTTGAACGAAATTGGTTTATGTGATGTAAATACAAATTCATACACACCCTCTGCAATTTGTTTTTGTTCTTTAAGCGTAAGGATGCGGCGAACTTTTGGACTCACTATGTAGGCGTATACAGTGCCGACAAGCAATGCAGTTTCAGGAGCGAAATAGAAACCGCCAATGTGTGTGCCTGGAGTAAATAGAAAGGCAACTATTGCTGCATAGATAATGCGATGCGCGCGCGACACGGGAGATGTGAGAGGCTCCGTCAGCATGATGGTGACGAAAAAGATAAGTGATGAATGAAGTGTGGTCTGCCAGATTGAATCTAAGGGATTGTTTGGTAAAAATTTTATGGCAACGCCCGCAAGGGTGATTATTGAAAAAACGAAGAGTTGGTCGAATCTCTGCACCTTTCGCACAACGAGCAAGCCTCCAATAAGTACGAAAGGTAGCAGTGAGAGTGTGCCACCGACCCACCAGCTCGCATACGTTCCAAACACAATGCCGGTCACTGCCACGGCAAGCGCTACAGGGTTAAAGATATGCTTTTTGTCGATGGTGAGAATATATTTTGAAGCCATCGCAACAATGCTTGCCAGCACCAAGATACCTGCGCCCATAAAATCACTAAACGAGACAGGGTTTAAAATAAGTACCAAGATAAACGCTGTTATATAAACCGATTCGGTGTTGGGAGTAACGTTAAAAACGCGAGCAATCGCTTCGTTGCTTATCCAGCAGGTGGCGGTGATTAAAAAAAATGAAAATAGAAGCGCCCATGGAGTAAAGGAGAAAAAATCGAAGAAACTCAGAGAAAACGCGGCTACAATCAGCACGACAAGATGGTACAGCACGAGACGGTACATAGTGACCTTGTTTAAAAAGCTATCTACAAAAGGTATGTTCATGAATGAGTTAGTTCTCCAAAATTACTGGTCATCGTTGCAATGCCGTTCTTATCTATTGAGTATGCCTCAAAACCCACTAAAGTTTCAATAAATTCTATCCCTTTTGGCCCCATAGCAAATGCGGCGGTTGCAAAACGGTCTGCTTCAAGCACATTAGGACCTATAACAGTAATGCTCACAATTTCACTCAACGTTTGCTCAGGCGCAAGCGGATTGTAAATATGGTTGCCACGCTCGTAGCTACCAGATGTTGCAACCCCACGGCCGCGTGGATAGATAACTTTTACAATTTCACTTTTGTTGAATGGATTACGAATACCAACACTCCATTCTTTACCGTCAGCATTTATTCCACTTGTTTGGATATCACCGCCGGCATCAATAAAAAAATTCTTAACGCCTCTCTCTCGCAAAAGATCTGCAGCGTTTTTAATTGCCCAGCCTTTTACGATTCCAGAGGGGTCAATGCTTCCGTCAGGTTTCTGAATATCAAAATAGCCGTGTGTTTCTTGCTTTGTTTTTTTTGCGAGCTCTAGAACTTCTTGCATTGCGGCACTTATTACCAATTCCGGGTACTCAGATTTCTTGCTAGAAATCTGCTCAGTCCTCGCGCCGTCGCGCTGCGGAGCCCCTCCAT
>CAYGIN010000048.1:0-3710 GCA_964349995.1 uncultured Candidatus Saccharibacteria bacterium | reverse complement strand
GTCATCACTGGAAAATCAGCAAGGAAAATTTCCTGCTCTTTTTCTGTGCCTGCGACTTTGTTCTTTACGCGAACGATTGCGCGAAGCGGGATGTCGAGCGACATCTTCTGCGACTTTGCATAATGCTCGTCGAACTTCGCTTCACCGAGTTCGATTTTTACGAACTCGAGATCAAATTTCTTGCCGGAATAATCTTTAATAGGAGTGAACTCCTTAAAGATCTCCTTTACACCATCCTTAAGAAGAGTGTTGAAGGAATCTACTTGTGCCGCAACCAAGTTGGGGGTTTCGGTGCGGGGCTCACGATAACGGCTGAAGAATTTTTGTTCGCGCATGGGTTTATTAATGACGAGCTTAGTAATTGACGAACTCTAAAATGCGAAAAAGTGGGCGCGTAAAACGCTCCCCTGCTCGGGCTTCTTGCCTTTGCTCCTGTTTGGTCTATAACCTGACCACTATGTAAATTGTTTTGAAACCAAGCCCTCAAAACTCATTCTACTCATCCAACTTTCGCCTTCAGAGTGCCCCGCCGTGTTTCGTTAACCAGTATACCCCTCCTTGCCTTCACGTCAAGCTCATGTGGATAAAAAAGAGGCCACCCTTGTGGGGGTGGCTCGGGACGAATCCCTGGAGCTTGCTATCGCCTGATGGTCCGGGCGCCGGCGATTTGACGCTCGATCATCCAGTCCGGAGAACGGGTGGTGTCGTCGTGCTGGACGGGCCTTGGGTTGGACGCCGCCTTGTTCTTGTTGGTGCCGGTCCCGCACTTCTTGCAGGTCCAGTTGATGCCGTCGCTGTCCTTCTCACGATGCCCACCGCAACCAGGCTTTTGGCACTGCCAGATTGAGGGTTTCACCGACCCTGGAGAAGCGGCCCGCTCTGCGTGAACCGCAGCACTTGCTTGACACATCATTGTCTAAAATCCCTCTACAGTACGTCTTGTTGATGAGTTGGTTACTTGCCGGAAGCGGCAGCGCCAGTAGAGGCCGACTTGGACTCGGCACTGGAACTGCGACGCGAGAAGTTGCCGGAAGTCCGGGCCTGCTCTTGGCGGGCACGGTCACGGTCACGCTGGGATATCCCCACTGAACAGCCGGCATTGGGCACTTTGATCATGCCTTTGGCAAATCTTGGCTTCGCCATTTGGACGTTTCCCTTGTTGAAGAACGATCAATTGATTGAAAATATGTGAGGTTTGGACGCTCACATAACCATGACCATACTCCTCAGCAAATCTTCAGTCAATGGTGGTTATGCACTCGCCTTAGGCGAGCAGGCCTCTTAACCGCTACGGCGTTTGGTGCGCTGAGTGTCTATGTTTGCGTGATGGCCTGAAAGCAGGACTTTCGGCACACGGTAGACTTTCTTTTTACCTGCTCGTCCGTCAGGCGAGTGGGTGAGCACTTCAGGACGAGTGTAGACATCATGGGAGGCAACACGCTCCTCTTCCAACGATTCAAACTTGCCCAACACTCCCTTAATCTGTCGCGCTGTGGAATCAATAATAGTAAGTGCTGGGATTTCCCCACCGGTCAAAATATATGGACCGACCGACACTTCTTCTGCTTTCAAAATTTTCTTTACGCGTGCATCTATACCCTCATAGCGGCCGCAAAGAATAATCACCTCTTTTTCTTTTGCGAGTTTCTTTGCATATGCATTGGTAAACTCCTTCCCGCCCGCTGACGTTATCAAAACTTTTATCTTCTTTCCTTTTCGTATTTTATCTGCAGCTCTTACAAACGGCTCTGCCTGCAAAACCATGCCAGGACCTCCACCGTATGGACGCTCATCTGCCTTCCCCCATTTGTTCGTTACAAAATCACGTAGCTGATACGCTTTCACACTCATTAGTTTGTTTTTCTGGGCACGACCCAAAATCGACGCATTCGTATATGCCTCAACAACCTCTGGAAAGAGTGTTACTACGTGAAATTTCATTGTCTAAGATTAGAAGCTGCCTAGGTTATCCATTGCTTCATCGATGGATTTCATCTGTGGGGTTGCGGGGGCTTCGTGAGTTCCATCCCAGCCAGTGTTGGTGCTTCCGCCACCGTGTTCTGGCGAGCGCATGCCACCTGCCGGTTCATTGATCTTCAAGTTAACGCGCGCATTGTGCTTCATACCGACAACGCGGAGGAGCGTGCGAATAGCTTTTGCGGTATTGCCCGAGCGGCCGATGACTTTACCCATATCCTCTTGATTGAGGTCGAGCATAAGAAGAACGCCCATCTCATCTACTGTGCGCGTGATTTTAACGTCTTCCGGATGGTCAACCAAACCCTTAACAACGAACTCTAAAAATTCCTGGTCTTTTTCTGTCATCTCTGAATATTTAATTGTAGTAATTGAGCACTACCTGAAGTTTAGGCCTGAGGAGCTTCCTGCGCAACTGAATTATCCTCAGTTTGTTGTACTTCGCTAGGCGCTTCGGCATCTTCAGTGCTCGAGGCACTTTCGACAGCAGCTACGGGAGCGCTTTCGGCAGGTGCTGCTTCAACGACTGGAGCTGCTTTAAATGCTGGCAAAATGTTTATCTTCTTTGCATCGATAATTTTTTGAGATACGAGGAGGTTGTGTACGGTATCAGAAACAGTCGCACCCTGTGACATCCAATGCTTGATGCGCTCTGCATTCAATTCAACACGGTTCATTTTAGGATTGTACGAACCAACCATTTCTGTGTATTTGCCTGGTTGTGGCTTGCGCTTGCTTTCAACGACAATAACCCGGAAACTCGGGTCGTTCTTTCTGCCTACGCGGCTGAGTCTGATGGTCAACATAATATGTCGCAATACTCTAGCAGGCTACTGGTAAAACGTCAATGAATAGGCTATTATAGGCTCGTTAATGTCTCCTAAGAAGACTATTTCAGGCATTGTCCAGGTAACCCGCAAAGGCACGGGGTACATGCCTTTTTCCGCTGATGCTCCGAAGGTTAAGTCTTCGGAGGATATTGAGATTTTCCCTGAAAAACTCAACGGCGCACTAAACGGCGACACGGTCGAGGTTGAATTGCTTACAGTTCTCCCCCGCCCCCGCGGCCGAGTGAAAAAAATCATCCAGCGCGCGAAGATGCAATTTGTGTGCACCCTCAGGCAAGCTCAGGGTAAACCTGAGGGTGGTCTTGTGGCGATCCCGAGCGACTTTCGATTCCCTGTGCCAATTGATGTAGGGCCTTCTGCAGAGAAAGCATCCGAGGGCGACAGAGTACTTGTTAAACTTCTGTCGTTTGATGGAAGTGTTGCTAAAGGCACCATCGTCCAGGTTATCGGCAAGCAAGGAGAGCACCGTGTTGAGATGAATGCTATTGTCCTTGAACACGGTTTTGAAACCCAGTTCCCTCCTGAAGTATTGAAAGAGGCGCAGGATATCGAAAAGAATCACGCACAGATAATTGCTGACGAGGTTGGAAAACGCACCGACTTCCGCGACAAACTTACATTTACCATCGACCCAGTTGATGCGAAGGATTACGACGATGCACTTTCAATAGAACAACTTGATGAGAACACATATGAGATCGGTGTGCATATTGCGGATGTAACCCATTTCGTGCGTCCGGGTACAGCGCTCGACGATGAGGCAATTAAACGCGGCACGAGCGTCTACTTGGTTGATGCAACGATTCCAATGCTTCCGCTTGAACTGTCGGGAAATGTTTGCAGCCTTAAAGCAGATGAGGATCGCCTCGCCTTCTCCGCTATTTT
>CAYGIN010000047.1:0-3717 GCA_964349995.1 uncultured Candidatus Saccharibacteria bacterium | reverse complement strand
AAAATTCGTACAACTACAATTCGTATAACTATGGTTCAAATATTGTGACGGTCACTGTTGATCCAAACAACTACGTATACGAGTCGTCCGAGTACAACAACAGCGCAACCGCTCGAACGTACTAAATATCTAGGTTTGCAGAGCGTGCGTTGCTTTGGATAAATGATTTGCGGGACGGCACGTCCTCACCCATCAAAATATCAAATATGCGATCAGCATCTGCTGCATCGTCTACGTTAACCTGTTTCAATACACGGTTTGCCGGGTTCATTGTTGTTTCCCAAAGTTCTTCTGGGTTCATTTCTCCCAAACCTTTGTAGCGTTGGATGCGGATTTTTTGTTTACCAGGAGCCTTCGCAGAGCTCTCTGCGTCGGTCTTCGGCTCCGCAGCCGAGCTCTGCTCCGGCTCATCCTGCTCCCCACTACCGTCTTCGACTTCATCTCCTTCTGATTCAACTAAATCTATGTCTTTTCCGAGAACTTTATTTTTTTCTTCGTCAGAATAAACATACTGAGCTTGTTTACCGCGTGAGATTTTGTACAAAGGCGGTTGCGCAATGTATACAAAGCCACCATCTACGATTGGGCGGAAATGGCGGAAGAGCAACGTCAAAAGGAGTGTGCGGATGTGTGCGCCGTCCACGTCGGCATCGGTTGCAATAATGATCTTGTGGTAGCGGAGCTTACTAATATCGAAGGTTTCGCCAATAGCCGTACCGAGTGCAACAACCAAGTTTTTGATTTGCTCTGAACCAAGCATCTTGTCCAAGCGTGCGCGTTCAACGTTCAAAATTTTTCCGCGAAGCGGGAGGATAGCTTGGGTACGGCGGTCGCGACCCATCTTTGCCGAGCCGCCTGCCGAGTCTCCTTCCACCACAAAGAGTTCTGATTCTGACGCGTCTTTGCTTTGGCAGTCTGCAAGTTTGCCTGGCAGTGTCATACCTTCAAGCGCACCTTTGCGAAGCACTGAGTCTTTTGCAGCCTTTGCAGCTTTGCGAGCCTTAAGTGCAAGAATGGATTTCTGCAAAATAGAACGAGCATCGTCAGGATTCTCTTCCAAGAATTCACTAAATGCATCGGCAAATATACCAGCAACTGCGCCCTGCGCCTCAACACTGCCGAGCTTGCCTTTTGTCTGACCTTCAAACTGAATTTCGCGGAGCTTTACAGAGACAACTGCGGTAAGACCTTCAAGCACATCGTCGCCTGTGAGGTTTTCTTCGCTTTCTTTGAGTACATTATTCTTTCGGCCGTAGGCATTGAGCGTACGAGTCAATGCAGTTTTAAAACCAGTGATGTGTGTACCGCCTTCTGAGTTGTAGATATTGTTTGCAAATGGGAATACGCGAGAAGAAATGTCGTCCGCATACTGCAAGGCAATTTCAACAGCAACGTCATCCTTTTCTTTTTCAATATAGAAAATGTTTTTGTGAACTGGTTTTTGATAGCGATTGTAGAACGAGATAAGCGAGCGCAGGCCGCCTTCAAAGTAGAAGGTTTGTGATGGGCAGTCGCCAAGCTCCTCTCGAATGAAAAGTGCTTCGCCCGGTTTCGGAAGTTTTGCCTCGCTCCCCCGTGCATCAATGATGGTGATGCGAAGACCCTTAACCAAATATGCCTGCTCGCGGAGGTGGGAGACAATTTTGTCGAAGTTGTAGTCTATTCCCGTTGTAAAAATCGAAGGGTCTGCTTGGTATGAAATAACTGTGCCGTGGAGTTTTGAAGAACCAAGTTTCTTTACTGCGGCCTTTTTCTTGCCGAGTGCATACTCTTGCATGTGCACGCCGCCATCGCGGTGTACTTCTGCACGCAAGTATGTTGAGAGCGCGTTAACTACAGATGCGCCCACGCCGTGGAGACCGCCGGATACTTTATAGCCTTCACCGCCGAATTTACCGCCGGCATGCAAGGTGGTCATAATTGTTTCAAGTGCAGAAACTTTCGTTGCCTTGTGAACATCAACCGGAATACCGCGGCCATTGTCAGCTACACGGATGAACGGAACGCCATCGGACCCAGGCAAAATAACTACTTCAATATCATTGGCAAAACCACCCATCGCTTCGTCGCGTGAGTTGTCGAAGACTTCCCAGATGAGATGGTGGAGACCATCGGGACCAGTGGTACCGATGTACATGCCGGGACGGCGACGTACGGCTTCCAACCCTTCGAGAACTGTAATTGACGACGCGTCGTAGTTTGATTTTTTAGTTTTTTCAGCAGCCATATGTAAAGCAAAACCCCTGCTGGGTTACCCCTCAAGTATAGCAGAAAAAGCCTGTGTTTGAAAGCTAAAAAGTGGAAAAATGACCTTATAAAATGGGGCTAAAACCAGTACTTGACAGATTCATATAAATACTATACAATATAAGGCACATTCCGGTTTGGAGTGATTAATCAGGGAGAGTTCCATGCAATTCAAGATTGTTGAGGGTCCGACGAAGGACACCTTGAAGACCGCGATGTTCGACTGCCCCACGAACCAACAGCCCATCGTGCTGAAGACCGAATGTGGCAGGACGTTCAAGATGTCGGTCGGCCAGGTCCAAGGGCTGACGAGCGGGAAGGGCGACACCTCCCGCGAGTTGTTCCGCTTCTGGGGCGAGATGCTCCACATCGACGGTCCGGCGGTCGATCTCAAGATCGTCAACCCCGTCAAGATCGCGTTCTACAATACCACTACGCACAAGGGAGATTTCGTCCTCGAATGAACCCTCTGGCCGCCCGCCGCAGAAGATCCCTCATCGGAACTTCTCGGTGAGGCGGTCTTCTGTTTTTATTTATCGAATCTCGAACCCTTTTGCCTTGAGTGCAGCATAGACCTTTTCCATTGCGGTGTTTGCTTCAGAATCTTCGAGAGTTTTGTCGAACGATTGGAAAATAAGACGAAATGCGAGTGAGGTTTTATCAGCCTTTTGGAAACGGTCGAAGAGTGAAATTTTCTTACACAGATCCCCTGCTTCTTTTTCAATCATTTCTACCACTGCATTTTCATCAGTTCCTTCTGGAATCCAAAAGGCTACATCACGAACGATGTATGGGTATTTAGAAAATGGTTTGTACTGCTGAGTTTCAGAAAGTGGAAGATTCTCATACTGCGTAGGCGAGGTGTTTGGCGCATGTGTTTCCAGAGGTTCTTCAACGGCAGGCTGTTTTTCTGTAACAATCCCAACCATCATCATTTCTTTTCCATCTTTCCAAACAGTGCCAATCTCAAATAGCTTTATTTCTTTAAGTCCAAGCAAGTCTTTATTTGGAATATTTTTCTTTAGTGCATCCTGTAGCCCTGCAACCAAGCTGGTGCGGAGATATGGCTTAACACCATCAACTTTATTTAGCACCGTTCTCTCCCCTGTTTCTGCAAAGACACTGGTGAACACTTCTGAATATCCCCCTGCCATCAACTCTTCGCGCACTTTTTCTGCTGTGTAAAATCCTGCGTTTATTTCTGGTTGTGTCGGAAAGGCTGGAAGTTCAACTGGAGCAATTTTGTCGTAGCCGATAATGCGACCAACTTCTTCCACGAGATCTTCGGGGATTGTAATGTCGAGACGCTCAAGCGGAGGCTGTACTTCAAAGATATCGCTTTGTTCTTTGTATGGAAATGCGAGACGTTGGAATACATCTGCAATATCAGCTCCCGTTAGTTTGGTGCCGAGTATTTTATTTACCTGTTCAACTGTTACAGAAACATATGTTTTTTGCTGCGGCTCTGGA
>CAYGIN010000046.1:0-3894 GCA_964349995.1 uncultured Candidatus Saccharibacteria bacterium | reverse complement strand
TTACTCCTCGCTCAGTTGAAAGAGTAGTTGAAAAGTATGCAATGATTGCTGGTATTGCAAAAAAGTGTACCCCTCACGTGATTCGTCACTCGTTTGCTACCGACCTCCTCTATAACGGAGCTGATCTCCGTACAGTTCAGTTGATGTTGGGACATGCGTCCATTGCGACAACACAAATTTATACGAACGTAACTAATAAATTCCTTCGGGATCAGTTTGAAAAGTTCCACTCAAAACGAGATTCAAAGAAGGAATAGTTTCTATTGACGTTTACAGCTACTGCTTGTAGTGTGTGAGTAGATAGATCAACTTTACTTTTGGAGGTTCCATGAATAGATATCAGCCTTATGTGGTCGCTTTTGCCAGCAACGAAGGCGAGGAAGTCGTTTTCACCAGACTGGATGCCTTGGTTCGGGTCCCGAACCCAGACAATCTAACCTGGGAGTTTGTTGCAAAATGTAACGGTCAAAGGACAATGCGGGAAATTTCTGCACTATTTCCGGCCGAAAAAAGCAATACGATCGAGCAGATCTTTGTCACGCTGAAGCAGGAAAAATTGGTGTATGACTCGAGAATGCTCTACCAAGCATTCCACGACTGGTCTACGATGCCGATGGTTACTACCTTCGGACTTTCCAATCAGGAAATCGTCGCACTCGTTTCCCAACCAGTAACCCTTCCGAAATCGCACGAGGAAGCGATTCTCCTCACTGAACCTTCTCTAGATGAAGCAACTGCCGGCAGGAAGTCCAGCCACTCGTTCACAGGTGAAGCAATGTCTCATGGTGAGCTTTCCGCGCTTCTTCATGCGATGTATAAGAAACAGGAATCGGTTCCCTCGGCGGGCGCATTCTATTCTTCGGTCGTGTATTGCGCCGTCCTTAAGGATGGGGCAGGACTCAATTCAGGATTGTATGTGTATGACCACCATACGCATACCCTCTTGCTTATACGAAGGATGATGCCGATGGAGAAAATTGTCGCAGTGCTCGGAAGCCGTATGGTGGAGAGTGCGTCGGTCGTATTCTTTGTCACGTCGCAAGTCGATCGCATCGCGAAGAAGTATGGCAACCGTGCATACCGTTATGCACTCCTGGAAGCGGGACATATTGCGCAGAACGCGTATGTCTCCGTCATAGGTACGCGAATTGGCGTGTGCGAGTACGGAGGTTTCTTTGATGAGCATGTTGAAAAGCTGCTCGACACGGAAACCGAAGGAAATATGCCAATGATCGTAATGATTGCTGGTGTGGAAAGCGAGACGCAAGCAAAAGGTGATGGATACGAGTATCTTTTCAATCGCTTGGAGGTGTGGGCCAAGGAAAGAGGCGTATTCGACTCTGTTTCTTACGCTTTCCGTGCCTCAGGTAACTACACGATGTCCATGTGTGTTGCTGAGACGGTGAAGAAGGTCGGGAGAAAGAGCAATTTCAGCTTGGGTGCTGGCCTGACAGCATACGAGGCAATGAGCAAGGCTGTGGCCGAAGCGTACGAGCGTCATGTTTCGGAACAGGTACGGGTTGATGTGAAGCAAGGTGAAGAATCCTCAGATTCGATGCCTACGCTCGACGTCAATCTCATCTGTCCGCAGAAGGACGCCTACTTGGCCAGTGTTGGACTGACATCGGAAAGGCCGACGCATTTCGTTGTAGGCGAACGGTATTTGGGAGGCAAGGTGAAAATCCCTGTCGACCAGGTGTTCTACCCCATAACAAGGAAAGACCTCGGACCTGTCTCGTACTCCGCCAATTCGACAGGGATTGCCACGCACACGAATGAGTCTATTGCTGTCCAAAAGGCGGCGTTGGAGCTCATCGAGCGAGATGCAATCGGCGTGCACTGGTATTCGCAAACAACCCCGGATCAGATCGACCCGACAACATGTTCGGACTGGATAAGATACCGCGCCGAAGAACTGACTGCTGTTAGACGCGAAGTGGTGTTCCTCCGGCTGACTACAGACTTCACACCTGTCGTCATGTGTCTAATTCTCGGCAAAACGTATCCTTATTGTGTTACCGGTAGCGCTTCGGCAGACACCCATGCTGAAGCTATTGATAAGAGTCTCACTGAAGCGGAAATAACACTGGTATCTCTCCTGAACTCCCGTGGGGAAAAGATACATCCCGAGAAGGTGTTATCGGTTGCCGATCATGCAGCGCATACAGCACGACACCAGAAGAAGGATATCGCCTGGATGTTTTCGGGTAAGGCGGTGCCTCTTTCGGAGGCAGATTCCACAGTGCTTGGTGTGGAGGAAGCGCTTCGGCAGATGAATCCAGTCGTAGTCAGACTGGATGATCCGGTCAGTGGACTTATGCCTGTGGTGAAGGTTGTGTCCGAAAAGTTGCTGCCTATCACTTTCGGGTATGGTGCAGAGCACTATGGACATCCAAGGCTGGCTGAGTTAGGATTGAAATGGAAGCAGTATCCCGCTCTTCCTCACCCGTTAGCATAGGAGGTTATCACATGCCACGTCCGCCTGTTCCCTTGAAGGTTAAGGTCACTCCGCATAACGGCGCAAAAGCGCGCTATGCGATGGCCAAGTCCAGTACCGGCAGTTGCAGTCACACTGGCTGCAAGTGCAGCAGGTAAGCCATCCCGGCTTGCTTTTTCAAAGCCCTGAGTTGCAAAACTTGGGGCTTTTTTATTTTTTACTATATACTTTTTGTATGGCTATATATTTTCTCAATGCTGAGTTTGGTTATCCCCAGGACCTTGTAGACAGGGTTACTTTAGCGGTGTCGAAGTACGCGGAAGAGGCAGCTAAAGATCTGGACATAAAAAATCCTTTTGATGTGACTATCTATCCGAACCATAAGTGGACGGAAGAAACAGAGGGGGTGGATGGTGACGCTCTTTCTGCTGGAGTGCTACAGGTTCGCATCGATCTACGAAATGAGAAATATAAGATAGAGGATTTACTAGGAACTCCACTCAAAGGTCTTGTGCATCACGAAATGAATCATGTCGCAAGATGGCAAGGGCCTGGGTATGGCTGGTCGCTTTTGGAAGCGACGGTTTCAGAAGGCCTTGGTGCTGTATATGAAAAGATGAGTACTGATCCGCATGACATGCCACATGCTGACTACTCGAATATTAAAGAACTTTTGTCATATTATAGAAATAGAAACAAAGAAGAAGATAAGGGGTATAACCACTCTAGCTGGTTTTTTGGTTTTGATAAGAAATATCCAAAATATCTCGGGTATAAAGTCGGCACATATATCATCGAAAAGGTGTTGGAGCTCAACCCGTCTCTCAGTATTAAAGAATTGACAGTCACGGAAGCAGATAAGCTTGTCGAACTCTCGAAAGTCGAACTTTAACCCCCCACCACAACATGTTCTGATTAATACTGCCGAGGCTAGAGGAGAGGGTTAGGCGGGGAAGGTAGAGCTCTGTTTGAGAAGCTTACAAGCTGCGCGAGTGTAAACTTGACGTTGCGGCGCTAATTCTATTGACGTACAAAAATATTAATTGTAGTGTGTAGACAGCAAAGGTATTCGCCTACGCATTAACTGTTCTTCCAACAAAATTCTAGAAAGGGCTCCCCATGAGCGACAAAAAAGGTCAGCAACTTCAGGATCCGTTCCTGAATACGCTCCGCCGTGAGCACGTGCCAGTTTCCATTTATTTGGTTAACGGCATCAAGCTGCAAGGGCAGATCGAGTCATTCGACCAGTACGTGGTATTGCTCAAGAACACGGTGACGCAGATGGTGTACAAACACGCCATCTCCACCATCGTTCCAGGGCGAGCTATTACCATACAGGAAAACCCGCTGCCAGCAGAATGAAACGGTCACAGCTCCAAAGCGTGCATCGAAAGATGCGCGCTTTTTCTTTTGCTATACTTATGGAATGAAACTTATTTCTTGGAACGTAAACGGCA
>CAYGIN010000045.1:0-4331 GCA_964349995.1 uncultured Candidatus Saccharibacteria bacterium | reverse complement strand
TTGTGACCCTACGGGGAATCGAACCCCGATTAACGGCTTGAAAAGCCGGCGTCCTAACCGTTAGACGATAGGGCCAAACAGGGCCATACTATCGCGATTTGATCCAATAGTAAATGTCCTCGAGGGCTTTTACTGCATCACCTGCAGCGATATTGTTCTGGTGGTACAGACCGTCGGTGCAGTCACCCGCAGCCCAAATACCCGTTACTGATGAACGCTGGTTCCTTGCGTCCACTTTGATGTGCTTATATTCGTCCATATCAACCAAGCCTTCTACAAGCCCTGTTGCTGAGATCATGCCAATTTCGACAAAGATGCCAGTGGCTGCAAGTTCTGCTGTCTCACCAGTCTGATTATTTTTTACAACCATACTTTTTACAAATGGTCCGCCTTTTATTTCCACCGGCTCCGTATTTGAGAGAGCTTTAAAGTTTGCATGTGCCATAACAGCTTGTACTGTCGCAGCATCTGCTTTCAAAAATTCTGCACTGCGGTTTAAGAGCGTAACAGACTTGCAGTAGGCGAGAAGTTGCGCGGCGCTTTCAAAGCCGGCATTTCCTGCACCAACGACAATGACATCTTGGCCGGCAAAAAGAGGACCGTCGCATGATGCGCAGTAGGTAAGGCCTTTGTTTTCAAATTCTGCTGCACCTGGGACGGTGAGTTTACGGCGCGAGCCTCCGGTTGAGATAAGAACCGCTTTTGCTTCAAAAGTTTCTTTTGAAGTGGTGATAGAAAAACCATCTGCGGATTTTTCTACTTTATCTGCACGAAAGCCGAGCTTAAGATCCACAACATCGCTCGCGTATGCTTTCAGATGTGCTTCTAGATTTTTTGCGAGGTCGAGGCCCGAGATAGCATTAGTACCGATCCAGTTTTGGATTTCGCTTGAGTCCGTACTCTGTCCACCGATGCTCTCGGCAATAAATACTGTTTTCAAACGCTTGCGGGCAGCATAGACTCCAGCGGCGACCCCTGCCGGGCCCCCTCCAATGATCGCTAAGTCGTACATCTCCCTATTTTAGCTTAGGACGGCGGAGGAAGGAAGGTACTGCACCCCATTCATCCTCTTCGTCATCTTCTTTTTTGAGTTTTGGCTCTACTGCCTCAACAGCAGGCTTTTTAGATTCCTCTTTTTCTGCCTCCTTTTCTTTCGTTGCAGGGGTGGGGGTGTTAAAGATTTTGCCAATCGGTGGAACATCAACTTCTTTTGTGTCGCGGCCGCTGAATGTAAAGAGTGGGGTGCCACGTGGTGCGATACCCGCTGCAGGGAAGCCTGTTGCGATAACTGTTACGCGGACTTCGCCTTTCTTGAGTTTTTCGTCTTTGATTGCCCCGAAGATAATCTTTGCATTTGGGTCCACCGATTCAGTGATGATCTTTGCCGCTTCGTGTACTTCGATCATGCCGAGGTCATCCTGGCCTGCGATGGCAAAGAGCACACCCTTTGCGCCGTTGATTGAGATTTCAAGGAGTGGAGATGAAACAGCAGCCTTTGCCGCAACTGCAGCGCGGTTTTCGCCCGATGCGATACCAATACCCATAAGTGCTGAGCCTGAGTTTTCCATGACTGCGCGTACATCGGCGAAGTCGACGTTGATGATACCTGGGTGGGTGATAAGGTCAGAGATTCCTTCTACGGCCTGTTTAAGCACGTCGTCGCAGGCAGCAAACGCTGCCTTAAGGGTAGTGTCCTTTGCAACGGTAGCGAGAATACGGTCGTTTGGAATGATTATAAGAGCATCAACTTCTCGGCGGAGTTCTTCCAACCCTGCTTCAGCCAAACGCATGCGCTGCTGGCCTTCGAAAGCAAACGGTTTTGTAACAACAGCAACGGTAAGTGCACCAAGTTCTTTTGCAGTCTTTGCAACGACTGGAGCAACACCGGTACCAGTGCCGCCGCCCATTCCGCCTGCGATAAATACCATGTCAGAACCTTTGAGCGATTGCTGAACTTCTTCTTTTGTTTCTTCCGCTGCGCGCTTGCCGATTTCTGGATTCATTCCAGCGCCGAGACCGCGTGTGAGGTTCTTACCAATGTGGATTTTCTTTTTTGCGAGCGAATGATGCAAATCTTGTGCATCGGTATTGATGGAGATGAAATCAACACCACGGACTTTGCTTTCAACCATGTGATTGACGGCATTTTTACCCGAACCCCCTACACCGACGACTCGGATCCGTGCGAACGCTTCAATGTCTGGTTGTACTTGTGCCATAGGGTGTTGCTTTTTCATTAAATAATGTGTGCGCGAAGTATACCACTCCTGTTTGGAATGCAAACTTTGACAAAAAAGAGATAAGTGCTAACGTTTTTCCAGACGATCAAAAGGAGCTCCGCATGGCTTATCTTCGCTGGAAGCCTATCGACCCCAAGACTGCCAGTAAGCGTGAAAACTGGCACAAGACGAGAGCTGGCCTGCTAGACGGGATCAAAAATGTGCCAATGAGTGTGTTCGTGGCTGGCGATTTTCCAACCATCCTGTGGATCATGGGCCAGCCTTCGAATGGGCCCACTGGCCATGATATCGAGCGCGTGGTCAAACGCGTCAACAACTACTACAAGAAAAAGAAGAGGACGCGTTAACAAAATCGCCTGCGGAAATCCGCGGGCTTTTCTTTTTGTTTACGGCAAAAACTTTTTAAACCAACGCCAGAGAGAGCGAAGAGTGTCGCCGATTGTGCTGTCGTCGCGGACTTCTAGGTCGCCACCGGAGGTGAGGCCCCAGAGCGTAAGGCCGTAGGCTACTGCCCATGAGCCGTCCTTGAGTTGCATTTTGGTTGCTGTGCCTTCTGCAAGTGATGCTGTGCGGGCAGGGAGGCGTAGAGCTACCTTCGCAAGGTCAGCGACACTGTGGATGAGCGAACCACCGCCCGTCAAAATAATACCGGCAGGGAGCAACTCATCTTTACCAATTTTTTTCAAATGTGCTTCAACAAGTTTGAGCATCTCCGAAAGTTTTTTTGCGATGATGTCGTCTATTTTCTTCTTTGGAAATGGAGCGCCAAGCACTGCGCCCTGTTTAAGTTGCTCGGCGTCTTCTGGGGCAATACGCAGACCTAGCGCGAGGTCGTTGGTAATGTTTGATGCGCCAATGGGGAACACTTTTATAGACATTGGCGTATTGTCTTCAAATACAATTATGGAAAGAGTTTCCGAACCAATGTTTGCAAGCACACAGCCTACACGCTTCTGCATTTTAGTGAGCGCAACAAAACTTGCGGCCAAGGGTCCTGCAACAACATCTTCCACTTCAACACCCGCTTCTTCCACTGCAGAAACTAAATCACTGACATGGCGGTCCAGGCAGGTGATAAAAAGCGACTCAACCGCAATGCGCATACCCTTCATGCCAACGGGCGAGCGACCCATCACCTTAACGCCGTCTACGGAGAACCGGAGGGGAATGGTATGAATTATTTTTCTATTTACAACTGAGGCAGGGGCAAGAGATTTTTCGCTAGCTGCAATAGCGCGGGGAATGTCACGGTCAGTGATCTCAGAGTCGCCGCGTTCGACAACCGCCTCGCCGCGAGAGAATGCTTCATCCACGCCAATGCCACCGATGCTGACATAGGCGCGCTTAACTTTTACGTGCGCAGCTTTGGATGCTTGTGCGACAGCGGCTGCAATAGAACGGCTCGTTTCCGCATGCGCGAGGATATACCCGTTCTTCATGCCGCGACTCTCTGCGTAACCCGTGCCTAAAATACGTGGCGGCTGGCGCGGGTCATCCGCGCTTTCCGCAATAACCACTTTTACGTGGTACGTGCCAACATCAATTCCTGTTACGATTTTGCTCATGCATGGCGAGCTTGAATTGTTTTAAAATCCTGCGCTCTTGAGATTCCATTCTAGCACCATGTTTGAGGCCTTTTAAATGGAAGAGACCGTGGATAAAGAGGTAGCCGACACTGAAGGGTGGGGCTGCGTTCTTGCAGATAAGTATTTCTCCGGATGTTTTTGAAAGTGGGAACGAGAGAACGTTGGAAACTTTGTCTTTCTTTTTTGTGCGGATTGTTACATCACGCATTTCTTTTGCATTCAAAAAGGCAAGGGATAGATCATACTCCTTGCCTAGCACTTCATCTTTTATTTTTTTATAGGGGATCCGCATTCACTAGCGGCGGCGGCCACGAACTGGGCGCTCAGGCATTTTGCCAAGCTTGATGAGTTCTTTGACGTTTTCACGGCGCTTTATGACTTTGAGGGTCTGCGCGCGGCGGACTTCGCGTGACTTAACACGAGAGAAATAACGGCGTCCACGGAGCTCAGAAATAACACCAGCACCCTGCACGCGCTTAGAAAAGCGTCGAATAAGGTTTATTGG
>CAYGIN010000044.1:0-4360 GCA_964349995.1 uncultured Candidatus Saccharibacteria bacterium | reverse complement strand
TGCTATAGTGTCAGCGCGCCTGTTTTTGGGCGTAACCCATAGCTCGATTGTTCCAACATAGAGCGATTGGAGGATATATGTCGAACGCTGTTCTTTATGAGAAAATGTCTTCAAAGAGTGTGTTGGCGCGACTCGTGACCGACCAGTTGGTCGTGCGCGTGGTGTTGGCTGGCCGACAGCGCTTTCCTGGATGCAGGATTGAGCTCATGTCTGCGCTCAAAGAGCTTGAGTGCGACAAGAAGACCTCTGCCTTCATTCACACCGTAAGCGATTTCTACTGGCACACCGAGCGGCATCGTCTTTTCAGCTCCATCAAGATGGACACGGCGTTTTATTCAAGCGACGCTGTGCCGCCGCAAAGTACCGAACCTTTCCTGGAAGATGTGGGCAAGGTCATGGACTATTGGAAGCGCGATTGGGTGCCCAATGCCGAGACTCCACAAGCCGAATGGCTGGAAGCTAAGCCATTCGTCGGTATGCTTGTTGCCGGGCTTGGCGGTTCTCCAACCCAACGGCTGATTTTGCCACGTGAGGGCCGGCCATTCTTGAGCTACTACGGCCTCCTGCACGCGCAACTTTTAACCAAGGCACGGGCTCTCGCTACCATGGATGTGGGCAAGGACTTGGAACAGAGAGCAGAGATCGCGAGGCATGCGCACTTCCGCTTCGAGTCGTTCTTCACGCAAATCCAGCAGAGCCAATTCACACAGGCTCTCGACGCAATCTAGTGTGTGGCCCGGTTGAACCCGGGCCTTTTTCTTTTGCTACAATAAGTCTAGGTACTAAGTAATTATATTTTTATGGCTACATACGTAGACGGGTTTGTATTTACAGTTCCAAAAACTAAACGCGTAGCATATAAGAAGATTGCAAAAGAAGGTGCGAAGATGTGGAAAAAATTTGGCGCACTCAGTTATAAAGAGTGCCGCGCCGACGACATGAAGCCAAAGTTCGTAAAATGGACTTTCCCAAAAATGGCTAAGGCAAAGAAAGGGGAAGAGGTATGGTTCTCATTTATTGTATTTAAATCGAAAAAACATCGAGACGAGGTAAACAAGAAAGTAATGGCCGCGTTTGAAAAGAAGGGCGAGATGCCCGACATGCCCTTCGACATGAAGCGCTTCGCATACGGAGGTTTTATGACCGAAGTCGAATAATTCTCCATATGAAATTAAAATCTAAGCCAGTTGTAGCATCACTCATTTCGCTTATTGCGGCGATTATGATGATTGTCTCGGCGTTGTGGTTTAAAGACACTCAATACGAAAACGCGTGGCTCTATATCTTTGTTGGTTGGGCTGTTACTATTGCAGTTATTGAAATCTCCTGCTTTAGGAAGAAGTAGCCTCCATGTACTACGTGTACATACTTAAATGCAAAAACGGCTCGTTATATACGGGCATAACTACTGATGTTAAACGTAGGTTCCACGAACATAAAACGGGGGTAGGGGCGCGTTACACGAGGTCCAGGGAAGTAGAGAAAGTAGTCTATACAGAAAAACACTCCGACAGGTCATCAGCTTCAAAACGCGAAGCGGAAATAAAAAGCTGGCGAAGGGAGAAAAAGGTTCAGCTTTTCAAAAAGCGACACAGAGGGTGTTAGTATTATATGGATGATAATGTTTCCATTTTTCAAGAATTTTAATCGCATTTTACCCGTTATTTTTTTACCCGTTTTTGCGTGTCTCGTTTTTATATCATTAGCAGATACGTCGTATGCAGCGAAACCTAGCAAAGACAAAATACCGCCGGTTATTTCCGAATTGCGCGTTGAATCTGTCACTCAAAATTCTGCCGTGGTGATGTGGACGACCGATGAGCCGGCAGATTCCGATATCAAGTATGGTGTTGCTCCAAAAACCAATATCAACGGTCCGCGCGATACGGTGCTGGTGGTTGTGCACGCTATTGCATTGTCTGAACTAGCTGCGGAAACTATCTTTACTTTCTGCGCAGAATCTCGTGATGAAGCGGGCAACAAAGCTGAAGGATGTGGCACGTTTACTACCGTTGCAATTCCTCCGCCCCCGCCACCACCAGGTCCTTCTTCTGGTGGAGGAGGGGGCGGAAGTGTGCGCCCGACACTGGCACATGTCTCTGGCTATGCATACCCATCGGCCGTAATCAGTGCTACGTTGCGTGGTCTACCTTTTGGGTCGGAATTAAAGGAAGAAACAACTGCAGCACCAGACGGGTTTTTTAAGATTTCGTTCTCAAAATTCTTACAAGGTTTATACGTACTGAGTATTAGTGCCACTGACGCCAACGGTAGTTCATCAGCAATTAAAAGATACCAATTTGATTTTAGAGAAAGCGATGCGCCGCTCATTAGAGATGCGGTCATTATGCCGCCGACAATGATTCTCTCGCAGAACGTACTACGATGGGGTGACGATATCGCCGTATCGGGTAGTGCGGTGCCAGATACCGGAGTGTTAATCAATGTACATGATGTCTCTTATGAAGTGAAAAGCGACAGCTCGGGTCATTACGAGGCAACAATAAACACAGCTCGGTTTTCTCCAGGAAAAATTTCTGTGCGCGCCCGTTCATCTATGGTGTCTGGCTTCGGACACGATTACTCACCATCACAGACCATTGTGCTTAGTGTAAGTTCGGTTCCCAAGGCAGACATAAACGCCGATGGTATAGTTAATATTATTGACTTTAGTAGATTTCTTGCAAAACCCATTGATATGAATGGTGACAGTGTAGTAAATTCAACCGATGTTAGTATTTTCCTCCGGGCTTTCGGTTCTCTTACACCCTAACTAAGAGTATGAAATTTATTATTGTGCCTTCTACGCTGGTCGCATTTGCCTTATTTTTCTCGTGGGTACCTATAGCTTCGGCTGCGACACTTTTGTTCGATGCTCCAGCAAAGGTTTCTGTCGGTGAGGTGTTTTCTCTCAAGGTGTTGGTGGACTCAAAGGAGCGCGGCTTCAATGCGGCGGAAGCAGCCCTTCTTTTTCAAAATGATGTCTTAGAAGTCATCTCGGTTGATTCCGCTCCTTCTGGCACCGTTTTTAATTTCTGGCTTTCTATGCCGTCGTTCTCAAACGAAAAGGGCGTTATATCGTTTTCTGGAGGGACTACCCGCGGTATCGTAGGCTCTGCGATACAGATACTCACGCTTCGTATGCGCGCCGCGGGGAGTGGAGAGGCGGTAATTACTGCGAGCGACGCTTCAATAAACGCATCCGATGGCAGTGGCACTAATATACTCGACTCAATTGTCGCGCGACGGATTGTGGTTTCAGAAGCATTAACCACTATTCCGCAGAAACCTGCACCATCTCCTGTGCCCAAACCTCCTGTTGAATCTAAACTAGAGCTAGTGAAAGAGTTGGAAGGAAAATCTTCGAAACAAGTGTTGTTCTATAATCGCGAGCTTCGTTTTCCGGTTATTGAAGAAGTGTCGCCGCGTCTGCGTGGAAACATAAGCGCGGATATTTTTGTTTCCGGCGCCGTGTCTGAGGGCAATCATGTCCATCTCCTACTTCGTCGTGGCGCAGTTTCTTATAAAGAAATAACCGCTATTGTGAAGCAAGATGGCTCATGGGAAGGGCTGCTGGGTAATATCTATGCGTACGGCACGTATACCCTCGATGCGTGGGTCGAGACGGCAGACAATACCAACAAGAGTCAGGTTGTCACGTGGGAGAATTCCATTGATATCTATCCGCCTTTTACACTCCATCCTTTCGGATATGTGTTGCGCTGGTATGCGACTGCCACAGCATTTCTCGGCGCTCTTTCTGGCCTCTTAGGAGCGCTTCTGATATGGCAATTTTTTATCATGCCGCACCAAAAGTATCGTGTAACACATCCTGCGGTTATCAGTTTTATCATTTCAATCCTTGCGTTTATAGCTATGTTCGCGGTCGCCTATGTCCTCTGGCAGAAGGAGTACCGTTCTGAAGCTTCTTTCTGGAAAGACACCGATATTCCCTGTGTTCTGCGAGCACATTCCTTCATTGATTTATTTAATTCGGCTGAGCTCTCGATACTCGTCAACGGCGAGCCCCAGCGGATACCAACTGAGGTCGGGTTTTCTCCAAAATGTGTTGCTTTGATTCATACTCTTGACGACTCGGGACGGATTCATTTCAAACATGATGCGCGTTCCATGATGCTCCTCGATTTCTTTACCGTGGCAGGAGAACCGCTCAAGAGAGACGGGTACACATTGTCGGTAACCATAAACGGGAAAGACCACACGGACGATGCCGATTCTTATGCACTGCAAAATGGTGATGTCATTGTGGTAACCTACAACTCAGTAAAATAGAAAATAGGTGTATGTACTACGTATACATACTTGAATGTAAAAACGGTTCGCTCTATACAGGTATAAC
>CAYGIN010000043.1:0-4871 GCA_964349995.1 uncultured Candidatus Saccharibacteria bacterium | reverse complement strand
ATTGCAAAGTCTATACAAGAACCTGCCGAGCACATCAAAACAAACCTCTCCATGACACTGAGTGTGCTTGAGGCTTGCAAGAAGACCGGTCGTAAACCTCTTTTCATATACATCTCTACCGACCGAGTGTATGGCAAAGCAACGAACACTGTGGATGAAGAATCCTCCGTATTCCCTGTTGAACCATATGTCGCAGCAAAACTAATGAGCGAGACCGCGGTTGCTACGTACGCACACCTACTTGATATGCCTTACGCCATCATACGCACAAGTGCAGTGTTCGGCGCCTTTCAGCCACGCCGTGGTTTTATTTCAGACATGATATGCAAAATGCTCGAGCAAGACAGCATAACTGTGGGACCACTGCAGGGAGTTAAAAACTTTACCTATGCAAGTAATTTTGCTGATTCAATTCTACGATTACTTGAGGCCCCGCCATCTGTGCTTAATCGAATCTATAACATCGGAGGCAATCCACATTCATTAAACCAAATGCTTGAGGGTGTACGAGCCATAATTGAACGACAGGATGGAAAAACTATCACCGTAAACATCGACGAGTCTATAAAAATCCCTGATAAGCACGATATAGGGCCATTTACACTTTCAACACAAGCGGCTCGGGAAAAACTAGGTTGGAAAGAGATGGTGTCGCTTGAAGAAGGCCTTGAAAAGACAATAAATTACTTCCGAGAAACTCTCAAGAATCCGAGCAGTAGGTAGTATTGCGCCATCCCCCACAGATACCAGTAGAGATACGATTTGATCCACGCAAATAGCGCGAACCGTGAGGTTCCAACAGTACGCTCTGTCCATTTGACTGGCACTTCGGCTATTTTTTCTCCTGAAAGATACGCTTTAAGTGTAAGTTCTATCGCATATGTAAATCCACGCGTTGACTCTATTGGTGTCTTTTTAAGGAAGGACGTGCGGAAAAGTTTTGTAGCGTACGTCGCGTCGTGTGTCGGAAGCCCTATAAGCAAATACAGTGAGAGGCCCGCTGTGCGAGAAAGGATTGCTTTAAAGGTAAAACTTTTACCGTGTGAACCACCGGGCATGTAGCGCGATGCCGCCACAACCGCTGCGCCCGTTTCATTCATGCGAGCATACATCGCATCCACCTGACTGATTATTTCCACAGGGTCATCCGCCATAAGCACAAGTGCGGCGGGAGCTTCTGCGCGCGCAAGGCCGGTCTTCATGGCGCCTAATACTTTTTTTCCTTCGTTTAGAACAAGAACAACGCGTGGATCTTTTTCTGCAATCGGACGCGCCACTTCAAGCGTTGTGTCCTGCGGAAAGTCGTACACAACGAGCACCCTCCACGGAGTGTGTACATGCGTACAGAGGTTTTGATAAAGCGCCTCAAAATTCTCGCGCTCGTTATAGACAGGAACGACAATGTCCAAGCCTGTTTCCATATACGCGGCATGGTAGCACGTTTGTCGAGCACATCCTATACTGGTGCCATGCGTATGATATTGCCTTGGGTTTTGACGACTTTTTTTGCACTCTGTGGAGCAGGTTCGTATATAGCCTCGTCATTAATCTCAAAATTTGGAAATGCAGATTCAGAACTCCAAACTTTTTATGTAGAAGGTTTTTCAAAAACGTTTCTGCTCACAGCTGTATTCTTTGGAGTATGTATGGTGGTGTCTATGGTGTATGTATCTATACCAACGCTCCGCCGCACGCTGAAGCGCACATGGCAGTATCTCGAGCGTTACTTCGAAGGATCTCTTTTTCGATACGCCATTCTTTCGCTCGGATCCGCAGCAGCTTTTTTATTTGCACTTAATGCGCTGGGCATCATCCACGGCACGTTTCTTATTGATGACTACGGCATGTACGCCATTGCTGTGCAAAAAAGCGCATGGCAGTTACTCTGGACGCCAATCAATGACCACGTTATTCCACTCTTTTGGCTTGAACTCAAAGCAATCTTTACGCTCATCGGCACCAATCCTCCCCTATTAAATTTTCCACTCTTCCTACCAGCCATAGTAGCCATCGGTGCAGGCGGAGTTCTTCTCAGGCAGCTTGGGTTTGGTATGGGAACACTGATTGCATTCCTCGCAATCTTCGCAAGCACGACCGTCGTAAGCCATCAATTGTACGGGTTTTATGCGGTGGCTCCTTACTTTCAAGTTCTCGCGCTACTTACGCTTTCACTCGTATGTTTTACACACGCGCGCCAAGGTGCCCGACACCCCAAACTTTATTTCACAATCTCACTCATCCTTATTGTTGCGTGTGTTTTGATTGAAAGCGGAGCCATCTGGGCGCCCATCGCTCTCGCACTTTTTGCAATCGCATATACCCTCTCTGGAAACAGCAGTACGACCATTTCATCTGTATGGAGTGCAGTAAAAAAAGAGAGGTTTACAATTTCTGCTGCCTTACTTATTACAGCCGCATATATCGGGTACCTTGTAGCAATTCCGCACTTCTCTGATGTATCATTTTTTGGCCCAGACCGCCTCCCCATTTCAATCGCGAGCGCATACGAACTGTATAAAGTATTAACCGCCGGCCTTCTCTCCTCGTTCTTTATGCCGCGCATGGGACTTATCGTAAGCCAGCCACGCTTTGCAAACGTGGAGATACTCTGGCATCTGGGAATGCTCGTACTCTTCTCAATAACAGTGGTTGCGTTCTGGTGGGCATTGGTGCGCGGCACTGTGCGCTCCCGTGTGTGGGGTCTGTATTTTCTTTTGCTTTCCCTTGGCACATCTCTTCTTATCGCAATCGCCCGTCCAAGCTCTCACGCAGTGTCTTTTTACCGAGACCAGAACCTGCTTTTTCCTCTCTTCTTTATGTCCCTTGCCTTCGTGGTCATTGGGTACGAATGGGTCCGCAGTGCTTCAAGTGAACACAGTAAGAAAATTCGTATCTCTGCCATCGTCGTCATTTGTATCTTAGTGTTTGGATGCCAAATGGTATTTTCTTTCTACAAAGACCAGTACCTCGGTGATATTTATTTCAACAATTCACTCACCACAGAACTGCGAGAAACTCTCGTCCCAGCACTCAATGAACTGTCTGCCGAGCATCCATCACTACCCGTTCCAGTCATTGGAGGTGCGTTCCTTGGAAGCAGTAGTTACCAGCTCCCCAATCTTTCAGCGTTTTCTTTCTTCCTAGGAATCCGCGATGTTGTCTGGCTCGCTCCTGGCACAAATGCCGCAACTTCATCTACTGTATTTGCCGATGCATTGCGCCAGGATGAGCGCCTGCGTATGTGGTATCTCGCCCCAGGAGAAATTTCTGAGCTTTGCAGTACAGAAGCCAGTGGTAGTGATGCGCGCTTGCTTGTTCCAGAAAAACCATTGGTGGTAGTACCGACTGTAGATACGACTAAGGCAAGCAGATTCGCCTTTAGCATAACTGCGAAGGACGCACCCGAAAAGATATTTATAGGGATTTCGTTTGTAAATGAATTTGGCGAGGCTGGCACGCTTGCCACGGTGCGGCTCGACCAATATGCTCGACAGGTTCAAGGAGATGGTCGCCGCTATGCGTGCACCATAAACCTCAACGACATACCAGCGTATTCCCTCTCTCGCACGGTACAAAATATATCCCTCACTGTGACAACGCCGGGCGAGTATTACCTTAGCGCGCAGCTTTTGCAAAACGACGAAACACTACCGAACGATACAAAAAGAAATTAACTACTGCGACGGCTACGGTTGCGATAAACGCACCCACAAGATACGGCATGTGAACAAGCTCAACTGCACACCACAGAATGGAGAGATTAATAAGAAAATCTAAACCAACTACAATCATGTAGAGGGCAAACTGTACGTGGGTTTGTGAAAGTGAGTGTTGGCGGAAGGTAAAAAACTTATGCAAAGAAAAGCTTACGACGATAGCGGTAGCGAGAGCAATAGATGAAGCTGCGAGGTAATGCATACCAGCAAACTGTACGAGGGTAAAGATTGCACAGAAATATACTGCTGCTGCAGTGCCGCCTGAAATCACGTATCGCACCAGCTGCGCCAGAGGCAAGCGCACAAGATGCTTCAAAAGTGGTTTTCCAATCTTGAGAATGCTGGGCGGAATCATATAGAAAAACGGAACGATAAGGCTCCAGCGGCTTTGGTAGTAGGAATAGATGTTTGGATGCACAAGCGCAAGCGCCTGGCCATGTCCCGCACCATACGCTTCCTGTAGTTTGGGATATTTGGAGAGCTCGCTCTCCTTTACATAAAACATAATGTTTTGTGCATAAAAGAATGCGACGCGTTTGTCATTCCAAAGACGGTGGCGCAAGCAGTCCACTGGCACATAGCCACGCTCTTTAAATCTCTCTTCCCAGTACTGCGGCCATTGTTCGTTTATATGATGCACGCCCCCCTGTCCTGGAATTGCTGCGGAAAATAAAATAACAGGCGCTGCATCGGTAAGGTTTTTTACAAATGCGCGAGACACAGCGTCGGAGAGATGCTCACCTACTTCAAGCGAAATTGCGAGATCAAACGTGCGGTCGAGCGAAAGAGATTTTTCTAAATCAGCTGCGATAAATTTTTCTTTCGGAATGCTTAGTTTTTCCCGCTCAACATAGTCGCCATCGTATCCAATAACGTCACTGATACCTTTCTCCACAAAAGCCTTGAGCCAGACACCTTGTCCGCACCCAATGTCTAGCACTGATGTTGGCTGAACGTATGTAAGAACAGCAGGAACTACAGCGCGAGCAGATGCCAAATTTGCATCTTCCATACCTTCGTAAAAATCGCCCGAATAGGACATTTCAGCCATCTGCGTAGTGTACCAACTTTTGTGACATTTTTCCCGCCTGAGGAGTCATATATACTGATATCACCTATGTGCGGCATTGTAAGCATAATCGGCAAAAATGCCGC
>CAYGIN010000042.1:0-4903 GCA_964349995.1 uncultured Candidatus Saccharibacteria bacterium | reverse complement strand
ATCCAGTAGGCCGCAGCCGATGGATATTTGAAACCTTCGTGCTTGATTGCACGGATGATTTCGAGCATGGTTCCATCTTTCCGTTTCTTGGAACGGAGATAGAGCTTCGTCAAAGTAGACATTATTGTCTCCTGCTTTCGAGGTTCATCAACCCTAACTTCAGGGCAGGTACATTCTACCTTATCTGATACTATTTGTCAAGTAGCTTGGAAAATAAGGGTTTTTTGGTTATAGTTTCTCAATGGGTTTATCTATAGGCATTGTAGGACTTCCCAATGTGGGGAAGTCGACACTCTTTAACGCGCTTACTAAAAAGAGCGTGCTCGCGGCCAATTATCCGTTTGCTACTATCGACCCGTCAGTTGGGGTCGTTTCTGTACCTGACGAACGTGTAGACAAACTTGCAACATTCTCAAACTCTGAAAAAAAAGTTCCTGCGGCTGTTGAGTTCGTCGACATCGCAGGTTTGGTAAAAGGTGCATCAGAAGGTGAGGGCTTAGGTAACAAGTTTCTCTCGCACATCCGCGAAGTAGATGCCATTGCACACGTGGTGCGTATGTTTGATAACACCAACATTATGCACGTGGATGGAGACGTGAATCCTGTGCGTGATATTGAAACCATCAACCTTGAACTTATTTTGGCTGACTTGGAAACAGTGCAGAAGCGCCTTGAGTCTGTGACTCGCGATGTTAAGCAGGGCAAAAAAGAAGCAATACTTGAAGAAGCTGCCGTACAAAAGGCATTCTCACTCCTCCAAGAAAGCAGAATGGCAAGTGAAGGCGAATATACACAGGAAGAACGTAATGCTCTGAAGGGCCTACACCTTCTTTCGATGAAACCAATGCTCTATGTGTTGAACAAAGAGGCGGGCGGACACAATATTGATGAACTAAACGATGGACGATTTGAACGCCTTCAAGAGTTTATTAATGCAAACGCCGCATCGTATGTCATTGTTGACGCAAACGTTGAAAGTGAATTGCGTGAACTTCATACAGATGACAAAGCTTCATTCCGTCAGGAATACGGAGTGTTTGATGATGGCGTAAATGAACTTATTAAAGCGGGGTATCAGTTACTTGGTCTTATGAGCTTCTTTACCACAGGTCCAGGCGAAACCCACGCATGGACTATTCCCGTTGGTTCGACTGCTCCAGAAGCAGGGGCAGCCATTCATACCGACTTTTTCAATAAATTTATTCGTGCAGAGGTAATTGCCTGGGATACGCTGCTCGAAGCTGGTTCCTACGCAAAAGCACGTGAAAAGGGTTTAGTTCGCACAGAAGGGAAGGAATATGTCGTCAAAAATGGCGATGTGGTAGAATTCCTGCATGGATAATACTAAAACAACCCCGAAGGATTTCTTTATGTGGGCAGGTGCGATGGTCGCTTTGTACTGGAGCGTTGTTGCGTTTCTTGGGCTCGTATTTGACTATATTAACTATTCGTTCCCGAACGCACTTTCATACTATCGAGGTGATCCGTACCAAAGCGGTATTAGCTACGAGATGGCATCACTTATTGTGCTCTTTCCATTGTTTGTGTTATTGATGCGCCTCATCCATAACGATATTTTGAAGGATCCAACACGCAAAAATATTTGGGTGCGTCGCTGGGCTATTTTCCTTACGCTCTTTGCTGCGGGGGCAACAATGGCCGGAGATCTTATCTGGCTCCTCACAGCATTCTTAAATGGAACTGACCTAACGACAGCATTCCTCTTGAAAGCAGCGGTCGTGTTCTTAGTTGCAGCTGCGGGCTTTATGCACTTTATGGCTGACTTCTGGGGCTACTGGGAAAAATATCCCACACGTGGACACTTGGTAGGGTATGCGGCAGGTGTCCTTGTCTTGATCACTATTTTTGCAGGATTCTTTATTGTAGGCACACCTGCACAGGCACGCCTGCAGCGTTTGGATGTAGATAAAGTAAACGACCTTCAAAACATTCAGTCGCAGGTGGTTTCTTACTGGCAGAGCAAGCGTTCTCTCCCAGCGACACTCGATGATGTAAGCAACCCAATATCAGGATACGGCAGCATTCCTGTTGACCCTCAGACAAATGCCCCATACGAATATAAAGTTACAGGGCCATTGTCTTTTGAGTTGTGTGCAACCTTCAACACAGAGGGAGTCGATAATAACTACATGAATGAGGGCTACTATCCAGAATCCGTGCCATACGGAGGTAAGCCTGGCTTGTCAGGGAACTGGAATCATATTGCTGGACATACCTGCTTTGATCGCACTATAGATCCTGACTTCTATCCGAAAAACAACTAGTCGTATCGAATAATGGAGCGGTATGACCACACAAAAATAGAAAAGAAGTGGCAAGAGCGATGGAAAGAATCGCAGTTGTATACAACATCGAAGGATACATCTAAACCAAAAAGTTATGTGCTCGACATGTTTCCGTATCCTTCAGGAGAAGGACTCCATGTAGGACACCCTAAGGGCTATATTGCGACTGACATCTACTCTCGCATGAAGCGCATGCAAGGCCACAATGTTCTGCACCCGATGGGGTGGGATGCGTTTGGTTTACCTGCAGAAAACTTCGCAATCAAAAATAAAATTCACCCACGTGTAGCAGTTGAAAAAAACATTGCGACGTTTAAAGACCAGCTTTCACACATCGGTTTCAACTACGACTGGTCGCGCGAGATAAACACTACGGACCCTGCATACTACAAATGGACACAGTGGATATTTCTCCAGCTTTTCAAGAAGGGTTTGGCGTACCAAAGCAACGAACCAATCAATTGGTGCCCTTCGTGCATGACAGGCCTTGCAAATGAAGACTTGGATGGAAATGTATGTGAACGTTGCGGCAGTGTCGTTGAAAAGCGAGCACTCCCACAGTGGGTGCTTAAAATTACAGCCTACGCAGACCGTATGCTTACGGACCTCGACGCCCTAGACTGGCCTGAGCATATCAAAACCGCTCAACGAAACTGGATAGGCAAGAGCGAGGGTTCAGAGATAGATTTTGAACTCAGTTTTGCCTCACAAAACATACCAAAACCAAACTACGTGTTGCTCCACGGATTTACTGGCAGAAATGATAAAAATTTTATCCCGTGGGTTAAAGCGGAGTTGGAAAAGAGGGGCTTTGAGGTACAAGCACCGTTGATGCCAAATACCGACTCGCCTACAGAAGAAGAGCAAGTTTCCTATGTTATAGAAAACTGCCGGATAGATGAAAATACAGTTCTTCTGGGTCACAGCTTGGGAAGCGCTGTTGCAATGAAGGTGCTTCAAAAACTCAACCGACCTATTGCAGGATTGGTACTTGTTGCATCTGTGGTTGAGCCTGTGTTCCGTACGGGCACTCCTCGTGCATTTTGGGACACATTTACCTTTGAATATGATTACGAAAAAATAAAACATCTTACAAAATTTAGAGTCGTTATTTCCGATATTCTTGAAAAAGAAAAAAGAGGCCCGTATCTTTCGTATCTCAAAGACAAAATCGACGCTCAGTTTGTTGAAGGCACTGCCCAAGACGAGCATGTAACTGGCGATAAGGAACCAATGGTTCTTAATGCTCTTTTGCCACATGTGACAGTGTTCACCACTCGCGCTGACACATTGTTCGGTGCGACGTTTTTGGTATTGGCACCGGAACATCCTTGGGTGAGGTTGGCAACTGATGCAAATCACAATGTTTTGGAAAACACAGAGGAAGTAAAAGCGTATGTTGCTGCAGCTACGGCCAAGACAGAAATAGAGCGCACAAATGCAGATAAAGAAAAGACGGGAGTTGAACTAAAAGGAGTTAAGGCAATCAACCCAGTTTCAAAAGAAGAAATTCCACTCTTTGTTGCAGACTATGTGCTTGGTGAATACGGCACGGGTGCAATTATGGCCGTACCTGCTCATGACGAGCGCGATTTTGCATTTGCAAAGAAATATAATATTCCTGTTACGCAGGTTGTTGCGCCAGTGTATACACTCAATGGACCTTCAACTCCGCAGAAAGATAAGGAACTGGTAGAACGCAATGTGGTCAGCGTTATTTTGTACAACCCAAAAAATAAAAAATATCTTTTGTTATCTTGGTTACCACAAAAAAATCTCACCGGTTTTCCCGGTGGTGGCATAGAGAAAGATGAAACTGCGGAGCAAGCTGCAATTCGGGAAGTGAAAGAGGAGACTGGGTATAAGAATTTCTCTATACGGTCAAGTATTTTCCCTCTTTTTTACGGAGACGGATATAAGCCCCGAAAGGATGTTAATTGTTTTGATTTTGAACATTTCTTTTTTGCCGAACTTGAAAATGAAGAGCAAGAAGAATTGCATCCGGATGATGCCAATTCACATGAAATAATCTGGGCCGAGAAAGAAGAAGTGGCAAAACTACTGACACTTAATCACCATAAGCAACTGTGGGATAACTATCATGACAACGCCCAGTACTATACAGGTGAAGGAATGCTTATTAACTCTGGAACATTCGACGGCCTTACATCTGCAGAAGCAAAAATAAAAATTACCGAAGCGGTTGGAGGGAAGATGACCTCAACGTACAAGATCAAAGACTGGGTATTTAGCCGTCAAAGGTATTGGGGAGAGCCTATTCCGATTATTCACTGTGAAAAAGATGGTGCTGTTGCTGTACCGGAAGATCAGCTTCCTGTGATGCTTCCAGAAGTAGACTCATACGAGCCATCAGGCACAGGCGAGTCGCCACTCGTGACTATTACTGATTGGGTACATACGACGTGCCCAACCTGTGGCGGTCCTGCAAAACGCGAAACAAACACCATGCCGCAGTGGGCAGGTTCTTCGTGGTACTACCTGCGCTTTATGGATCCAGATAATAAAGAAGCGCTTGTTGCAAAAGATGTAGAGAAATACTGGGCACCCGTAGATGTATATGTTGGCGGCGACCACGC
>CAYGIN010000041.1:0-5041 GCA_964349995.1 uncultured Candidatus Saccharibacteria bacterium | reverse complement strand
CCACTTACAGATGCTGATATGGCCGAGCTTGGTGAGCGTGCTGAGTACGCACAGTATTGGATACAGCAGTGTGCTCCTGAGAAATTTGTCTTTACACTCCAGCAGGCTCTCCCTGATGTGGCCAAAGATTTAAGCGAAAACCAGAAGAAAGGTCTCGCAACACTCAAAGAATTTATAGAAGCTGCAGGTGGCATGCCGAGCGGGGAAGAGATTCAACAAAAACTTCACGCAATCAAAGAAGATATGGGCATCCAGCCCGCTGAGCTATTCAGCGCCCTCTACCTAGCCTTTCTTGGTAAAACCTACGGCCCTAAGGTCGGATGGTTCCTTTCCGTTCTTGACAAGGATTTTGTTTTGGCGCGCCTTGCTGAAGTCTCAAAATTTTAGAAATATTTTATCGGGCCAAAGCGTATACTGTACGCATGGAAGACACAGAGCTTAGAAAGTATTTTGTCAATATTGATAAGCGGTTTAGTGCATTAGAGCTTTTTATCAAAGAGCAGATTGATGGGCTCGCCATTATTACTGGAAAGAGCTTTGCTCTTATGCACGAACGTTTGGATACCCTGGAGGAAAAAGTGGACGTTGTAGAGCAAACAATGGTTACAAAGGACGACTTAGCTCTTTTAGAAAGCCGTTTACAGGGCCATAATGCAGATTTGTAAAAAATAAAAAAGACCGTCGCGAGGACGGTCAACGTCGAACTATTGGTTTCAATTCCCGATGCCATCTTGCCAGGGTTACGGTGAGAAGAACGCGGTTGTGTGCGGCCACCCGAAGGGCACGGACGTTAACAGCCCGTACTTCCTTAGGACTAAGCCGGAGCTGTTTCAAAACTACCAATATTCGCCGGGCGACTGAGTTCCAGCCTCCACCCTCTAAATCGCTGAAGCCTTGCCCGGAAAGGATAGAGCGGACTTTCCGTCGGGCATTTTCTACCCGTTCGGTTTGCCGCTTTATTAAAGCGGCTTTGTTCTGCCGCCACACGGCAGTGCGACGAGAACGTTTCTGGTCGATTTTGCGCATTTAGACACCTCTTGTTTCTGTGCCTGTTTTAGTTCATTAGAAGTTTTTCGTCAAACTTACATAAACACACAAGATACACAAGCCCCTCATGAAGAGGGGCTTTTGATTTGTGGATAACAGGGGTGGGGAAGTGGGGCAAAGTACCATATACTTCTATATTAGTGGGACAAAGTGGGAAGTCCTAAAAACACTATGCTGATCGGCGAATATCTACACACTCTGGATGCAAAGAAGCGACTCTCGTTGCCAGCAAAATTTCGTAAGGAAGTTGGTAAGAAAGTAGTTATCACGCGAGGACTTGATTCATGTCTTTTTCTTTTTCCACAAAAATCTTGGGAGAAAATTGCGAGCAAACTTTCAGATCTACCGTTTGGCCAGGCTGACACGCGCGGCATGAGCCGTTTTATTTTAGCTGGCGCTGCTGACACAGAAGTAGACAATGCCGGCCGCATTCTTGTTCCCGACTACTTGAAAGATTTTGCTGATTTGAAATCTCGCGTCGTCCTTGCTGGCGTTTCTGATCGTATTGAAATCTGGAACGAGAAGACTTGGGAAGAATATAAACACCGCATTGAGAAGGGGGCTGACCAAATGGCAGAAAAACTGGGCGATTTAGGCATCTTATAAATATGACAACACTTTCTTTAACTTCTGCTGGTATCCGTAGCCGCCTCCCGCGAGAGGAGGGCAGCTTTGCACGCCAGCAGAAGTTAGGGAAGGTGGAAGGCTCTCACCTTAGTGTGATGCCTAAAGAATCACTCGAGCTTTTGGATATCAAAGCTGGTGAACTTGTAATAGATGGAACAGCGGGTGAGGGGGGACATAGCTATGAAATTTTAAAACACTCGCCAAAGGCCCGCGTGCTTGCATTTGATGCAGATCCAGCTGCTGTTGCCTCCGCGCGCAAACGCCTTGCACAGTTTGGTGAGCGTGCAGAAGTCGTTGAAGCAAATTTTAGTGAAATTGAAAAAGTGCTTGCGAAAAAAGGAATTGAGAAAATCAATAAAGCTTTGTTTGATCTTGGTTGGAATTCTGGACAGCTCAGCAGTGGACGTGGCTTCTCATTTTTGACCGACGAGCCATTGAATATGAGCTACGGTAAAAAACCAGCCTCAGGTTTTACTGCAGCGGAAGCATTGAACGAATGGGATGAAGAAACTCTTGCAAATGTTTTTTACGGATATGGAGAAGAACGCTTTGCACGCCGCATTGCAAAAGCAGTTATCGAACGTCGCGCTATCCAGCCAATCCAAACAACCTTTGAATTGGTCGAAATTGTTCGTGACAGCACTCCTCGTCCATACCACAAGGGCCGCATTCACTTTGCAACTCGCACCTTCCAAGCAATGCGTATGGCAGTTAATGATGAGCTCGGTGTCATTAATACCGGCATTACCGCCGCATGGACGCATCTGAGCCCTGGTGGACGCATTGCAGTTATTACGTTCCATAGCATTGAAGACCGTGCAGTAAAGCGTTTGTTTGCTGGTTTTACAAAAGATGGAGGTCGTCTGATTGTGAAAAAGCCGCTCATCCCTAGCAAAGCAGAAATTATTACTAACCCCCGAGCTCGCAGTGCAAAACTCCGCGTGATCGAAAAAACCGCATAAACCTATGACTACTCTCACCCGAGGCCTCGACCTCTACCAGCTCTATCTCACGCGGGCTATCGCAGCTCTTATTGGAATCTGCGCCCTGTCTGTCTTTCTCTATGTAGTCTTTTTGATGCTTGCGGTAGGGCATACAGCGAGCCGAACAGCTGCCCGAGATACAGTCGACAGCCTCACCGTGGAGGTAAGTGCGCTTGAGACAAGCTATTTGCGTGATATGGAGCGCCTCACACCTTCCTATGCACGCGAGCTCGGGTTCGTGCGCCCCAGCGACGTGACTCCTGTCTATGCACAGGACACACGCGCACCTCTTTCGTTACAATAAGGTCATGCACAAACGTTTTCTTGGCCGCTCGCGCATACTGATGGTTTTTTGCATTTGTATAGTGCTTGTGTTTATCGGGCGACTCTACTATCTCCAGATAATGCATGGCGGAGACTACCGTGCTCGTGCTGATGCGCAATTTATCCAACCCGCAGCGCCTCTTCTTAGTCGCGGCACGATTTATTTTACAGATAAGAAGAATGCCAATATTGCTGCGGCAGTCATCAAAGATGGTTTTTCAATAGCAGTAAACCCAACAAAAGTTATTGATGCGCAGGCTCTATGCGCTACGCTTAAAAGTGTCATCGAGATAGACACAGAGGTGTGCATGACAAAGGCAACAAAACCAAAAACGCAGTATCAACTCCTTGCACAACACCTCGGAGGTGACAGTGGTACCGCCTTGCAAGCAAAACAACTTCCAGGCCTTATTGTTCAAAACGATCGTTGGCGAGAGTATCCAGGTGGTTCTCTGGCGGCGCAGGAAATTGGATTCGTTGCATACAACAATTCCAACACACAGGCAGGCCGCTATGGGCTTGAACGCTACTATAACGCGACGCTTGAGCGCACAGAGGATGATCTGTACACAAACTTCTTTGTTGAACTATTTGGAAGTGTGAAGTCACTTATTGGTGGGGAAACGCAGGAAGGAGACCTTATCACTACCATTGACCCTAACGTCCAGAGCCAGTTAGAGCAGGAGCTCAAACAATATCAGGAAGCGTGGCATCCACAGCTTGCTGGTGGCATTATTATGAATCCGCACAATGGTGAAATTTATGCCATGGCAATTTCACCCACGTTTGACCTAAATAGTTTCAATAAACAAACCGATCCTCTTATATATGCAAACCCGATGGTCCAGAACGTGTACGAAATGGGATCTATCGTTAAACCTCTCACAGTTGCGGCGGGGCTGGACTCCGGCGCCATTACAGAACATACAACCTACAACGATACTGGGTGCATCACTGTAGATAAAAAGAAAATTTGTAACTTCGACTTAAAAGCACGCGGTGTGATACCGATGCAGCAGATTCTCTCACAGTCGCTCAACGTGGGTGCGTCGTTTGTTGCAACAAAGATGGGAACTACTACGATGCGTACATACTTCCTTGACCATTACGCTATGGCAACAACTACGGGAATCGATTTGCCGGGTGAAATTTCTGGTATATTCAGCAACTTTAAAAGTCCGCGCCAAGTTGAATACAATACTGCATCATTCGGGCAGGGAATTGCTATGACTCCGATAGAAACAGTTCGCGCACTGGCTGTGTTGGCCAATGGCGGCTATTTGGTGACCCCACATCTTACGCGTTCAATTCGGTATACGACAGGTATTACCAAACAACTACATTGGCCCAAATTAGGACCGCAATTGAAACCTGAAACGGCAGTAGCTATCCAGCGTATGCTTACGGGTGTGGTGGACGAGAGTTTCGCTAAAGACCTACAATTTGAGCATTACAGCGTAGGCGCTAAAACGGGGACTGCACAGATTGCGAACCCCTCTGGCGGAGGCTACTATGGAGATAGATACCTGCACAGTTATTTCGGATTTTTTCCTTCCTACAATGCAAAATATATTATCTTCTTATTTGGTTATCAGCCCACTGGCGCACAATACTCATCAGAAACATGGGGCACGACCTTCCATCGTATTGTTCAGTTTCTTATTAACTACTACGACGTCCCACCAGACAGGTAGTACTTCTTTTTCATAGATTTTTATGCGAAGCATATTTAAACGATGCATTGTTTCTCTGCTTACACTCGAAGCGCGTCTTGTCGTCCGCAAATATAAACCCCACATCGTTGCCATAACAGGTAGTGTCGGTAAAACCTCAACGAAAGATGCAATCTACGCAGTACTCTCTGGGGCACACCATGTGCGTAAAAGCGATAAAAGTTTTAATAGCGAGATAGGCCTTCCCCTCACTATTTTAGGCGTGCCTAATGCGTGGAATAATCCACTCCACTGGATTCAGAACTTAGTCGACGGTCTATTCCTCGTTTTATTTAAGGCAGCGTATCCAAAATGGCTTGTGCTTGAAGTGGGTGCAGACAGGCCAGG
>CAYGIN010000040.1:0-5122 GCA_964349995.1 uncultured Candidatus Saccharibacteria bacterium | reverse complement strand
GCGAAGAAACGTCTAGATGATGAGATGGACGCCATCGCAGTTGGCCTTACATGCCTTGCATCAAATAAGTTTATTTGATACAAATCTCATTGTTAGTTATTCCATTGCTTAAAATTATTAAGTTAAGAAACGAAGATATGAGTGAGGAGTTTGCAGAAGAGTTCCTGTTAGACGAAGAAGAGGAAGAAGAAACAGCCACCGAAGACGCAGAGTCTGAGGACGATGACGAAGACGCAGAAGACGATGATGACTTCTCTTCTGGCTTCGGCGAAGAACCTGAAGAATAAAAACTATTCCACTTTTAGAAAACGATGCTTTCCAATACGGAGAGTGTCGTTTTTGATTTCTGCCTCAATACTTTCAATTTTATTTCCAGACACAACTGAAGAAACTGCTCCCTGCTCTACAAGACGACGAAGTTCACTCATAGAAACACCTTCAACGATGTCGCGGAGTTTCCCGGCAGATACTGTAGGAATATTTTCTGGCACCCCTCCTTCACTAAACGTATTCGTCCAATCTGCTTCTGCTTTTTCTGCAGCGGCGAGGCCGTGGTACATAGTTACGATTTCACGCGCCAAACGCATCTTGGCTTCTTTAGGATGACCTTTAAGAATCTCTGCAGCCTCTTCCATCGGTAAGTTTGTGGCAGATTCGAAATAGATTCCGATAAGCTCATCTTTGACCGCCATTAACTTTCCATACATATCTGAAGGCGCATCATCGAGGTACACGCAGTTATTGAAGGATTTGCTCATCTTGCGACCATCTGTGCCTTCCAAAAGCTTTGTAGTAAGGACAAACTTATCGCGTTTACCCATCGCCTGCTGGAGATGTCTGCCTGCAAGCATATTGAACTCTTGGTCACTGCCACCAAGCTCACAGTCCACATCAAGCACAACGGAGTCGTATCCGACCATCAATGGGTAGAGAAATTCGTGGAGAGAAATAGGCTTATCTTCTTCTATACGGCGCTGGAACATGTCGCGCTTCAACATTTGCTGCACAGTAAAGTTGCTTGCGAGTTTGATGATTTCAGAAAAGTTAAGAGGAGAAAGCCAATCACCGTTTTTGCGAATCTGGATCTTAGAAAAATCGAGAACTTTTTGTGCCTGACGTTTGTAGTCTTGGAAATTTTCTTCCACCTGCTCTTTTGTAAGAGGTGCGCGCTGTGCGTCACGGCCAGTTGGGTCGCCTATCATCGCTGTAAAACTTCCGATGACCAAAATAACTTCGTGGCCGAGGTCACTGAAGGCTTTAAGTTTACGGAGTGAGAGCGTGTGTCCAAGATGAATCTGCGCACCTGTTGGATCTATCCCCCAATACACGCGCAGGCGGTCGCCCGAGCGAAGTTTTTTAAAGGCGAGCTCTTTAGGTACGAGATTCTCAACCCCTCGCGTCAGAAGTTCATTTACTTTCGCTTCATCAGTTATTACGGCCGGTTTCTTTGAAAACAGTCCCATATAAATCTATACCTGCTATACTAACACCAATGTGGCGTTATTTGCGAAAGCATTGGCGTGTAACCCTCGTATGGCTTATAGGTATAGGGTTTCTTTTTCTTGGTCTTATCTTTCTATGGGCTTCCAGCCTAAAAGTGCCGGACCTCGCCTCTCTTGAGTCGCGCAAGGTTGAACAGTCAACCAAAATCTACGACCGCACAGGAGATGTATTGCTCTACAGCCTAAACAAAGAGACCGACCGCACGGTTGTTCCCCTTTCCTCCATAAGCCAAAATATACAGAACGCAACCCTTGCTATAGAAGATCCTACCTTCTACCAGCACCACGGGATTGAAATTAGGGCGATAGCCCGCGCTATATGGGTGGACATTATGACGTTGTCCGCTTCACAAGGTGGCTCAACTATCACCCAGCAAGTAGTGAAGCTTACATTGCTTACAGGCGCTAAGAGCCCTATCCGTAAAATCGAAGAGTGGTTGTTAGCACTTAAGGTGGAGCGCTCGCTTACAAAGTCACAAATCTTGGAACTGTATCTCAACCACGCTCCTTACGGAGGAAATATTTATGGTGTTGAACAAGCAGCGCGAACATTCTTCGGAAAATCTGCGAGCGATGTCAACGTTGCTGAAGCTGCATATCTAGCAGCAGTTTTGCCCGCACCATCTCGCTACTCGCCATACGGAAACCGCAAAAACCAGTTGGATGCTCGAAAAAATCTTGTGCTCGAAAAAATGGAAGAGCATGGGTATATAACAGAGGAACAAAAAAGTGTGGCTCAAAAAGAAGTCGTGGCTTTTGTTCCACAGCGCACATCCTCAATAACAGCTCCCCACTTCGTCTTTTATGTTCAACAATATCTTGAAGAGAAGTACGGCCCTGAGGCAGCGGAGCAAGGTGGGTGGAAGGTCACAACAACACTCGATGCAGATATGCAGGCCAAAGCTCAGGAGATTGTGCAGGAACGCGCAGCAACACAGCAAACTAACTTCAACGCCTCAAATGCTGGCATGATTGCGCTCGACCCTACCAACGGCCACATACTTGTTATGGTTGGGTCTCGCAACTACTTCGACACGGAGATTGGCGGAAACTTTAACGTCACACTGGCAGAGCGCCAGCCTGGTTCTGCATTTAAACCTTTCGTATATGCCAAAGCATTTGAAGAGGGCTACACTCCTGACACCGTGGTTTTCGATACACAAACACAGTTCTCAACATCATGTTCTGCCTACGATGTCACAAACAAAGTAGCGCCGTGCTACTCCCCTGACAACTACGACGGCAAATTCCGTGGTCCCATGACCTTGCGTGATGCGCTCGCACAATCAATCAACGTCCCTGCTATTAAAGCTCTCTACCTTGCGGGCATAAATAACAGCTTGGAGTTGGCAAAATCGATGGGTATTTCAACACTCACCAACGCAAATCAATACGGACTGACGTTAGTACTCGGCGGCGGTGAAGTAACACTGCTTGATATGTCGAGCGCGTACGGCGTATTTGCTACCGACGGTGTTAAATACCAGCCGCTTAGTGTAATGAAGATCGAGGATGCAAACGGAAATGTGATTGAAGACAATATGCAGACTGCGGGTACACAGATACTCCCACCAACTGTTGCGCGAGAAATCAATGACATCCTCTCTGACCCGGTTGCGAGAGCTCCACTTGGAGAAAATACGTTGTTTACCTTCCCTGGCCATGATGTCGCGGTTAAAACCGGTACCACAAACGACTACAAAGACGCATGGACTATCGGCTACACACCAAACCTTGTGGTGGGTATGTGGGTGGGCAACAACGACAACAAACCAATGGTGCGTAAAGTGTCCGGCTTTATCGTCGGCCCTATGTGGAATGCGTTTATGACCTATGCGTTGAACAAGCTCCCTACAACTGCTTTTACACGAATGGAGCCTCTCCAGGGCGATATTAAACCCGTACTACGCGGCCAGTGGCAGGTGCCAGGCAGTGATGGCCAGATCCACGAGATCCTCTACTGGGTAGATAAAGACAATCCAAACGGCCCACAGCCTTCAAACCCTGCAAACGATCCCCAATTCACCCGATGGGACTTCTCAGTCCAGTCATGGCTCGCCTCCCATGGCGGCACTTCTGCCCCTACGCAGTAACTAGATATTTTTTGAGGGCGTGGTACTGTGCCTGTGGCTGAATCAACAGGAGGTGAGCCATGCAAACGTTACCGAGGCTATGCGTTTCTGCCACCCAGGTTATAGGGTGGTGCGACCACAAGGTCGCCGATGTCGTGTGGGCTGTTGCTAAGGGATCGGACGCACTGCTGTACGAGACCCTTGTCGAAGCCACACTCGAAGGCGGCCTGCTCCACAACTTTCTGCCGTTGCCGTTCAGCGAGCGTTCCTCGTACGGCCGCCGGCTCATGGAGGTCTGGAAGCAGGTTCAGGAGACCTACCCCGACTCGGAGATCGCCCGAACCTTCGTCTGGAAGTTCTGGCAGCCTCAGCAGGACGCCGACAACGCGCATCTGCTGCACGAGACTCTGGGCGTAGCCTGGATGCTTCCCGTGGATGCCAAGGCTCGCGCCTTCGCCCGCGCTGGCGTCCAGTTTCACTGAACGTTCTGCCATCTACAAGCCTGTGGAGAAATCCCGGGCTTTTCTTTTTTCAGCAAGGTTCGACCTTGCTTAATTGTTTTCTAAATATTCTTTGAGCTTTCGTGCTGCTTGGATGCGCATGCTGATATTGTTTTTTATTTCAATTCCAAGTTCTCCAAACGTTTTATCGTAACCTTCTGGTATAAAAATATTGTCCCAACCAAAACCGGATGGAGTTCGAGGCTGAACTATTGTTCCTTTCATCTCTCCTTCGAAAAATTGGACCGAACCTTTTTCATCAGCATAACCAATCAAAGTTTTTGCAACAGCTTTGCCACCGTAAAACTGCGCGAGCTGTGCAAGTTTTTCGCCTCCGAGCGATTCAAGAAACCATTTTATATATGGCCCAGGTAATCCATTCATCCCCTCAAAATAAACCGAGGTGTCTTCAACAATATATTCGTTCCCGTAGTGTTTACGTGCTTCGAGTAGTTTAGCAGCAAGTATTTTGTGCGAATCCAGTCCTTGTATTTCTTGGAGATCAACTTCAAGCTGTTCAACTTGTGGCAACACAGTTTGAATCTCAGTTACTTTATTTTTACTTCCTGTAATGAAGAAAAGTGCCATTAGCGATTCATTGGCATTGCGAGGTAGAAGAATGAGTCGTCACCCGCGTCGCGGATAAGGATAGCCTTGCCGGGGCCATTAGCCTGGATTTTGATGCTTTCTCCCTGGGCTGACTGGAGACTGTCAGCAAGATAGCGGCCGTTGAAGGACATAGTAAATGGCTCACCAGTTATGGTCGCCTTAAGCGTGCATACCTGCTCCCCTACATCTGGGTTGCGGGATGTGAGTGTAACTACTTTTGCTTTTGGATCGAGAGAGACGGACACGTGTGAGAATTTGTCTGCAAAAATACTGATTGATTTAAGTGCTACTGCAAGATCTTCTCGGAGTACGAGCGCTTCTGTTGCAAATGTCTTTGGGACAATCTGTTTGTAGTTAGGAAAGGCAGCATCAATAACACGACTCGTGTAGTACACAGTACCCACATGGGTTGAAAGCTGATTTTCATTGAAATAAATTT
>CAYGIN010000039.1:0-5427 GCA_964349995.1 uncultured Candidatus Saccharibacteria bacterium | reverse complement strand
AGCGGAAGCGGCTGGCTCTTCGTCTTCGACGACTGCGGCTGGAGTAAAGCGGATTTGCTTACGCATTGCACGCTTAACATCTGAAGCTGCCTTGCGGCGGATGAAGTAGAGCTTCGCGCGGCGAGTACGTGCGCGGCGGAGCACTTCAATTTCATCAATCATTGGAGCATATATCGGAAAGATTCTTTCAACGCCGACACCAGACGCAACTTTACGAACGGTAAACGTACCGCCTGTTTCGTTGCCGTGTTTAACCGCGATAACAATGCCTTCAAAAGCCTGGCGACGAACGTTCTTCGTCGTAATCTCCTTTTTGTTAGCCGCCTTGCCCTTTTTGAGCTCAACGATGTTTTGCCATACGCGGACTGTGTCGCCAGAACGAATACCGAGCGCTGCGCGCTGTTTCATGTTTACTGGGCTTACTTTAACTGCCGATTTCATGTCACAAGACTCTAACATATCTATTAAAACAAGGCAAAATTACGGAGGTCGGTCCTCCGTACTATCAGAACTTTAAGAGTTTTTTAGAAGCTTTTCAGCATCAACGAATTCCGGTGGAAGTGGTGAGGTAAACGTCATTTCCTTACCGTTTGGATGTTGGATTGTGAGGGAGTAGGCGTGCAAGGCGAGGCGGCCAAGACCCAGAACATCTGGGCGGTCTGGGCCATAGAGCTGGTCGCAGATAACAGGGCGCTGGATGGAAGCAAAATGTACGCGGATCTGGTGCGTGCGACCCGTCTTAGGAAACACCTCAACGTAGGTCACTTCAGGACTACGCTTAATGACGCGGTACGCCGTAAGCGCATCACGCAATGTGCCGTGGGGGCTTTTGACTGAGCGGGGGCCTTTGCCACCGCGCGAGTTCCCTATCGGCTTATCTATAATGCCGCGGTCATCGCGAATAATGCCGTGCACGAATGCGCGATATATCTTTCGAACCTCTCTGTCTTGGAACTGCTTTTTCATAAACTCATATACCTCTGGCGTGCGAGCAAGAAGCAGTACGCCCGAGGTTTCCCTGTCGAGACGATGTACGAAATGGAAGGCTCCTTCCCCGTACTTTTTCACAAGCCAAGCATCAAGCGCCGGATAGTCGTGTATACCGTCTGGGTACACAATCATCCCCGACGGTTTGTCGACGACAATAATATCCTCATCCTCGTATAGCACTACCGGATCCTTCATATTTCTACTCTACACGAAAACCTGCCACACCAGCCATACGTTAAGACCTGTAATAACTGTTGCGATAAGTATCGCGAGCGCCTTGATAGGCCACGAGTTGGTGAACACGCCCATCAGTTTTTTACTGCTGGTGAAGTATACGAGCGGAATCATCGCGAACGGAAGCTGAATGGAGAGCACCACCTGCGAGAACACTAGGAGTTTTGTAACCTCGTCGCCTCCAACATATATGACGAACAAAAGTGCTGGGATTATGGCGAGACCGCGTGTAAGAATGCGGCGGAGCCATGGCGCTAAGCGAATATTCAAGAACCCTTCCATGATTATCTGGCCGGCCATGGTGCCGGTAAGTGTAGAGTTCTGTCCAGCAGCAAGAAGCGCAACACCAAACAACACTGAAGCAAAACCCGCACCAAGCAACGGCGCAAGCAATATGTATGCCTGGTCTATATCTGCAACTTCGTTAAGTCCGTTTGAGTGGAATGCTGCTGCGGCGAGAATAAGAATGGCTGCATTAATGCAGAAGGCGAACGAAAGCGCGATGCCTGAATCAATACCACTGTATTTGATAGCCTCTTTCTTTCCTGCTTCTGTCTCTTCGTACGCGCGCGTCTGTGAAAGCGACGAGTGCAAGTAGAGATTGTGGGGCATAACTGTTGCGCCGATGATACCGATGGCGACATAGAGCATGTCCGTGCTGGCAAAGATTGCTGGGGTTGGAACCAAGCCGCTGAAGATACCGACGAGCGATGGGTTTGCCATCAACACATCAATACCCAAACATACGCCGATGATTGCGATAAGACAGATGACGAGTGATTCAAGTATGCGCATTCCTTTTTTCTGCAAATAGAGAAGTAGGAAGACATCGAGTGCCGTGATACATACACCCCAGACAATTGGGATGTGGAACAAAAGGAGGAGGGCAACGGCCGTACCGATGATTTCTGCGAGGTCACAGGCGATAATCATTATTTCTGCCATCACCCACAAAAACAGTGCGATGGGTTTAGGCACACTCTGCTTTGTCATCTCTGCTAAGTCGCGGCCAGTTGCGATGCCAAGCTTTGCAGCAAGGTATTGGAGCAGAATTGCCGAAAGGCTTGAAAGTAAAATAATCGAAAGGAGTGAGTATCCAAAGGCCGAGCCGCCGACCAAGTCGGTGGCCCAGTTGCCCGGGTCCATATACCCCACCGCTACCATGTAGCCAGGGCCCGAAAACGCGAGAAGTTTCCAGAACCAATGCCCGCCACGTGGAATTTTAATAGAACGATGGCCTTCTCTGCCGTCGTCCTGCCCACTGCCCCAGCCCCGTCTGAACAATAAATTGATATGAGTCATAACGAAAACACTTCTATCTTGTGAGGTGTCGCTGGAGGGTTGTGCGACACAAATTTTAATGAGAGCGCCCTGTGATGCCTCTACTATATAGGAGACTGTAATAAAAGAAAAGGCGCGCTCATAACTATTGACAAAAGTGTATTTAGAATCTATAACCACTTCGGATTGACACAGCCCTGAGTCGGGCAAAACGAGAGGAAATCTGACATGTTCATCAAAACCCACGAAGTCCAGCATCCGCGCTGGGGGAGCAACTTGGCCAACCAACTCACGGCTGAGCAAGCTCGCGACTACGGCAAAGACGGCAAGGGGCACGTGGTCATCACCACGGTCCCGCGGGTGCTTTTCCCTGGCACCAAACAGAAGAAGACATCGTACGAGTGGATCGAGCGCCCGGCGACTGACGAGGATGTGGTCCGCCGCGAATTTCACCACCGTTGCGGTCTGCTGAAAATCGTCCTGGTGTCGAGTCGGGATCGGATTCAGTTCACCGCCTTTCTCGACGGCCACGTCACGAGCAACTTCGTCTCCAGTGAAATCGAGTTCCGTTTTGCGGCGAACGAACTCGAGGACAATGGCGGCAAGCCGACCGCCGAAGTGTGGTTCGCAGGCAGTGGTCCGCGCCGAGGACCACTCGAATATTACGGAACGTCTCGCCTCGTCTGCACGTTCGCCGACCAGGAGCAGATGAACCAGTATCTCGACCTCACCAGCCGTCGCGCGCTGAAATCCGTCACCTACAAGGGTACACGGTACGACGTGACCCCGGCCGGTAGCTACCAGTCGGGCGATGGCAGTTCGCTTCCTCTTCTGGTTGCAATGTATCTTCTGCTTTCGCCTAGCGAACAGCGGGCATTCGCAGCACAGAACCCTGAAGTCCAGTCCCTGGCCGACGACACCGCAGATGACAGCCAGGACACCGAAGAATCTTCTGGGAACGATGCCGACTTCGAAGGAGGAGCCGACATGGGCGGAGGTGATGTTGGCGGCGGAGGCGACACAGGCTAATAAAGCCTCTCAAGAAGTTCCTGGGTCCTCGATTGGCGAAAGCTGGTCGAGGACTTTTTCTTTGCTCTATGTGCGCGCTGAGGGACTTGAACCCCCGACCTTCTCAGTGTAAATGAGTTGCTCTACCAACTGAGCTAAGCGCGCGATGAACACACAATACCGCATCATTTAGCCTGCGTAAATGGGCGGGATTTGACCCAGTCGGCGTCGAACGTGGTTTGAAGGCCTTCTACTATATGCGGGGCTGAAAGCACCAGCCCTAGTTCCCTATTTTTGTTTAGCGACGTTTCAGAGAAATTTTCAGAGCCCATGAACGCCACCTTGTGGTCCGCGATAATCATCTTCGCGTGTATGTAAATAATTTTCGATGATGATGGAAATGTGCGCACCGAAACGCCCGCGTCGCGAAGTGTAAAGTATGCTTGTTTCCAATTTGTTGCGTAGGTCATGTTTAATCGCACACGAACACCACGCTGTGCCGCCGCTTTGAGCGCGTCAATAATATCTTGGTCGCCCATCAATTCGTTGTAGATATCGAGCGTTGAGTTCGCGGAGTTAATTAAATACAAAAGCTCATCTTCTGAGCCAGGGCTCCACAAAAGTGTGTCACCTTGCTTTGGCACGACGTAGCTTCCAGCGAAGTCGGCCTCAAATACTCTTTTTATCTCAGCGACATCGTTTGGGTTTGTTACAGCGACAGCAAAGTCGCGACCAGTTTTGTAATATCTCGATTGTAAATTAAATGTCATAACAAGCGCTTCTCTTCCATCAAATATAAAAGTCTTTTGATGCGTCAGTGCAAAATTAGTTGGTGACCATTTTACAGACACGTTTAGTTTTTGAAGTGCCGTATAGGCAGCGTCGTTCGATTTTTCTTTTTTGTCGTAATAGCCTCCATTTAAAAGTACTCTTACAGAAACACCGCGCGCCACTGCCTTCCCAAGTGCTTCCACTACTTGCGCGTCGCTCATCTTATACATCACCAGGTCGATAGATTTCTGTGCATGCTCTATGCGAGACAGGACGGGAGCTATTCCAGCATCAGGTTCAACAATAAGAGAGTAGTACTCAGACGGAACTTCTGCATAAATAGTCGCCGCAGGGTTTAATTTCTGGACCTCATACCCGTAATGGGAAAAGAAATCACCAGAGACAGTAGTGCCAAATGCGACAAGCAAAAGCAAACTTCCTGCCCAAATAAATAGTTTCTGCCGCATCTATTTAGTATATGGATGCGTTTCTTGCTCTGTGGAAAAGAACACGCTAGGATGGCGGCAGATTCATTGGGAGGTTGCACATGCACTACAGTAGATTACCCGTGTCGCACATCGTCGGGGGGCCATCCGCAAACGTACCTCATATCGCCACGTGGCTGGAGATGGCAAAGGAGGGGCATTCCACGCACTACTACGCGTGCGAGCCAATTGAAGAGTCTCCTATTAGTGGGAGCGTTCTCTACACGTCGAGGGCCTTCGCTCCGCTGGAGTTTCGTTTTTCCCAGGCGCTCGAAAGTCTCCAGGTGGCTCAGAAGCTGATGGCGAGCACATCGACGCTTCAGTATCCTGTGCCAGCCGAGCATCGGGTTAAATGGGAGAAGGGCTGGGAAATCAGCAAGACAATCGGCCCTCGCGGCCTCATCATCATCGCCCTCACTACGTGGGTGGCACCGTAAAGCAAAGTCGCGCTCGTCGCGGCTTTTTTCTTTTTTAATTTGTGCCCCCGCGAGGAATCGAACCTCGAATAGCGGCTTAGAAGTCCGCAGTTATATCCGTTTAACTACAGGGGCTATGCCCAGTAGCATATACTATTGAGTAACGATGGTACACCGTTTCTTTACGCAACGTTTTTGGCACGAACTCTTTGAGGCGGGAGTTTTGCTTAAAGCATTAAATA
>CAYGIN010000038.1:0-5587 GCA_964349995.1 uncultured Candidatus Saccharibacteria bacterium | reverse complement strand
GTGTAGTACACAGTACCCACATGGGTTGAAAGCTGATTTTCATTGAAATAAATTTCTGCTTCCCCTCCCACTGTATCGAGAATACGCATGAGCTCCGCTGCGTTGCGTGCAGGTACCAGTAGTTGAGGTGTTGTTGCATTACCGCGTAGGGGTACAATCTTCTCTGCAAGACGGAAGGAGTCTGTTGCTGCCGCAGTGAGTTTCCCACCATCAGCACTGAGCAATACGCTCTGAAGTTCAGGTTTTGTAGCAGAAAGTGAGGCGCAGTATGCAACACTACGAATAGCACGTGCTAGGTCCGCACTCTTTGCAGTAAACGAGCGTTCTGCGGATACACGTGGCAATACTGGAAAATCTTCGTGTGGAAGCGTTTTAATCGATGCTGAGGCACGTTCTGTCTCCACCTTGCACACTTCACCGGAAAGAGAGATTGAAACCGTTTTACCTCGTGCTGTATTTAAAAATCCTGACAATACCGCTGCTGGTATCACAACCATACCCTCACTCGAAATTTTTGCCGGAACAGTAATCTCAACTCCGCACTCAAGATTAGTTGCGCGTAGTGTAAGACGCCCACCTTCTGCAACCATCAAAATACCCGCGAGCACAGGAAGGTTTACACGCCTCTCAACAAATCGTGCTGCTGTCCCCACCGCGGAGAGAAATTCAGTTGTGCTGGTTTCAAACTTCATTTTTTCTTTAATAAAACCTTATTACTACTATAGCTGTGTATATCGGGATAACTCAAAATTAGCGTTATTTCACAAGCTCCGCAAGGAACTCATTTTTCTGCGTACCTGTTGGTAGTAAAGAACTTCTTTTGTGGACAACTACTTCTAAGAGGATCTTCTCATACGATATTCAGTTGCTCTACCCTCCCTATACAACCACATATCCACATCATTTCAACATGAGGCGGATCTGGTTGAGTTCCTGGCTTAGGATGCTGTCACTGCGGAGGTCATTTTTTATTTTTTCGCACGAGTGGATGACAGTAGTGTGGTCTCTACCGCCAAGCTTCTCCCCAATGGTTGGGAATGAGATTTTAAAGTCTTCGCGAAGTAAGAACATGATCACTTGGCGTGGGCGAACCACCTCCTTTCTGCGAGTTTTTTCGTAAATACTATGCTCCTCGACACCATAGAAGCCTGATATGGTACGCACGACTTCCTGGACTGATACAGCTTTCTTTGTAGCACTTGCTGCGCCACGAAGAAGTGTCTTTGCGTCGTTTAGAGTAAGAGTTTCGTTATTTCTCAGCTCAAACTGTATCAAAAGCAGGTTAAGTGCCCCCTCCAGTTCACGTACGTTGCCCTCAACAGTGGTTGCAAGGTACTCCAAGACCTCGTCCGGCATTATGACGTTGTGAGCGGTCGCTTTTGCACGAACTATAGCAAGGCGAGATTCATGGTCAGGTGGAGTTACAGAAATTATCATTCCCGCATTAAGGCGAGAACGCATGCGGTCCTCAAGGCCTTGAATGACGTTTGGATGTTGGTCGGATGTAAAAATAAGCTGTTTGTTGCCATCATGAAGGAAGTTAAACAAGTGGAAAAACTCTTCTTTTGTTTTTTCCATTTTGGCCAAAAATTGCACATCATCCATGATGAGCAGGTCATATTGGCGGTATTTCTCTTTAAAAGATTGGACTTTTCCGGCCTGAATAGAGGAAACATAGTCCATCGAGAACTTCTCTGAAGTCATATACTGAACCTTTCTGTCCGGAGCCGTAACTCGGAAATGGTTGCCGATAGACTGTATAAGGTGGGTTTTGCCAAGTCCTGTAGGTCCGTAGATAAGGAGTGGATTGTAGGCAATCCCCGGCTTTCTAATGACAGCTTGGGCTGCTGCATGTGCAAGCTCATTAAATGGCCCAACCACAAGGGAAGAGAAGGTAAAACGAGGGTTAAGGTTGGTTTTTTGGTGGATGCTTTCAAGCGGCAACTCCGATGGAGGAGGTGGAACCGTACGAGCCTCCTCAACTGTATTTTTCTTTGGGCCGCGCGAAATTATGTATTCAACAGAGCGGACTGTGTCTGAAAGGCTGCGCAAAGAGCGCAAAATATCCTTATGGAACTTGGTGGAAAGCCAGTCACGGGCAAATTGGCTCGGAACTCCTAGATATACAGTTCCCTCTTCGACTTTAACTACGTGAGTATCTTTAAACCACGTGTTGAAATTGGGTTTTGAAATAGTGAGCTCAAGTTCAACCAGTGCATTTTCCCAAAGTTCTTTCGTGGTCGTCATGGAGTTAGTGGTGTAAGGATACGCGGTTAGCCCCCAGCCGTCAAAAAAACAACATGTGCAGAACATTGTGGACTAATTGTGTATAAGAATACCTTGTGTTATTGTTCCAATTATCCTATGTCGCAAACCTATCAACCAAAAAAGCGTAAACGCGCACGTTCGCACGGTTTCCTAAAGCGCTCGGCAACCCCGGGAGGCATTAAAACCATGCAGCGCCGCCGCCGTAAGGGTCGCTCAAAAGTTTCGGTTTAAACTACTACTATGCTCCCAAAACGCAGGCGTTTGTCTGCCCGGGAAGTGAAAGATGTGATGGCAGTCGGGCGTTCACGCCGCGCGGGTCTTCTCTCTGCAAAATATGTAGTCGGAAGTGCTCCCCTACGTGTGTCAGCTGTTGTATCTAAAAAAGTCGCCAAAAAAGCAGTTGAACGTAATCGATTGCGCCGAGCGCTCTACCGAGCACTCGCTACCTACAAAGGAACAGGCACTGCTGTTATATTTATTCAGAAAGTCCCTGCGGATCCTCTCACACCAGCCTTCGCAAATGATTTAGTGGTATTGTTAAAAAACTAAAATATGTTCCACACATTTCTCATCGACCCGTTCTACAATACATTTATTTTCTTGATCGGTATCATGCCGGCTGGAGATGTCGGTCTCGCGATTATTGCAGTGACGTTGATCATACGCACTATATTTTATCCTTTGTTTGCTTCAAATATTCGTACCCAGATGGGCATGCAAGCACTTCAGGGCGAGCTTGATGAAATCAATACGAAATATAAAGACGATACAAAAAAACGCGGAGAGCTCACGATGGATTTATTCCGAAAACACAAAGTGCGCCCTATCAGTGCATTTCTTTCACTCTTGGTGCAGATACCAGTATTCATTGCGCTCTATTACGCATTCTTCAATGAGGGTCTGAACCCTATCGCAACAGACCTACTCTACTCATTCGTCCAAGTCCCTTCTGTTGTCGCAACAAACTTTTTCGGACTTGTAGATTTGTTGGCAACACACAATGTGGTGGTAGCTGTACTTGTGGCCGTTCTTCAATACCTCGTCGTCCTCTACTCATTTGCGCGTATGGATACGCCGAAGGCTTCGGCAAAACAAAGCGACAAAGAGCGCATGATGGGTATGCAGCGCAAGCTGATGCTCTACTTCCTTCCTGCCCTTATGGGTGTCGTGTCGTACTCAGTTCCTTCCGCTGTCGGTATTTACTTTATTGCAGGTAGCGTTATCTCTTTGGGCCAAGAATGGTATATCCAGCGCCAAATGCTGGCGGAAAAGGCGTAGGGTTTGCAAAGCCGGGGGCACATGGAGTATTGTGGCTCTATGCAAGCCGAAGAACTCAGAACCTTTGTTGGAAACTTCCTCGGCCATCTCGGCCTCTCATACAGCGATATTTCAGTATCGCAAGGTCAGCGCACCGTGGTTTCCGTTACCTCATCGGAAGGAGACAGTCTTTTAAGTAACAACGCGGAAGGATTACGCTCGCTTCAAATCCTCGCCCGCCGCATAGTTGAAAAACAACACGGAGAGGAGGCGGGACAATTTCTTATTGATCTCAACAAATATCATGAACAGCAAATGGAACAAGTGCGTGCTAATGCCCGCATTCTTGCACAACGCGCGCGTCTTTTTAAACACGAAGTAGAAATGGAGCCTATGAGCTCATATGAACGCCTTGTGGTCCACGAGCTTTTTGCAGAGGATCCTGAAATAGAAACTCGCTCAGAAGGCGAAGGGAAATTCCGCCACATAGTCCTCGCCTTTCGAGGAAAATAATTTTATTGAAGACGCACGCCCCAGAGTGATTGGTCGCCGCGTGTAATGAACATTAGGTATTTCCCATCTGGTGAAAGCACAAGCTGTTCTATTCCTGCATTAGCACCACCATCTCCTGGCAAGGTGATAACAGTTCCTATGCCGGTATTTGTATCAAGATTAACAATGGCGTCTGCTGTTTGAATTAAACCCTTGTGCCACAAATCTAAATAATTTGGAACGACTGTATCAAGCGGAAGTGCACAATATGCATCGGTGACGGGCGCAACACTCCAGACACATTTTTCTGGCAAAGGATTGTTTGCAAGAAGTGCATCCTTACCAGTTCCGATATCGTGCGAATATGTTGTCGCTTTAGCATCTGAGCTTGTCTGGTAGACAACCTTCGTAAAGTTTTTATTTGCTGTTGCCGAAAGGCCTGGCGCGTATAGAAGTGGTGTAAGCGCGCCAGTGCTTACAGCTACTGAGTATGCAATACCAGGAACACCGAAAGCTCCTTTTGTTTGAACAAGTAATGTGGCTGGCGATGGCCACGAGAGTATCGCTTGAGACAGCGGCAACGAGAATACATTTTTTATATTTGTTCCATCGAGATTCGAAATATACCCATCCACGCCACCGTTACTATTGCGGAGCAAGTAGGCCACGCGCGCATCTGTAGGAGATAGGGCGAGCGAAGTAATACCGTTAGGAAGGAAGCGTATGCGGGACGGAGTTACAGAAGATCCAGACACTGTTGAACTAGCGGAGCCAAAGGCTACATACATACTTTTGACGACACCCGAGTCCACATATTGCATGACCGTTGAACTACCGTTTGCCGTCCAGACCGACAATGTAATACCTGGGACAGTAACATTTGATACTGCCCGTGCCACTGCTCCTGACACGCCAATAGGCATATCTAGCACGTGGCCATTGTCAGCGCGGGTATAACGCGCGAGCGTGGTTGTTGGGTTAAGAGTCTGCGTAAAACTTGCACCAGCAATAGGCCCATCTGCAAGTTTAAATACACTCTGTAATGTTGAAATACCTGTTTGAGGTGTGTTTGTACTATCCCCTGCAGCTGGAACATTAGTCGCCGTACTTCCGAAACCAAAGAGTCCGCCAGAAGAAGTTTGGTTTGAGGGTGTAGAGACCCTAAAAAAAATGAGAATACCGCCTACGGCAACTAGTAGTCCAAGTAAACTTAAAATTATGTATAAAATATTTCTGTTCATCGTACGCAATAAAGAGTTGAACCACTGATATTATCTGTAGCAATAATGTTGCACGTTTGTTTAGAGAGGTTTTTACGTAAATCGTCGCAGGATTGAGTTGGGAACAATATTCTGTTAGCTAAATCTTGTGGAGGAACTGTGATCACTGATCCTGTATTAACACCATTATTCGCCTCACAATCCTGTTTCGCTTTTTGTATGGTGGCAGCGGTACTTATGTTTGGTGTATTTGGGTAGTACACTCCTGTCTGGGTTCCGTTCAACGTATTACAGGTGTTCACGAGGTTTGGATTTACAGTAAAGAGAATAAGATATGTGCCTAAAAGTAT
>CAYGIN010000037.1:0-6204 GCA_964349995.1 uncultured Candidatus Saccharibacteria bacterium | reverse complement strand
GCCGGCAAAGGTATGAGCGCAGTCGCGCTGCTGCTACGCGAACAAGGCTGGCAAATAACCGGCTCAGATGAAGGGTTCTACCCACCCGTAAGTAATTACCTTGAAGAAGCTGGTGTCTTATTCTCCAGTGGATATAACGCAGAAAATATTCCTGCCGATGCAGATCTTATTGTGATTGGCAAAAACGCAAAACTCGTTCCCGAATCGAACGAAGAGGTGCGGGCTGCATTCGCGAGTAGTAAAAAGATCGCATCTTTCCCAGATGTTCTTGAAGACCTAACGAAAGGAAAAGAAACGATCGTTGTTGTGGGAAGTTATGGAAAATCCACCACGACGGCGCTCCTTGCATGGTGCCTTAAAGCAACGGGCAAAGACCCTAACTATTTCATAGGAGAAGTAACGAATGGGTTTGCCCATCATGCACAGCTCGGTTCAAGCAATGTGTTCGTCTTGGAAGGAGATGAATACCCTTCTTCGAATACCGATGTAACAGCAAAATTTCTGCACTACAACGCAAAAAATGTACTGCTCACTTCTGCTACGCACGACCACGTCAATATCTACCCAACACATGAAGAGTATCTTCGTCCATTTGAACAGCTTGTCGCCTCTCTCCCCGCAGATGGAACACTTGTGGCCAGCGGCGATGAAACATATGCACGTGCACTTGCAGAAAAATATGTAGGCAAGGTTGTTCTCTACGGTTCAGATACTTCAAACGAATGGCATCCAGAAAATATTTCATACGGTGAAGTAACCACGTTTGATCTGATACATAACAAAGAATGTGTCGCGACGTTCTCAACCAACCTTCTTGGTACTCACAATATTGAAAACATCGTCGGTGCCGCGGCAATGCTTCTAACTAAAGGACTTCTCACAGCGGAAGAATGTGTCGCTGGCGTAGCCAGTTTCCAAGGCGTTAAGCGTCGCCTCGAGTTGCTGACAAAGAACTCCACTGTGCCTGTGCTTGAAGGCTTCGGTTCAAGTTATGAAAAAGCCCGCAGCGCTATTGAAGCGACTCGCCTCCACTTCAAAGATCGCAGACTGATCGTACTATTCGAGCCACACACGTTCAGCTGGCGTAACCGTGCATCAATCGGTTGGTATGACAGCGTCTTTAGCGACGTTGACCACGCATATATATATGAACCAGCACGCCAAGGTAAGGACAGCCACGAGCAACTATCTCAAGATGAAATAGTGCAGCGTGTCCGCGCTACCGGCATTCAAACAACGGCACTCACGAGTCCTGCTGAAACTCTTGCCCTTTTACAAAATGAACTCACAAAGGACGATGTTGTCTTGCTTCTTACCTCAGGAAGTTTTGACGGTCTTATCGAAGGCATCCCGGCATTAGTCGAACAACAATTTCCTATCGCCCAATGAAATCTATCTCAACGCCCACAAAAGATTTCGATATTTATATAGCCCGCCCAGGAACGCAGTGGTTACTGCGCGAGGGTGAGCCTCTCATAGATATTTATGCGCTTGGATATCTTCCATATTCTGGCGCAAAAGACAGCAAGGATATTTTTTATTCAGGACGCAGTGCCCGGGTTGTTCTTACGAACTTCGCACTCACAAGTGAAAATCGCCGCATAGCAAAACGCTTCGACGAGACATTCCAAAAAGAACGTGTTCCGTTTGCCCAGTTTATACCGGATGACAACTTCTGGAATCTATCACTTACCTATTTCGCACAAAAACATGGGGCCAATGCTATGCCACGCGCACGCATTGAAGCTTTGTTTGCTGCCGGGATTATTACAACAGTCATTGTATACAAAGACGTCGCCAACATAGTAGCTTATGTATTGGAGGTTGAAGAGGGAGACATGGCCCACTATTGGTACTCCTTCTACGACATACAATATGCCCGCCAATCACTTGGTATGTGGCTTATGCTCGACTGCATCCGTGATGCCAAAGAACGAGGAGTCAAATATTATTACCTGGGGACTGTGTACGGAGAGAAAGCTCTCTACAAAACAAACTTCGCCCCACTTGAATGGTGGGACGATGTTCGTTGGTCTTCAGATAGTAAGCTCCTGCGCGAATGCAGCCGAAACGACTAGTTCTGCGGTGGTAGCGGTGGAAGGAGAACGGTGCTTATGACATACACAATGCCGTTGCTTGCTTTGTATGCTGCGACTATCTTGCCGCTATTTACACGCGCGCTCTTGTCGTCTGGTTCGTAGCTAAAGTTAAGCGCGTCTTTCGACAATGCTGGCACAGTACCTGCCACTTGTGCGTTAACGTCAATCATTTTCCCAGAGATAATGTGGTATTGAACCAAGCGTTTCAATTCTGTCGCGCTCAAGTTATTAACTGTGCCTGCGGGCAATAGACCAAAACTCGCATCAGTTGGAACAAAGACTGTGTACGGTCCTTTACCAGTAAGTGTTGCCAATACGTTAGTGTTAGCAAGCAATCCGCTGAAGCGCGATCCGTTTTGTAAATCTTGGATAATGCCAACCACGCCTGTTGAAGTTCGATTCTCAGGAACGATTGGCAGGGTTGGGCTTTTAAGTGCCCCCGTCGATGAAGCGGATGGTTGGCCATAGCTCACAGGATTAACCTGATTTGGATTTGATGCCTGATACCATATCCACACGCCTGCGAGTATCACGAGCACTGTGACTCCGCCCCAGACCCAAGAACGTGTTGTATTTTTCATATGGAAATTAAAAAGTGAAATAAAAGTAAACTCAGCAGTAACACTATAGTATCAACAATGAACTCTTTATGAAGTGTGGGCATGGGGAGACTCGAACTCCCAACCCTTACGGGATACGCTTCTGAGACGTACGCGTATACCAGTTCCGCCACATGCCCGGCAAAGCATTTATACCGTATTTTAGGTAAAAAAATAAGGGAGCTTTCGCTCCCCTTTCGCACAATTCAGGCAAAGTCCTTGTAGGGGTCAGCCAGTCGCGGCCGCGCGAATGCGGCGCCGCGGGCGTACCTCATCCGACGGCGAGTCTTGCTCTTGGTCGACTTTGGAACCAGCGCGCTGAGGCAGTCCACGGTTTTCACGTGCACGTCCTTCTGCCCCTTTGGGGGAACCTTCTGCACCCAACTGCCGCCGAGGTTGACCCTCTCCCACGTGCCGAGGCTCGGCGTCCAAAACGTCGGACGTCCCATGCCGAGACCGGACTGTATCCGCATATCGCTTGAGTGCTTGTTGCCCATCGCTTCCTCCCTGTAAACAACTTTTCGCGGTCAACAATAAAGCCTGAGACTTTAAAATGCAAGTAGTTTCGGGATGAAATATATATAAAATATGTGAGTCACAGTTCACCTCCACGGAATATTCGTACCTCCCCACAGCGCCGGCATTTGATTTCTATAGTCCCAGCTATAAGCAGCCCCCTGCACAGGAGTTTGCCACAGATACATCTATAGTCTCGCGATACTGGCATATACACAGACTATAAAAGGTGGGTGCTAGCATTAATATGTGACGTTAATAGAGAAAAAATAAAAACTGGTATGAAGATTCTTATTATCGAAGACGAAGAAAAAATCGTGCAGTTTTTGAAGCAGTCTCTTGAGGCTGAGTATTTCACTATTGATGTCGCACACGACGGCGACGATGGAACTCACTTTGCTCAGATAAACGAATACGACCTCATTATCCTCGACATCATTCTGCCTGAAAAAGATGGGTTCCAGGTGTTGCAGGAAATCCGTGCCGCAAACATAACAACTCCAGTGCTTATACTTTCAGTCAAAACCGATGTGGCACAGAAAGTAGCAATGTTAAATGCAGGAGCAGACGATTATCTCACAAAACCTTTCACGCTCGGAGAATTAGTTGCTCGCGTGCGTGCCATATTGCGCCGCCCAGCTGGGATACAGGGGCAAACATTCTCTGTTGGTGACTTAACAATTGAGACAAAGGGCTGCACCGTTACGCGTGGCGAGAAAGATATTTATCTGACACGCAAAGAATTTATGTTGCTCCAGTATCTGATGCAAAATCAGGGAGCCGTGCTTTCCCGCGGCATGATACTCGAGCATGTCTGGGATATGAATACGGATATTTTCTCAAATACAATAGAGTCCCACATGCTTTCACTGCGTAAAAAGATTGGAGACACAGGCAAACAGCGGCTCATCCAGACCATACCGGGGAGGGGCTACAAAATCAGTGTATCCTGATACATATGGACACATACACAATACTCGACACACACCAATTACTTACCGATTCGCCTTTTTCCACCTCCAAATCTACTACTGTTTATAAGCTACGAGACCTCCCCCAGGAGAAAAAACCTCGAGAAAAATTGCTTAGCCAGGGCCCAGGCGCGCTTTCCAACGCAGAATTGCTTGCAATAATCCTCGTGCAAGGCACAACAAAAGAAGACGTGCTCGCTATGAGCAAACGCATGCTGCGCGAGTATGGCGAGCGGAGCTTGGTAGGCGCTATCAACCCTGAAGTGATGAGTAAAGAGCTAGGCATTCCTCTCACAAAAGCCCTTCAGATAGCCGCGTGCGCGGAGCTTGGCAAACGCTTCTTTAAAGAAACAAGTGCTGGGACCACAATCATACACGGACCGCAGGATGTGTTCGATCACTTGCACGACATGCGAGCTCTTTCAAAAGAACAGCTTCGAGGATTGTATTTGAACAGCCATCATAGAGTCATACACGATGAGGTAATCTCCATCGGCACTATCGACGCGAATCTCGTCCATCCGCGCGAGGTCTTCCGCCCAGCTCTTGAATATTCTGCAGTTGCCATAGTGCTCGCGCACAATCACCCATCCGGAAATGTAACTCCCAGCCTTGCAGACATCGAGTTTACAAAACAACTTGTTGAGTCAGGAAAGATTATGGGCATCGCAGTATTGGATCACGTTATAATCACAAAAGAGGGCCACACAAGCGTCCCGGTTAATTATTCGTAATTCATATAACACATATGTACCGCATAGTTTCTCCGTACTTCACGCTCAACGACAGGCCTATTACAACCACATCAAACGACAGCGTCTTGGCTCAGCAATTTGATGAGTACTATCATCTCTTCTTGTTAAAAATCGCTCGACTGCCGCAAGACAAAGCTCTTACAAAAGAGGAAGAGGGGCGTTTGATAGAACTATTCTCAAAAATAAACAGCCTCAAACGCGAGCTCGAAACGACATAAAATAATTCTAAAATCTGGACGAGTTGTCCACACTTTTGTGCGCGCTCTAGGGATCGAACCTAGGACCTTTCGAGTATCAGTCGAATGCTCTACCAACTGAGCTAAGCGCGCATACGAACAATGCCTACAGTAGCAGATTTCGTCCACAGACTCAATAAACCCTTCTGTTGCGAAATTTTACCTGCTGAGCTACAGTGCGGGCAGAGGCCACAGTAGAGGGAGAGGCTCTTTGCGTAACCGTAGTCCCAGCCTGCACTCGAAGGCGCATCACTACGCGCCGGACCCGCGCAACACTCCGAAAGCAAAACTCACTGAGGAAGAAAGGGAGGAGCGTAAACTTCGAGCCGCTGCAATAACGGAGGCGAATAGGTTGCGCCAAGCGCGCAAGGGGGCCCGAGGGGGTTCGGGCATCAATCGCAAATCCCAACTGACGCAGTCCAGACTTGCTCACGACAATCACGAGGCCTTTATGGCTGCAGGAGGTGGCGAGTAACGCCAAAACACCGGTTCCCTTAAGGGCCGGTTCTTTTTTATTTAAAATTTAGAAACACATCTTTATTTTGTTCCGTTCATACAGCCCATGTCGTTGTTATGGGGTAGCGAGTACAGTTTAGAGTCAGTACTATCACTCTGCTTATCTTTCGAATTCGAAAAGACAAGCAATCGCCGATTCAGTTATGCCCCGCAAAGCGAGACATAACAGCTTTCATTTGAATTGTTCCACGAGCAGCTTCCGCTACCCGTGCCTTGTTACGACTTACTCCCTGTCACCGAATTTACCGTGGGCCCCTTGCGGGGACTTCGGGCACTCCCGGCTCCCTTGAGTTGACGGGCGGTGAGTACAAGACTTGAGAACGTATTCACCGCAGTATAGCTGACCTGCGATTACTAGCGATTCCAGCTTCATGAGGTCGAGTTGCAGACCTCAATCCGAACTGAGCACGAGTTTATAAGGATTGGCTCGGCGTTACCGCGTCGCGACCCGTTGTCTCGTGCATTGTATCATGCGTGCAGCCCAGGATATCAGAGGGACATGCTGATCTGGC
>CAYGIN010000036.1:1599-6601 GCA_964349995.1 uncultured Candidatus Saccharibacteria bacterium | reverse complement strand
CCGTTGTAGCTCAGCTGGTAGAGCAACTCCATGGTAAGGAGTAGGTCCCCGGTTCGATTCCGGGCAACGGCTCCAGGCCATTAGGCCAACGTAGCTCAGTTGGTAGAGCATCTCACTCGTAACGAGAAGGTCGCCGGTTCAATCCCGGCCGTTGGCTCCATAAAAAAGAAAAAAGCCGCCATGGTTAGGCGGGCTTTGAAAGGTAGGCTTGAACTTCGGCACGGAACTCGAACTGCCACCAAAGGAAGTCGGGCAGTATCAGCAATTCATCCATCGAGAACACTCGTGACTCGATTGTCTCGATGTCGTCCTCTTTCCTCGTCTGTCTGTCGAGGTAGAGAATGTCGAGTTCGTTACCAACTTCCACGATGAAACGATGCTGTGTGTGCGGCTTGTCCTTGCTTGGAATTTCGGAAGAGCTCAGATGGGAAACCTTCACGTTGGAATTGCCGACAATCAGCTTTCCACCGCGCAGTTTGAGATGGGGGATTACAAACCCCGTCTCCTCCGGAATTTCGCGAAGCAAGGCGTCGTATACCGATTCGCCGCGTTGCCATTCCACCCGTCCGCCCGGAAACTTCCACAGGGGTTTCCGATCGGGCTTCTCCGGATCGAATGAACGAATGACGAGAGCCTTTCCGTTTGAGACGATGGCAGCAAGGGCTGCTGCATCACTTGTTGCGGGAGCACAGAAATCAAATTCCAAGTCCACGGGACACCTCCGGAAAGCACCATACTTTATTTTTTTAAAATGTCAATCATGTTAGACTAATTTTTAATGGACGAGAAGGAGCAGATACAGAAACGAATAGTTGAAATTGAAGCCGCGATGCAGCAGTCGGATTTTTGGAGCGTACCTGCAAAAGCACAGGCAATGATCAAAGAGCTTCAGGATCTTAAAACAGAAGCAGAGGGTGGCGGCAAGTACGACAGGGGCAACGCAATTATGATGATCGTCGCAGGAGCGGGTGGCGATGATGCTGAAGACTTTGCCCACATGCTTTTGGAGATGTATCGGAAATATACAGAAAAACGCGGATGGGGAATGCGAATACTTCATCAGCACGAAAACGACCACGGCGGCTATCGCAATATCACCGTTGAGATTGAAGGAAAGAATGCCTACGGAACTTTAAAGAATGAATATGGTGTACACCGTTTGGTACGCATATCCCCATTCAACGCATCACAGAAACGCCAAACATCTTTTACGTTGGTTGAAATTTTGCCCGTACTAGAAAAAATTACTGACTTTGAAATTCCTGAGGACGATCTTGAGGTAACATTTGCGCGTTCAAGCGGCCCTGGTGGGCAGAACGTTAACAAACGCGAGACGGCAGTGCGGGTTGTGCACACGCCTACAGGAATCTCTGCACACGCGGATGGCGAACGTTCACAAAATTCCAACCGCGAAAAAGCACTTGCTGTTGTGAAAGCAAAACTGTTTCATCAGCTTGAAGCGCAGCGCAAGAAGACTATTGCTGAGCTTTCAACAAATACTGCAAAAATAGAGTGGGGGAGCCAGATACGCTCCTATGTCCTTCATCCGTATAAACTTGTGAAGGATCACCGAACAAATGTTGAGGTTCACGATGCTGAAGGCGTACTTGAAGGTGGCATAGAGCCATTCATAATTGCCTTTGACCAAAATCAGGCTTCAGCGTAGAGTATCGCAAACAGCAGGAACCCCTCCGGCTGTGTTTAGGGAGAGTGAACGATGCTCTTTTCGCGTAGTGCGGCCCTGGCAGCCGCGTTTCTTTTGACCTTCGGACAGGCACATGCCCAGAAGGTCGACGACACCCCCATCCGCATCAAGAAGGATGTGGACTGCTCAGCCCACCCGCTGGATTCGGGCGGGATGCAGTTCATGAAGTGCGGGGGCGAACTGGTGCCGCTCTTTGGGCACATCCGCGGTCTCGTGGCGGGCAAGCCGTTCGTGTGCGACATCGCTGCCTTCCCGTCGGGCTACCTGCCGACCTTCGTGGAGGAGCGTGCTCAGTCCTGCAAGCCTAAGCGGTCCATCTGAGTTTGTGTCCGTGCCGTCGATATGGCCATATCGACGGCCTTTTTCTTTATATTAGGCGGCTTCGAGGGATGCGCTATAATGGGAAGGTTGCAAAATGATATATTACGACCGAGTAGGTAAAGTATACGCAGACAACTCCATTGCACTTGAGGATGTCAGCTTCTCAGTAGAGCCCGGCGAGTTTATCTCCATCGTCGGTCATTCAGGCGCCGGTAAAACGACGCTGGTCAAAATGCTCCTCGCAGAAGAAAAGCCCAGCTCGGGCTCTGTCTTTTTTGAATCTATAAACGTGCACGAGGTGCCGATGAACCGCATCAACCACCTTCGCCGCAAAATCGGTACCGTATTTCAAGATTTTCGTTTACTTCCACAAAAAACTGCGTACGAAAATATTGCATTTGCTATGGAGGCTGCCGGTCGCCACGAAGACGAAATACATTCTGACGTGCCGCATGTACTGGACCTCGTAGACCTCACCGACAAAGCAAATAATTTTCCTGATGAACTCTCCGGTGGGGAACAGCAGCGCGTTGCTATCGCTCGCGCCATTGTGAACCAACCTGATGTCATTATTGCCGATGAGCCGACAGGTAACCTGGACCCAGTGAACACCTTTGAAATTGTTCAAATTCTAAAGAAGATTAACGATTTAGGAACCACTATTATCCTCACCACACACAATAAAGGCGTTATAGATTCACTTAAAAAGCGCGTTATTACTATGGATCGTGGGAAGATCATCCGCGATGATCGTGAAGGCAAATATATCCTGTAGAATACATACATTATGGACTGGACTGTTGTAAGACGAATTCTACGCGCAGGGTTTCTCGATTTCTGGAGAAACGGCTTTGTCTCACTCGCTTCTATTTTAGTAATGACCGTGACGCTCTTTGTTGTCGGTACAACGCTGTTTGCAGGTGTGATGTTGCAGTCAACGCTAGGCACACTTCGCGACAAGGCAGATGTGACGGTGTACTTCACTACATCTGCGCCAGAAGAAAAAATCTTGCAGTTGCAGGCAACGTTGCAGACATTGCCGCAGGTGCAAGCCGTAACGTACACCTCTGCAGAAGATGCACTTACCGCATTTCGTACCCGCCATCAAAATGACCAGCTAACGCTGCAAGCACTTCAAGAACTCGGAGACAATCCACTTGGCGCAGAACTCGATATTAAAGCAAAAGATATTTCTCAGTACGATGCCATTGCGCAATTTTTGCAGCAACAACAGCAAAATGGGGAAGGTGGGGCCAGCATTATCGACAAGATCAACTACTTCGACACACAACACCGCCAGGCACTGGACCGTTTGCAGGAGATTACAGATTCTGCAGGACGCATCGGGTTTATTATCATTCTGATATTGGGTGCCGTAACCATCGCCATTTCGTTTAACACGCTCCGCCTCGCTATCTACACCTCGCGCGAAGAAATCCAGGTTATGCGCCTTGTGGGTGCAGGCCAGTTCTATATCCGCGCACCGTTTATGGTAGAAGGAGTGCTGTATGGCCTTATATCAGGAATTATTACGCTTCTCCTCCTATACCCTATGACCTACTGGATGGGGGATGCGACGCAGGACTTCTTCGGCGGGATTAACGTATTCTCGTACTACCTCTCGCACTTCCTCATGTTTTTCGCTATTATCATTGGGACAGGTGTGTTGCTCGGCGCGGTTGCAAGTTACCTCGCAGTGAGACGATATTTAAAGATTTAGTAAATGATGTTTTCTTTTTCAAAAGCAAAAGCCGATCCGAAATACATTTTCGTCGTCGGCGGAGTTATGTCTGGTGTGGGGAAGGGTGTCGCTACCTCATCGATTGCACGCATACTCAAATCTAAGGGTTTCAAAGTAACTGCAATAAAAATAGACCAATATATCAACGTTGATGCGGGGACTATGAACCCAACAGAACACGGTGAGGTCTTTGTGCTTGATGATGGATATGAGACGGACCAAGATATGGGCAACTACGAGCGTTTTTTGGGTGAATCCTTGCGCGAGGTGAACTATATGACCACGGGCCGAGTGTATTTAGAAGTTATTCGCCGTGAAAGAAATCTAGAATACGGAGGCAAAAACGTAGAAGTGGTGCCGGATGTGCCGCTGGAAGTTATTCGCCGCATTGAGCGTGCACAGCAAGAGGCGGGCGCAGACATCACGCTTATAGAAGTGGGGGGAACTATTGGTGAGTACCAGATTACGGTATACCTTGAGGCCGCCCGCATGATGAAGCGCAAAAGTCCTAACGATGTTGCGGTTGTTATGCTTTCGTATGTACCAATCCCAGGCAATATCGGCGAGATGAAGACGAAGCCCACACAGTATGCGTCACGCGAACTTAACGAAGCAGGACTCCAGGCGGATATTATTCTTGCGCGTGCCGCAGTGCCTCTGGACCAGAAACGCAAAGAGAAAATAGCGACATCGTGCAACCTAACACCTGAACGTGTTATTTCTGCTCCCGATGTAAAAAGTATTTATGATGTGCCAGGTAACTATGAACAAGATGGTCTGGGAGATATGTTGACGGATGTTCTCTCGCTTCCACGCAGCAAGACTGATTTGCGTGATTGGGAGTCTTTTGTTCAGAAATCTAAAGATGCTACAAAAGAAGTTGAGATTGCAGTCGTTGGAAAGTATTTCTCATCAGGAGAATTTGTACTTTCAGATGTATATATTTCAGTACTTGAGGCAATTAAAACAGCTGCATACCATCTCGACCTTAAACCAAAAATTACCTACCTTTCTTCTCAAGAATTTGAATCAGGCAAAATGCCGCTTTCTGAGTTGGATAAATTTGGCGGCATCTTGGTGCCAGGCGGCTTTGGTGAGACTGGTGTAGAAGGGAAGATAAAAGTTATCGAATATGCGCGTACACATAAAATTCCATACTTTGGTATCTGCTACGGCATGCAGTTGGCGGTTATAGAATACGCACGTAATGCCTGCGGTATGAAAGGCGCACACAC
>CAYGIN010000036.1:0-1499 GCA_964349995.1 uncultured Candidatus Saccharibacteria bacterium | reverse complement strand
ATACGTTAGAGAGGATAGATCATATGTAGAAGTTGCGAGATAAGAGATTTCGGAACGGCGGGACTATCGATGGGCAAGGGGTTTTTTTCTGCAGGATCTTTGGCAAGATTAAAAACTTGTACTTGTCCGTGTAGGCCCGTAGTCAGTATTTTAAAATCACCCTGTCGAACTCCAAATTGGGTGGGAATAATAAGTTGCTCATCGGTGCCCTCTCTCCCTGTCTGTGTAAGGTTCATACGCCCAGGAGTTTTTCCTGGAGAGAGGTCAAGGTATGAAGGAAAACCATTTACAAAACGGATAGTGCGCTCTCCAAGCGAGCCTCCAAATAATGTGGGAACCAAACTGTCACCAAGCAGTGTGTCTGGTATTGGGGCTTGCATGATAGAAAGAATGGTGGGTGCAAGGTCAAGCAAGGACACGGGTTCTTGTACACGGCGGCTGATGAGCCCCGGTCCTCGGATCATCAGCGGAATATTCAGTTCCTCATGGTACAAACCATTTGCATGCCAGTACCTCCCATGTTCGTTAAATGCTTCGCCGTGATCTGAAGTGAAAATAATAACTGTGTTGGCGAGTACGTCTGGCGGTATTGAGGCAAGGAATTTTGCTATCGAGGCATCCTCTTGTCGGATACCCTGATCGTAGCGCAGTGCGAAGATATCGGTTGTTGAGGCAACACGCTCTGGCTTAAGATTTTCTCCACGCAAGTCTGCCATGGACACAGACGAATACTGGTCGCTTGATCCAAACTGAGTATCGAAAGGCGGCTTTGGTTCGTACGGGTCATGTATCTTTAGACCATGGATGACGAGGAAAAAAGCTTTTTTATTTTCAGCGAGCTTCAAAAGCATGTCCGTGCCGATTGCAAAGACACCCTTATACGCGTATGTGAGTTCTTTTTCTTGGAATGGTTTTTCTATAACGTCGTAAATAAAATTGCTTTTTGGAGGGACGATACCGCGCACATCAATAGCGCCAGTGTCGCGAAGTAATGACTGGAGGTTGGTACGGTTTCCTGGCTCTAAGTCTTTATAACTTATGTTTGAGGCAAGGTCAGAAAAATATACGGAACTAAATGACGGCAGTGTCCACGGGGAAGGGGCGGTCGCTTGTTCGAATATCACGCCATTCTTTTGGAAGAATGCAGTCGTTTCTGGCATTGTGTCGCGTGTATACCCATAGGTTTTGATATGGCTCGCTGCAAGCGCGTCTTCAACAATTAGGATGACGTTGCAACGGGACGTGCAAGCTATTTTTTTAGTTTCTGGATTGTAGATTTTTCCCCACGTAACATAGGTAAGAAAAACGAAGATTATGGCGACTGCCCCTATGCGTATAATCCGTTTCCAATTCTCCATCTGTTCACTATACATCGACTTCAAATTACTGTCTTTTTCTGTTACGATAAGCGCGCCGACCACTCCTGTAGTTGGCAATTTGCCAGATCGTCTAATGGTAGGACAACGGACTCTGAATCCGTTTATCTTGGTTCGAATCCA
>CAYGIN010000035.1:0-6810 GCA_964349995.1 uncultured Candidatus Saccharibacteria bacterium | reverse complement strand
GTTTTGTTGATGGAAAGTGAATTTCAGCAAATTTCCAATACAGAAAAACCATTTGTTGCCCAAATAGGCAAGAAATTCTACCGATTATTGGACCCAATACGGCACGTAAATCATTCGTGCGCACCCAATACACAACCTCTGAAGCTCGGGGTTGATATAGCTGTAAGAAATATAGGGAAAGGTGAAGAAATAACTTCGGATTATTTACAAAAAATTCGTACGGTTGGACGCTGTAACTGCGGAAGTACCCAGTGTGCTGGGCTTATTGCATATTTTTAAGTATCACTAGAATAGGCTTCTTCTTTTACAAATCACCTTTATTCTGTTTAGATTGTCCTAGATAAACTTCCGCCAGAGACGGACCGCACCTCGGGACAGGGGTATGGAGAAAAGTCGTGGTAAATACTGGCACAATCCTGACTTCTTCAGGAAATTCGGACAAAAGGCGACCGGATGGTCGCAATCGCCGCAAGGCAGAGACCCAGCGGAAAATCCTGGAAGCGACCCGAGCGCTTATGCGGGAAGGTGAGTTTGCACCGACGGCGGCGAACGTTGCCCGGAAGGCGACGTGCTCGGTTCGTTCTGTATTTCAACATTTCGACACCTTCAAGGGCCTCTACATGGCAGTGCTTGAAGGCGACCCAGCCCTGCGGCGCGAACTCGGGGTCAAGATCTTCGAACAGATGCAGGTCGATGCGCCCGACCCCCATGCTGCAGCAGAAGTTGGGGAAGCTCTCGAACCTCATGAAAGGGTCACCGACTACGAAGCACGGCTCGAGCGACTTCTCGATCAACTTCCGCTCTTCGTGGCAAACCTGCCCAAACACCACTAAGCCGCCGACTCGCTCGGCGCTTTTTCTTTTTATACTCTTTTGCTCTGGGATTTCAAAAGTGAGAACATTCCTTTGAGCAAATGTACGGTGCTAGGATTTTTTATTTCAACTCCAACCAACTGCTCCCAATCAAGAAACAATGCTTGGTCGCGGAAGATCAACACTTCAGTTGAAGAATCCAAGTATCCCTTCGGAATAACACTCAGTTCGTTTGCAAGCCCAGTGAGACTTTCCATAAGCGCGATGTCGGCATATTTGGTTATTTGTTTTTCAAAATCCTCCTCTACGATTGCCTCTACAACAATTTTCTTTTCACCCATAAGGCGGTTTACGTGAAGCCATTTTTGAACTGGCACTTTTACTATGTGTCGCCACATGCCGCTTGGCTCAATTGCATACAAACGTTCACCCGCATGTGCAATAAGAAATTTTACGTTTGTTTCATACATCTCTTCTGCTCCGCGAAATACGGTAACCTTTGCAACATCGGAAAGGGGAAGTGTTGTTTTTTGAGAACTGCCGGGCATATCAGCAAAAACTTTTTGTAGACGTTTTACTTGAAGTTCCGGATTCATAAGAGACCAGCGCACTTCATTGAGAAGTGTTTGTCGAACCACAAACCCGCGCTCACGCAGATTCTTAAGTAGACGCATTGTAGTAACACGAGGGACTTTCCCTTCAAACGCTAACTCCATCGTGTTGAGCGTTCCTTTCTTATGGAGCGCATCGAGCAAGCGTTGCTCTTTTTTCTTTATCCCAAGCATCTGTCGCTGTTCTTCGTTCCACAACATACGGGCAGTATATGTCCATTTTTTGGACATAGCAACAGGCAAGAACCGTTGGAAATACTAGGAAAATTGGAAAAAGTAAAAAATTTAAATAAATTAAGCAGCGTTTCAGAATTTCTTTGATACTGCTGGAATGGAGAAGTTAATCACCGATCCAGTTATTTCAGCCAATCAACCCCACAAGTACCTGGGGATATTCGGCATGATATGGGTAACCATCTTGGTGGTGGGGATGTTTACTGCACTTAAAACTTTTTATATAGGAAGTCTTGTCTTTTCAGTCGGCGCCCTTGCATATCCGATGGTGTACATCTTCGCAGATATTTACACCGAGGTATACGGATACCGCATCACAAGAAAAATTGTATGGACTGGATTCAGCTGCATGCTGCTCGCAGGCACTCTCGCATCTATTTATACCTACATTCCGAATGCTTCGTTTGAGTACAATGATTCGTATAACTTGATCTTTAGGTCAGCCCCTATTGTCGCGATTGGTTTTATCTTCGCGTTTTTCTGCGGAGAACTTACAAACTCATATATTGTTGCCAGAATGAAACTCTGGAACGAAGGCAGATTCATAGGTGCACGACTCATCATATCGACTTTCTTTGGTCAAATAGTCGACAATGGCCTCGCATTCTTTATCGCATTTTATTTTGCTGGCTGGTTTACATTCGGTGAACTCCTACCGCTTATCACTACAACGGTTGTCTTCTGTACTCTATGGGAGATACTCGCACTTCCAATCACGCGAAAAATTATACGTATCATCAAACACAAAGAAGGGCTTGATACATACGACCACGGAACAAACTTCAACCCGTTCGCTCTCAATAAATAGATTTTTTACAAATCTATTTCAAGCACAACGGGGCAGTGGTCGGAGCCCATGACGTCGGGAAGGATTGCTGCTTTTTTTATTTTTTTGGCGAGGGTTTTTGAAACGAACCAGTAGTCGATGCGCCACCCAACGTTGCGGGCGCGGGAGTTTGCGAAATGACTCCACCAGCTATAGGCCTTTTCGGTATCAGGGTAGAGATGGCGGAAGGTATCTACGAAGCCAGCGGCCTCAACTTTATCTATTCCTTCACGCTCTTCATCAGTAAACCCATGTTTACCAACATTTTGTTTTGGATTGGCGAGGTCTATTTCTTTGTGAGCCACGTTGAGGTCGCCACAAAACGCTACGGGCTTTGTTTCCTCCAACCTCTTCATATATTCGAGAAACGCTGGATCCCACTGCTTGTGACGAAGGGAGAGGCGACTAAGGTCTTCTTTAGAGTTGGGCGTGTACACGGTCACTACATAAAACTTGGAGAACTCTGCTGCAATAACGCGACCTTCTTTAGTTGGGTCGCCATACCCATCATGATTATTGAGCTTATATTTCTTCGCGATATCTTCGGGGAAACCAAGTAGTATCGTAATTGGTTTTTCTTTTGTAAAAATTGCCGTACCGCTATAACCTTTCTTTTCTGCAGAGTTCCAATATTCTTCGTAGTCTGGAAGATCTACTTCACTTTGATGTTGCTGGGCTTTTGTTTCCTGTAAACACAAAATGTCTGGTTTATATTTTTCTACAAACGGTACAAATAATTTTTTATTATGGACCGCACGGATTCCGTTTACGTTCCAGGAAATTAACTTCATGCGCTAATAGTACGTTGGGGCAGGGAGCTTTGACAACCTATTAATTATTATCTATAAATTAGGTTCGGGTGTTCGTTTAACAAATCACCGCTTGCGGCCGAGGGAACAACTTTCTGGGCGTCTCCGACTGTTTCAGAAAGCCTAACGGATGTGCTTATTAAGCGGAGGATTAGGACAGGGGGAAGCCCCTATGTTGGCTGGAGGCGTACGCTCCATGACTCCAACACACCCGATGTTTTTTGGACGAGGCACAACACGCTTCGTCTTTTTCTTTTGGTGTAGACTTATTGTTAGTTGGGGGGTGCACATGATCAAAATTCTTTTTCTCGTGGTTACTGCGGCAGTCGCAGTCGCGCTAGAGCCAGAGCAGTTCCGCGCCACCGTCGACTGGCTACACGACTTCTCAGTTGAAATGGCGGAAGGTCTCATTCACTTTCTTTGGAGCCAGTTGTCGTCACAGTTGCAGTAAGTCCTGCAACTTTTTTCTTTTAAAAAGAAAAGCCCGCTTATTCAGCGGGGGTGGTCTCCTGTAGGTCAATCTTCTTTTCACTCACACACTCGTTCACGATGCCAATAAGCTGGTCCCAGGTAGTTACGTCGGTGACTTTTTTCTGCAACGCAGAATAGAACTCGTACTCGAGGCGCAAGGCTGCCCTGAAGAATTCGGTGCCGACTGCTTTGATACGCATATCGTACGCCCTGCTTGCTGCACTCTTGAGCGCCTGGGCCGGACGCAATTCTTTCGCACCTGAAGATCTCTTCAAGCTATATATAAGGTGCTGACAAAAGTCACCCAGGTCTCGGACTTCGTAGGTGCCAAAATGTGCTTCAGGCATACTGGCCTTCCTTTATATTTTCACTTCCGCAGTAAGACTAAAAGAAATATCTTTTCTGTCAATTGGGTATACTTACTGTATGCGAGTTGTGTCTCTCCTTTTTATAGTTGATGGCGATCGGGTGCTTCTTGGAAAAAAGAAAGTCCGCTTTGGTGCGGGGTATTGGAACGGATTTGGCGGTGGGGTTGAAGAAGGGGAGAGCATTGAAGAAAGTGCCTGCCGCGAAACAAAAGAAGAGTGCGGGCTTACTGTTCTTCCGGAGAATCTTTCAAAAGTTGCGCGCATACAATTTAATTTTGAAGAGAAGCCCGATTATAATCACGACGTTCATGTTTTTATAACGCACACATTTTCAGGCGAGCCTATAGAGACAGAAGAGATGCAGCCTCAATGGCATGAATTAAAAAATATTCCGCTAGATGAAATGTGGCCGTCTGACCCATATTGGGTTCCATTGGTTTTGCAACAAGGAAAGAAAATAGAAGCAAAATGTCTTTTCGTTGGTTCAGAAAAACCTTTCCCAGTAGGGAAGTTTGAATATAAAGAGGTGGAGTTTTAAATTGACTTAGACAACATAAGGCGCTTTTATATAAGAGGAAGGGGAGGGGCCAATGTACAGACGACGCATTTTGCGAGACGTCGACAGAGTCCTCTGGATCGACGTGAGAATATGCGAGGAACTGGATCTGCTCGATAATGTCGTTGGAACATACCTGGGCAAAATAACGAATCGCAAATTCAAGCGATTGGCCACGCTCATGTATGCCGAGATGCGCCGATGCGATCAAAAGTACCATGACACAAATGTCGACAAGCTAAAGGCTGGAGAACAAATTCGGTATCGAAGAGCTGTCGCTCGTATCGACGCCTTGCGCGACGATTTCTATTTCGAGCTGGAAATGCGTTTTTGCGGCCAGTTCACGTCCCTCGAATGGCTAAGGATACGCGACCAAATCTGCATTACAAAAGGTTGGCTCGTCTGGAAAGTCGCTCCTGTGGAACTAGATGAAGAAACTGGGCAAGTTTTGCTGAGCAACCAACCAGAAGAACGTCCGAATTGAACTCCCCTCATGGGAGTTTTTCTTTTTACTTCTTCGCCATATCCCAAAGCATCTCGAAGAATTTTTTATAATCCTCCGCCACAGCTTTTGATTTTATGATGTAGAGAAGGGCTGGATTTGCAAAGCTATAAAATGTCACCGTGTCGAAACGTACGACCGTTGAAACAACGCTTTTTGGTAATGTATCAAGTACTCGGTATTCAAATTCTGAAAGCACTGACTGCGCCCGTTCCATATATGGAACATCGCTCGTGGAAGCAATAAATTTACTTTTCAACCCTCGGCTTTCAGCGATACGAGAATTTTCTTCATACTGCTCTCCAAAAAAATTCATAAACGCTTCGCAATTTCCTCCAATGATGTACTGTGTAATATTTTCAGGAAAACTTTGCACAAAGCGTTCTTCAAATTCCATAATCTGTCGCGTTCCGCGGTACACTTCGAAATCTTGGTCGGCGCCAATAGCTGAAATATGCGAAAGCTCGCGCGCAGCATGTTCTGCAGTTTCAAGCTGGCGTTTTGCTAGATGCGTAATGTATTGAGGGGGAAGTGCTTTGTATTGAGTACGTGCACCTGAAGGAACCTCTTCAATCAACCCAAGCGCAAGCAACTTCTGTAGAGAATTGTGCACATATTGCCTGTGTAGCTTCAAACGTCCAGCTATCTTTGAGCCGCCAAAAGGCTGGCCGCGCTCAAGTAGAAAGATATATACCTGGGCATCATTGTCGGTTAAACCGAAAGGTTGGAGCAATAACGCCAGCTCCGCATTTTTCTCCGTCATATCCATATATGACAGAATACTCTTTTTTCTATATAAATCAACTCTTTTTTGTCTATATTTTTGTCATAACATCTATTGACTCAAATGTTCTTGCGTGTCACAATAATCAACGGAGCAACCAAGGAGGTACTGTTGATCATCAATTCCGACATTACTCTGTCAGCTAAAGAGCTTGTCGTAGCACTAATGAATCTTAAGAAGGGGGAACGTCTTCTCTATCATCGAGGGTTTCTCCCTAAAGACAGAGAAAAAAGGAGCGCTCGCGGCAAAGGTGTCGACCTAACTGCAACCGTTGCTTTCTGTCTTGCCCAGGAGAAGCGCGTGGAGCTTGTGCAAGAGCTCCACGCCGGGCCACCCAAAAAAATTGTGAACGAACTCGTTCCCTCCTACACATCTAATACGATGGTTCGAGAGACAAGAATTGTTCAGGATTGGAACCAAACTAGCGGTGTATGGAATTACGTCGCCATAGGTTCCCGATAAAACTTACGAAGAGCCCTCGCATACCGAGGCTCTTCACTATTTCCTCCTCTGCCCATGAAACTTCTTATGTACTTCATGGAGGTGTTTGTCGGTGACGTGGGTGTAGACCTGAGTAGTAGTGATGTTTGCGTGGCCAAGCAATGCTTGTACTGAGCGAAGGTCAGCGCCGTTTCCAAGGAGGTCGGTGGCGAAGGAGTGTCGTATAACGTGCGGAGTTACTTTGCGGGTGATACCAGCCTTGGTCGCATATTTTTTTACGAGGCGCTCAATGGAGCGTGGGGTGAGGCGCAATTCTTTCGCATTCTTAGAGTTTTTACCCATTTGCACAAAAAGCGCATCGTCCATGTCGCCACGTTTATCTAAATATTCTTTAAG
>CAYGIN010000034.1:0-6842 GCA_964349995.1 uncultured Candidatus Saccharibacteria bacterium | reverse complement strand
GCTTTTCATCATCATCCACCCGGAGACAAGACTGGTTTTGTGCACCAGGACTTCGTAGATATACATTTCTATTCTACGCCTACACTTCCCAACGGAGTCATTGCTGGAGAGAGAGATAAGGATACAAATACGAGAGGGCGTCGCAGAGCTATTTCTCTGCTTATTTATATAAATAACGAAGAATGGCAGGAAGGGGATGGGGGTGAAACTGGTATCTATGCAGAAGATAAAACAACTCTCTTAAAAACAGTACCTCCAGTAAACAACAGACTCTTTGCATTTCAGACATCGCCTCTTTCCATGCATGCATTTCAGACAAATAAAAAAGAGCGCAACTCTCTTATACAGTGGTTTCATATACCGCCGGAGATGTTGTAAGTATGGAGCCACGTAAGAAAAAAATACTTTTTGTCGGTGCAGGAGGGGAAGTTGCGTCGAAAATCATACCTCTACTTGCGGAAACATATGACATCGTTGGTATTGCAGGGAAGCGGGACGCACTGCGACCATACTGTGTTGATATGTATTCGGGGGACTTGTTTACTGAATATCAGGCACTATTTGATACTGCATTTCGCACCCATACATTTGATGTAATTGTGTGGAACCCGGTGAAATATTTTTTTACGTCGCTTATGGAAAGCACGCGCGAAAGTTTACATAGAGAGTTTGATTTGGCAGTGGCGCTTCCTATTGAGTGTGTGCGGAGTGCACGAGAGATACAAAATTTTAAAGGTACTTTTATATTGGTTTCGAGTTTGTCCGCATTTAATTACCGTAAAGACTTAGCAACGTACTCTATTGTAAAGAATGCTCAGATACGTACAGCAGAAGTTCTTTCGTTGGAATTAGAGGGTGTTATTGCAGCAAAAGTAATCACTCCAAGTACAGTGATTCATGTTCCTACGGAAGAATTGCTACAGCTTTTTACGGATGCAATAGATTAGTATCCTAGTTGGCCTTTCCCTGGAGGCCTGGAAGATTTCTTCGCCATCTCCTCAGGGGACATAAAAAACCATTGTGCTGCTGAGTTGCGCGAAGGTGCCGAGCTCTTAAGGTAGCTGTGCCAAGAAGTTGGCGTAACTTCAAACACGAACAGTCTGTTGCTGATAGGTTCAATTTTTCGTTCAAGCTTTAAGCGATTGTGCGGGGAAAAAAGAGCAGTTTCTCCGCCGTCACTTGGTTCCCACGAATCATTCAAATAATAAACTCCAGCGAGTGCCCGTGCCACCGTACGACTTTTTGGTTCATCCGCCGGAGGCTCGCCGTGCGTGCATTGGAAATACCAAGGGTTGATGCCGTTTGGCAAGGGCTCATCAACGAAATGTCCTTCGACAAAGTCATTGTGGGTATATGCATCCTCAACACTTTTTTTGTGGTGGTGGTACATAAGAACTGTGTCGTTCGATAAAGGGGTATTGAACAGCGTGCGTAGCATTGCAAAATACGACGAAGAAAAAAAAGGGCTGTAAGGTGCATCAAGTGAAGGCGATGGCCAAAACAAATTAACATCGTACACAGTTCTGTATCTAAATTTGTCCCGCGAATCTTCCGCACCAAAGCCCAACGAGAGTGTGCGCGTAAAATGTTCCCGCATTGCGGCGGCCTGTGTGTCCGACAGGAAATTATCTATGACAATATGCTTGAATGGAAATGTATAGACTTGTGGATGGACTAAGTGGGGAGACCCGAGGTCCCCAAAGAGCTCGTATGATGGTTTGGGTTTGAGTAGCCCTGCAAGAGGAGAAAATAATCCCATATTCATCATTATACCCTTATTCTATAAGGGCCAGAGGGAATCTGGGGAGGGGGCTTGCTTTTATTTTTAAAAGGTGGTATGATAAACGCATCTACCATTCCGGTGGAAAAGAAAAATAGTTCACAACCTGAAGGAGTTCTTCGAAATGACAAACATCCGCATGCTGCTCGTTGCAGCCATCGGCGCTCTGGTGTTGGGTTTCAGCCCGGCCAACGCGCAGGTCCAGAAGGCGTCGTCGCCGACCACTTCAGTGGCGGCCACCGCGCCCGACTTCTCGATCGTCGCCGGCAAGACCTGTTGGGGCTACTACAACCAGGCCGAAGGCGGCACGGGTCAGCTCGAACGGCCCGAGGCGGCGATCAAGACGACCAAGGTGGACAAGGACGGGTCGTTCACCCTCCTCGCCGTCAAGGCCGCTCCGGGCTCCTCCAAGGGCTGGGAGACGAACGACGGCAACAGCTACTGGAAGCAGGGCGAAGTCCAGTTCAAGGTGCAAGCCGACGGTTCCTGGTTCTTCCCGAACCCGGCTGGCCGCTCCCGGTACTACCTGAGCTATGTCGGCGGCGATGCGTCTGGTGTCGTCCGATTCACCGTCCGCTACGAACACGGCAGCGGCACTGCTGTCGGCAAGGCATCCTGCCGCTAAAACGCGTTTTTGCAAAAGCATCACGCGGGGGCCCGCATCTTACCGATGCGGGCTCTTTATTTTGTAAGATTGTCTTCCACATCACCCTTCCTGTACTATTGGTTTCTAGTATGCAGTGGCAAAAACAGACGGAATTTTCGCAACAATATCTAAAATCAAACTCTCAAGATAAAACTTTTTCTGTACACGAAAGTATTGATGCTTTTCTAAAACCATGCGGACGTTTTAAATCACCTCTCTCGTGGCGGGAAATCTTGGAATTAAAATTTCTGCGAAGCATTAGTACGTCGAGGATATTTAATAATATAGTGGCATTTCCTAACTATGAAATTCCGCCCAACTGGCAAATACTTCTTAACTACCTGGCGAGCAAAAAATTACTTCCAAAACCCGCTTTTACGCCAATGTCACAGCGTAACGACTTTCCTCATATAAATAAGGTTAAGTTGAATTCGCGTGTGACTGGTGAGGTTAGCGACGGGTCCAATATAGACATGGCCGGATTCGGATCGAATGTAGAAATTGAAGAAGCCTACAGCAAGGCAGTAGGAGAATTTCTCGAGAGATACATACTGACTGTATACCGCTTAAAAGATTTTAAGTGCGGTTCATATAACAATTTAATACGCATGGGAGTACGAGCTCTCAATCTAGATATGTTGCCCAAGTTTTTACCTTGGCAGACGGAAGAATTTAAAGAGTTAGCGTACTCAACCGACACTCCATTGCATTGGACAAGAGCAACAGAACTTCTGTCGGGGAAGAGTGTCTATGTACCAGCGCAGCTTGTATTTTGGAATTATGCCCGCACGCCTGTTCGTGAGCCATGGTTACAATCTTCTACGACTAACGGCCAAGCAGGACACTTTACGTTTGAAGAGAGTGTGCTGAGTTCAATATATGAGCTTGTTGAGCGTGATGCATTGTTGATCTTTTGGCTTAATACCATTTCACCTCCACGCATTAAACTTGAATCAATTGATGACCCAGCTATCCATGAGCGCATAACACTTTTACAAAATACTGGATTGAAGCTGTTTTATCTCGACACTACAACGGATCTTGGAATTCCATCATGCATTTGTGTCGTACTTGATGACAGAGGTGCAGAACCTCGAATAGCCCTTGGAGGGTCAGCTGGGTTTGATATATATAAAAATCTAACTTCAAGTCTCAACGAAGCGCTCTCAGTTGCTCAGCACACCGTCACGTACGACCTTAAAGCGGATTATAGGCCGTTTCTCGATAGAAATATCCATATGAAAGAACGTATGGGTATGTGGCATGGAAACACTATGCTTGAACGTTTCAATTTTTTTATCTCCAGCGATGAGATAACTTTTTCGGAAAGTCGGCACTACTCTTTTCATAAGGTATTCTCATCTAAACAGAGCGAGTTCGAGGAGGTAAAAAAAATATTTAAAGATAAGGGGGCTGGGTATGAATTGTATTGTTATAGGGCACAGCATCCTGTACTCGATACGCTTGGATATGTAGTAACCAAGGTTATTACCCCAAAGCTTGTTCCACTACATCTGCACGAACATCTTGCGACGCTTGGTGCAGAGAGACTGCAAGAAGTGCCCGCGATATTAGGGTATTTGGAGACTAAACTAAATCCATGGCCCCACCCATTTGCGTAAAATAATCGTATGCGTGTTGATTTCTCAAAATTATTTCATAGAACATCAAAAGACCACACTGATGGTGGAGCCGTACATATACCAACGGATGATTCACAATGGCCGAAATCCTGGACAACAATATTCTATAAAACATACGAGCTTCTTCCCAAGCATATTTTCTCAAGGAAGACGCCGAAACATGACCCAGGCTTGTTTTCAAGTATTACGAACCGCAAATCTGGGAGATCTTTTGCCCCCGCTCCAATTACAAACGAAGAACTGTCGACCTTACTGCTCTATTCCTGCGGTGAAATTATACAGAGCGAGTCCTCAACAAAGAGGGCTCAGCCATCAGGCGGCCCGCAGTATCCGGTGGAAGCGTATGTGCTCGTGTTTCGACCACACGATGATTTGTCAGCGGGGGTATATCATTATAATGTTCGCGACCATACGCTCGAATGCATGAGCACCCGAGAATTTACGAAGTTTGATATAGAAAAACTCTTTGTGTATCCATGGGTGCAGGATGTGGCCGCCGCAATAGTGTTAACAGGAGTCTTTTCAAGAACGAAGGAAAAATATGGCCAGCGGGGCTATCGGTACGCACTGCTTGAAGCAGGGCATATTGGCCAGAATGTATATCTTGTATCGGGAGCACTCGGTCTTCAATGCTGTGGCGTGGGTGGAAGTTATGACACTGCAATCGAGGATCTGCTTGATATAGATGGAGAGTATGAAAGTGCCCTCTACACACTTGCTGTGGGGAAAGGAAGTTTGTAGGTATAGAAACACTGGTACAATAGAGACATGAGTAGATTTCTAAAAAGAGCGCTACGATTTACAGCCTTTACGTCTCTTGTGGCCGTCGTTTTTTTAACAAATATTGTGCACAGACTTGGATTTACTTCTGATACTCCTAAAGACGATGCAAACAAATCTGATGATCTTTTCGCAGCCTTCACGAGCGTTCCTTCAGCGTATGCTGATACTCCTGTGGGTGACGGTGGCTGCCCTAATACTGACGCCGGCCCTTGCGGCTCCGACGGGGGTTGTTCCCCACACTAAAAATTGAATGAAAGGCTCTCTAAAATATATTGCACTTGCAGTCGTGGCCCTGCTATTGGTGGCTGGGGCAGGTGGTTATTACTATGCTATCTATATTCCCGAAAAAGAAGCCAAACAAATCATGACATCTCTTAATAGCTCTAAACCAGCAATACAGGCTTTGTATAGCGGCCAGTATGATGTGGCAGAAGCTGGTTTGCGCGCACTTATAAAAGAAGCGCCCACCAAGAGCGAAGAAGCGCGCCTGCAAGAACTCCTTATGGCCACTCTCTTCGACACAGGGAATGAAAGTAAAATGGCAGAAGCTGCCTCTATTGCATACAATCTCATCAACGATTACTCTGTGCCGGCGTGGATACGGGCGGTGACATACAATACGCTCTCGCGAGTTGTCTTCGCACATATCACCGATATCTCTTTCTACCAAACGTATCTTGGCAGGCCACCGTTCGACGCGTATCTAGGCACTTCAGGTACCGACAGGGAACGTATGAGGAATGCGTACCTTGCCTTGCTTCAGACCTCCGACGAAATATATCCAACATCTTTCGCTGAATATGCTTTGGCGAACCATTACTTTGGAGTTGTGATTAGGACTTCTCCAAGCCAACAAGTGCAGGAAGAACTAGCAAAACTTATGCAGAAGTACGTTGCCGAAGGAGATACACGAGACGACTCAGCTTTTGTTGCTCCTGGCGCCACCGCATCTCTCTACGCCCCATATACTATTATCCTCAATCAGCTGTTTAGAGCGCAGGCAATTGCGTTGAGCAACAGAATACTTAAGAACAGCCCGAAAGAATCGGAAGAGGCGTATGCGCGTGTAAAAACTACTATTGACTCCATAGAAAGTATGGGAGTGGATATGAGCAATCCAAAAATACAAGCCGTATTGTTTACATGGCGGTTTGCACACGCGGATTTTCTTATGACACTATTCGGCACTGTGCGTACGCAAGATATACAAACATTGCTGGTGCCGTTTGGAACTCTTACATCACAAGATGTTATTAATTTTCTTGAAAAAAATATGTTAGAAAACATCAGACCGTCTTCTTCCACTAATGTAGTACGGGCAAGGGCTTTAAAACTCGCAGCTATTTCACCCGAGTTCAAAGCCTTCCTTGTAAGGACGGGAGTGCAGTTCTAACACACTAGAGTATTTTTTTGCCCGGCCGTAGCGGTATAAACTCTACGTTTGGAGCAAGATAATCAATCACCCACTGAAATTCGTTTTCAATTGCTTCTGCAGTGTGTGCATATTCCACAGCGCTGTCCCAAATAGAAAAGTTGTCCATGCCGATAAGGCCGACGCGTTTCGCACCCATCATGGCGGTAATTTTTGCAGCTTGTGTGGCTGAAAGTGTTGAGTGTTCTCCAACAGTCCTTTCAGAACCTGCCCCCCAACGGGACAAGTGATTTGCGGCTGATATAAACAGCATGTCTGGTTTTAGATCTCGAACAACATTCCACATTGGATGAAGCGACAGCATATTTCTGTCAGTATTTGCACACGCATCTGTGACATGCACAAAATGTTGAGTAGGTGTTTTTACTTCAAAGCCTAAGTGATGTGGTTGTGGATGTGTAAAGACGCGAACACTAAGATTGGGGAAAGAGTGCTCTCTCGCTTCGTCACTTGCCTCAAACGTTACCTTTTCGTATAGGTCGCCAAGCGATGTGCGCAGCCACGCATGGTCGCTTTCTGATAGTGCGGGGCAAATGACACGGATGGGTTTTAGCCGCG
>CAYGIN010000033.1:0-6936 GCA_964349995.1 uncultured Candidatus Saccharibacteria bacterium | reverse complement strand
AACACCTTGTGTAGTTCCTGAGCGGTCGCGGAAATCAAAAAACACCATCTTGCCTTGGTCGCGACGTACGCTGACCCAACCTTTGATAGTTACCTCTTCACTTTTGTGTGCACCCAAATCGCGTATAAGTGTCCGTTGCATGTTATCCACAATATAGCAGAAAAAGTATTATACAGCTTCGTTTATATAAACTTGACAAAGTTTTGTAAAATTGTATATACTACATAGGTAGTTCGATAGTTCCCCTCAGTCAAAAATAGGAGGCCATAATGGCCAGTACGAATCGAATGGTGCCTCTCGGTCACTATCACTATCCAATCTTTGGAACCGATATCGGCGGCTTCGCCCGACGGCTGGGTTCTCAGCTTTTCTTCGTCGAAGCTCCCAGCAACGGCGAAGTACGAGAGGGAGACCCCGTCCCCAATGGCGTGAAGATCTGGCCTGCCAACGAGCTCGCCAAGAACGAGGAGAATTTCTCCCTCGCCGAGTACTAAGTCCCCATCGCCCACCCCACGAGTCGCCCACCGACTCACGAAGGTGGGCGATTCTGTTTTATAGAGTCACTCCAACCTTCTGTCGGACATCTGCCATTTTTGCAGAGGCAATAGATTTTGCGCGAGCGCTGCCTTCTTCAATTACGCGTCGCACGTCTTCGTCAGAAATAGAATTTCTCTTTTCGCGCATTGGAGCAACTACATTTTCTATATCTTCAATAAGCAGTTCCTTGAGGACTTTGTAGTTCCCGCGAAGTTTGTTGTATGCAGCTTCAAGCTCCTCATATTCCGATGGAGAGCGGAAAAGTTTATGAATTGCATATACATTCTCTGGTTTATCACCAGAAGAATCTGTCACAATACTCATAACAGCTTTTGTGATTTCTTCTTTTGTACCAAAGAGCGGAATAGTATTGCCGTAGCTTTTGCTCATTTTCTTGCCATCAGTGCCAGGCACGATCGCAATTTCTTTATGAATCTTTTCTTGAGGCTCTTTAAATGTGGTTCCAAAAGTATTGTTGAACTTCGCTGCAGCTTCACGAGCATATTCAATATGCTGGCGCTGGTCTTCCCCCACTGGAACGACATCTGTGTCATACAAAAGAATATCTGCCGCCATAAGCATTGGGTAGGTAAACAAACCTGCATTTGCTTCCAATCCCTTCGCTACCTTGTCTTTGTACGCGTGGCCGAGTTCCAAAAACGGCACCGTAACCAAACAGTCAAATATCCATGCAAGTTCTGTGTGTTCCTGTACGCGGGATTGCTGGAAGATAGTTGCCTTCGTTGGGTCAACACCAACAGCTAAATAGTCGCGCACTACGTTGTAAATATTCTGTTTTAGTTCTTCAGGATTCTTAAGAGATGTAAGGGCGTGGTAGTCCGCAATCATCAAGAAGCTCTCATACTCCTCGTATGTATTAAGAAATGGTTTGAGCGCGCCAAAGTAGTTTCCAATATGCAACGCACCGCTGGACTGCAAGCCTGTTAAAAGCCGTTTTTTACCTTCTGCCATATATGGCCTCTAGTATACCCGAAACTAGGCTGGCATGCCTTATACTTCCATATATGGAAGTACCATCGGGACTGATTAAAAAGATAAACGCGCTCTCGCGGCCTGCAATTATTGCCGTTTCTGGTTTTGGTGGCGCAGGCAAATCTACCTTTGCTGAGGCGCTGGGTGCCGCTATTAGTGCCCCTGTTATTGGAGTAGATTCATTTGCAACGGATAGATTGGATATCAACCACTCACTTTGGGGATCAGTGAATTTCGCACGTCTAGAGCAGGAGGTGTTTATACCTTTTGCTGAAGGGCAAAATCTAGTTACATACGGTCATTATGATTGGAATGTAAACGGAATTGGTAACACAGTTGATGTTCAGCATAGCGGCATCCTTATTGTGGAAGGAATTGGGCTTTTCCGGCCTGAACTTTTAAAATATTTTTCTTACAAAATCTGGATAGACACGCCTATGGATGAGGCTATACGCCGCGGTAAAAAACGCGACCGAGAAGTCCATCAAAACCCTCAAGATGAAAAATGGGATGGAGTATGGAAAAGAAACGATCTTGAATATTTTGAAACGTTTAAGCCAAGAGAAATTGCGGATTTAATTGTTGAGAATCACTAGATTCCCTCCTCTTTAAGTTTCTCTATCAAATTTTTTGCAGTGCGAGAGATTTTTGATGGAAGATTTATTTTGATGCGTACGACAAGGTCGCCACGTTTGCCTTGATTGTTTGCAACGCCCTTACCTTTTATTTTCAAAAGTTCGCCATGGTTTACGCCAGGTGGAATAGAAAGATTTTCATCACCATCGAGCGTCTGCACTTTATATTCACTACCCAAAAGCGCGTCTGAGAGTTTGATAGAAAGTTCAGTTATGAGATTTTGCCCATCTTTCTTAAAGCGTGGGTCATTCTGTACATGTACTTTGACGTAGAGGTCGCCTGAAGAACCTCCCTGAACCGCTTCACCTGCGCCTGTGAGGCGGATCATTTCACCACCTTCAATGCCTGGAGGTACGACAATATCGATCTCCTCTTGTTTCTTATACACACCTTCGCCGCGGCAAGTCTGGCATTTGTGTTCAGGTACTTTACCCGTCGCATGGCAGTGGCGGCACGGACTCTGCATAGTTATCTGACCAAAGAATGAGTTAGTTGTCTCGTGAAGTTTGCCGCTACCGTTGCAGTATTTGCAGGTGTCCATCTTTGTACCCGGCTCTGCGCCTGAACCTTTGCATGTTTCGCACTGAGCGGTCTTTGCAAGGAGCACGGTGCGCTTTGTGCCAAAAACACTTTCTTTAAATGAAAGTTCAAGATCGATAGAGATATCGCGTCCACGACGCTGGCGATTCTGTCCACCGAATGCATCGCCAAAAATATCACCGAAATCAAATCCGCCAAAACCTCCTTGGAATGCATCTTGGAATTGTGAGAAATCAAATCCTCCAGCATGGGCGCCACCAGCGCCTGGACCACCTCCACCACCAAAGACGCGTCCGTATGAGTCGTACTCTGCACGCTTCTTTTCGTCGCTCAATATAGAATAGGCCTCGCTTACTTCTTTAAATTTATCCGCATCCCCGCTCGCTTTGTCAGGGTGGAGTTTATGTGCGAGTTTGTGGAATGCTTTTTTGATCTCCTCTTTGGTTGCGCTCTTCTGGAGCCCTAAGACATCGTAGTAGTTTTTAGCAGCCATAATTAAACTCAGTTTACGACTCTCTACCCTCTTCCGCAAGCTCATCAGATTCTTCAGGTTTTTCTATCCCCGTTCCATCGTCTTGGATAAAACCGCCAGCCTGAATACTCCAAAGTTTTTGGTAGAGGCCCTTGTGTTCAAGAAGTTCCGCATGCGTTCCCTCTGCAGCAATAGAACCATTTTCTACCACAACAATCCTATCCATATTCATAATGGTAGAGAGGCGGTGTGCAATAACAATGACAGTTTTACCCTGCATAAGTGTCTGGAGTGCATCTTGAATAAGTGCTTCTGATTCTGAATCCAAACTTGAGGTTGCCTCATCGAGAATAAGAATTGGCGCGTTCTTTAGGATTGCACGAGCAATTGCCACGCGCTGACGTTCGCCACCCGAAAGTTTTACTCCGCGCTCGCCCACATAGGTGTTATATCCCTCTGTGAGTCCCGCAATAAACTCATGGCAGTGAGCTTTCTTTGCAGCTTCTATAACCTCTGCCTCTGTCGCGTCGCGGCGGCCGTAGCGAATATTTTCCATCAACGTGCGGTGAAACAAAATAGGTTCCTGTGGAACAAAAGCAATTGCTTCGCGCAAGCTATCCTGTGTCACTTTTGCAATATTTTGCCCATCTATCTCTATGCCCCCCTCTTTAATATTGAAGAGACGGAGCATAAGTTTTGTAATAGTAGATTTACCTGCTCCAGATGGGCCCACTAAGGCAACTTTTTCATGTGAAGCAATGACGAAGTTTAAATTTTTCAGTATCGGAGTATCTTCTTTAAAATAGAAAGAAAGATTTTTAAATTCAATTTTAGCCTCAGTGACTGCGAGTATTTTTGCATCAACAATATCCTGAACTTCATGAGGCGTTCTAATTATTTCAACCATTTCAGAGGCGTCTGCGAGGTTGGTGTAGAAGCCGCGCAGCTCTCGGTTGATGCTCACCAACTGGGTAAATGTAGTAAGGAGGTAGGTTTGTATAAGCACGAAATCGCCGACAGTTAGTTCTCCGCGTTGCCAGAAAAATACTGCGCCAGAAAGGAGACCGATCTCAATGATGATCATGAAAATCCCAATCCCGGTCCAGATAAGGTTATCAGTATCCCAAAGCTTGAGGGTAATCTTTTGCCATACGGCCACTACATCGCGGAATAATTTTCTTTCAAAAGCAGAGCCTGAGAAAAGCGCAATGGTGTTTTGATTGCTTATTGCATCCGCAAGAGTGGCAGTGATTTTTGTATCTGCCGCAGCGCGTGTTGCACGTATAGGGTGGCGAAGTTTGGAGATATATATCTGAAAACAAACGAAAGCAATCGCCCATACCCCTAGCATTATGCCGAGTACCTGGTTATGGAGAAAAAGAATAATTACGCTACCTGCGACAAATACAGAGGTTGGCACGAAGGTTAGCGCAATACTGTCAAAAATTCCTTCAAACGCTTTTCCAAATCGGCTTACTTTACTCGTAAGCGAACCAGCAAAATTTGAAATAAAGAAATTGTAGGAATGTCCAAGTAAGTATTTAAACCCTGATTCAAGCAGGTCGGACATTACTCGCGCTTGCATATGACCGTTTGAAAAGTCGCGCACGCGTAGTCCTATTTGTTCAATCACATACATACCAGCAAGTCCGCACAGCAAAAGTACCAAAGCATGAACTGCTGCGGGGGTTGGGTTTCCAGCCGCAAGGATGTTAAAAAATTGGCGCAGGAAGAGCGGTGCTGCCAGCATGCTTGCTTGGATGGTTAGCGCGCCAAGAACCACAAACAACACACCTAGAGGGTATTTCCGGGCATGCTGCCAATAGAGTTTTAGTACGGCACTATTTGTGCCGCTTTTCTTTTTCGTACCTGTTTCCTTCATGAATTTTTACAATAGCACAGCTTGACAAATATGATTATTACTGATATGATATATTTGGAACGTTTAACAGGAGACTCGCCATGAACGCTATTGGTAAAGAGTTGGCTCGCATAGCCATCGACGGCCTCATCGCCGTGATGGTGCCCGTACTGATGCTGGCAGCGCTGGCCGCTGAGGGCTACTACCTCTTTTGGCCCACGCTCGGCTTCTGCGTCGAACACAGGGGCGCTCTCATCACCGGATGTGACACGCTAACGATGCTGACTGGAATGACAATCGTGGCCGTCACAACTGTCGCTGGCATCTACACCGGCGGCAAATGGCTGCAGGACTTCGCGCATCGCCACCTTCACTTTCTGGACTGGGCTTGAGAGCCCCATCCACCCTCCCCGACCGGGCAACTGGTCGGGGAATTCTCTTTTATTGCTGCGGAGGAGTTTCAGATTCAGGAGCAGACTGCTGGCCTGGTTCTGTTGGAGGAGTCTGTGCTGCTCCGGCTTTTTGAACCGCCTCATATACTTTTGAGAGCTCCTTAGAGAGTTCTTCAACTGCTGTTTTTATTTCAGCTGCATTTTCTAATGCTTTTTTAGATTCTACTGCAGTAATTTTTTCATTAATTGAAGTTACAAGTTCTGCAGGAAGTTTGTCTTTGTTATCATCAAGAGCTTTCTTTGCAGAGTAAACTGCTTGTTCTGCCATATTGCGAGCTTCTACAAGTTCTGCTTTTTGCTTGTCTGAGTCTGCATTTGCCTCTGCATCTTTACGCATCTTTTCAATTTCAGCATCTGAAAGACCAGAGGATGCCTCAATGCGGATGCTTTGCTCTTTATTAGTTGCTTTGTCTTTTGCCTTAACTGAAAGGATGCCGTTTGCATCAACGTCGAAGGTCACTTCAACCTGTGGCATACCGCGCGGCGCTGGTGGAATACCATCGAGCACAAAGCGCCCAAGAGACTTGTTGTCTGCAGCCATTGCGCGCTCCCCTTGTGAGATATGGATCTCTACAGAAGTTTGATTGTCAGCTGCGGTTGAGAATGTTTGTGAACGGCTGGTAGGAATAGTTGTGTTGCGCTCAATAATTTTGGTTGCAACTCCACCCATAGTTTCAATACCGAGTGAGAGTGGAATAACATCGAGAAGGAGCACATCGCGCACATCTCCGCCCAAGATACCTCCTTGGATTGCGGCGCCGATTGCAACCACTTCGTCAGGGTTCACCGACATGTTTGGCTTCTTTCCAAAGTATTTCTCTACTGCTGTCTGAAGTGCCGGCATGCGGGTTTGGCCGCCAACAAGAATGATTTCATTGATATCGCCTATTTTGAATGGAGATGCTTCCATTGCGCGTTTGGTAATCATGAGCGCGCGATCAATAAACTCCTGTGAAAGCTCTTCGAGTTTTGCACGAGTTATCTTAAGAAGGAGGTGGCGTGGACCTGAAGAATCTGAGGTAATGAATGGAATGTTTATTTCAGTTTCAACGGCAGCCGAGAGTTCAATCTTTGCTTTCTCTGCAGCTTCGTCGAGGCGCTGGCGGGCAAGAGGGTCATTGCGTACATCGATACCGCTTTCTTTTTGGAATTCAGTCGCAATCCAGTCAATAATCTTCTGGTCGATATCTTTACCGCCCAAGTGTGCATCACCGTCGGTTGAACGAACTTCAATAGAACCTTCATTGCCTTCGGCCATCACAACTTCAAGCACAGAGATGTCGAATGTACCGCCACCGAAGTCAAAAACCACAACTTTCTCGTCTTTCTTTTTATTGAATCCGTAGGCGAGAGCTGCAGCTGTAGGTTCGTTGATGATGCGTTTTACATCGAGGCCGGCAATCTTGCCTGCGTCGCGGGTTGCCGCACGTTGTGCATCGTTAAAG
>CAYGIN010000032.1:1231-7489 GCA_964349995.1 uncultured Candidatus Saccharibacteria bacterium | reverse complement strand
TGGATATCAGGCTGCAAACCACCGTCTGAGATTGAGTTGCCGTTTGGAGTGAGCCAGCGTGCAATAGTAACTTTGAGTTGCGCACCACCGCCCAGTTCCATTAGTTCTTGCACCGAACCTTTACCGAAAGTGCGCGTTCCAACGAGTTTTGCCACGCCATGCTGCTGGAGCGCGCCTGCGAGAATTTCCGATGCCGAGGCAGAGCCCTGGTCTACCAATACCGCCATTTTAAAGTTTTTGTTGCCCTGAAATACGTTATATCCCAGGCTGCGATGAGCAACATTTTCTCGACTGCCTTTAAAGTCTTCGGTGACAATAACCTCCCCTGCCGGCAGGAAGTAGCTTGCCATTTGGACAGCTGCGTCGAGGTACCCGCCTGGGTCGCCACGTAGGTCGAGAATAAGTTTTGTGTTACCTGATTCTATAAACTGACGCAATGCGCCGCGGAACAGATCAACTGAGTTTTCTGAGAAGCTATAGAGCGTGATTTTAAATATGCCTCCGTTCAAGTTCTCCGTGTCAATGATAGGAATGTTAATGGTCTGGCGGGTAAGATTAACTGTGAACGGCTTGGCCGTGCCACGCACAAGTGTCAAAGAAACTGGGGTGCCAATAGGTCCACGGATTGTTTTTACTGCTTGGTCTGATGACATCATTTCCGATGATGTTGCACCGATGGCAACAATGATGTCGCCAGTTTGAATATCGGCGGCGGCGGCGGGAGTTCCTTTCAATGCAGAGACAGCGACGAGCTGACCCTTGGAGTTATTGTCGATTTGTAAACCAATACCACCAAAGGAGCCGCTAATGTCTTGCTGGAATATCTGAGCATCAGATGGTGGAAAAAAGACTGTGTATGGGTCGCCGAAGCTTGTGGCCAGCCCTGCAATTGCTCCATAGAGCTGTTCTTGCTCTGTAGGGAATGAGCTTGATGCATGCGTAACAATAAAATTTTTATTGAGAAGTTCATAAGCTACCCAGAACTGGGTCATATCAACACCCGCTGGCTGTTTGCCAGTTACAGCATTTACTGCTGCGTGTACCAAGGTGTTTTGCTGGTGTATGACGGTGCCCAAATAAAAGGCCGCCATCAATGCCACCACTGCCCCTGCCGCCTTCCATCGTTGTTTGGTCATTTCGCATCAGTATATCATATTGGGGCAAATATTTGATGATATAATTTATACGTATGATCACCAGGTACGTGCAGAGAAATCTCACGTGGATAGACTGCGTTTCCCCTACGGCGGCCGAAATTCGCAGCTTGATGCACGAATTTTCTATAGATCCGCTTATCGCGGAAGAACTTCTCCTCCCCTCGTATAAATCCAAGGTGGAAAAGCGGGGCGATGCCGTCTATGTCATCCTACACTTCCCTACCTTACGTAGTGGCCATCAAGCGCCAGAGCAGGAGATCGATTTTCTTATAGGTAAGCACTTCCTTATAACAACACGGTACGAAAATATCGACCCTCTCCACACCTTTGCAAAAGTATTTGAGGTCGATCTTCTGCTCAAGAAAGAATTACACGCCACTCACGGTGGACATCTTTTCGTTTCACTTGTACGTAATTTATATCAGGCGATAGAAACTGGTTGTACTACCATGCACCGTCGTCTCCGCGACATAGAGGAGCGAATCTTCAATGGTGACGAACGTCATATGGTTGCTGAACTTTCACAGGTGGGGCGCACCATCCACGATTTTAGACAGTCGATGGCACCACATGAAGAAATGCTTAAATCTTTCGAACCCGTAGGAATGCGCACTTTCGGTTCAGAATTTGCATATTACATTCGCGACCTTGAGGGTGCATACCAACGCATAGACCGCACGCTCAGCAACTTGCACGGTTCGCTCACCGAGCTTCGTGAGACCAACAACTCTCTTCTCTCGACCAAACAAAACGAAATTATGAAAACCTTTACGGTTATGGCATTTATTTTTCTCCCACTCTCGTTTATTGCCGGTCTTTTTGGCATGAACACTGAACATAACCCGATTGTTGGGAATGCCCATGACTTTTGGATTATCGTTGGTATGATGATGGTCCTTGCGTGTTGTTTTGTTATTTACTTCAAGCGCAAAGATTGGCTCTAACAAACTATGTTTTCATTTTTTAAACGGGCTGCACCGCAGAAAAATCTGCCGCCGCTCACATTCCATAACACCCTTTCGGGCATCAAAGAAGAATTCCGTCCGCTTAACCACACGGTGCGGATGTATAACTGCGGCCCAACCCCCTACGACGAGCAGCATATCGGCAATATGGTGCCTGCTCTACTTGGCAACCTTCTGCGCCGTTCTCTTGAAGCGTGGGGCTATCCGGTAAACCAAGTAACTAACATTACTGACTTTGGCCACCTCTCTGGCGACAATGACGGCAACGCCGATATAGGCGAAGACCGCATGAGCCGAGGCCTCAAACGTGAAGGCTGGGACTTTACCATGGAGAATATGCGTAAGCTCGCAGAAAAATATACCGAAATATTTTTGCGCGATATTGCAAGCCTCGGTGTACCTGTCGATAAAATAAAATTTCCTCGCGCCAGCGACTACATAAAAGAAGAAGTTGCGCTGGTGCACGCACTTGAAGAAAAAGGGTACGCGTATGTTATTTCAGATGGCGTATATTTTGATACAAAAAAATTTATTGGATACGGAAAACTTGGAGGTTTGGCAGACGGCACTACGGAAGCCCGAATTGAAGGAAATAGCGAAAAGAAAAACCCTCGTGACTTCGCATTGTGGAAATTTGCCAAAGAAGAAAAGCAGCGAGAGAGAGAATTGGGGTGGGACAGCCCTTGGGGTAAAGGTTTCCCAGGCTGGCACATAGAATGCACCGCAATGATTTTTGCATTGCTTGGGAAACAAATCGACATCCATACCGGAGGCATCGAGCATATTCCCGTGCACCACAATAACGAGATAGCGCAGGCGGAAGCGGTTACGGGCAAACAGTATGTACGCTACTGGTTGCACAACGCGCATATCACCATTGAAGGTAAAAAAATTTCAAAGTCGCTTGGTAATACCGTGTACCTGCACAATATTGTTGATAAAGGGCTTAATCCGCTTGCACTGCGCTATTGGTTTTTAACTGGTCACTATCGCACGCCAATGAACTTTACCTGGGATGCGCTAGAGGGTTCTGATGCGGCACTCTCTCGCCTTACGCGTAGCTATTTGGAAATGAAAGAAGGCAAGGCGGACGAAGTATTTCTGCAAAAGTTTTATGCATGCATAGGAAATGACCTGGGTACTGCACAAGCACTGGCACTTATCTGGGAAAATCTTTCGACATTAAATAAAACAACGCTGCGTCAGGCTGACCGCATTCTTGGGCTTGGATTCGCCGATGCTCGCCCACCTCAAAAACTTACAGTATTGAAACAGGAAGATTTGCCTGAGGAAGTAAAAGAGATCGTTCAGGAGCGCGAAGAAGCTCGTACTACCCGCGATTTCAACAAGTCCGACCATCTCCGTAGCCGCCTTGAAGAACTTGGGTTTACCGTTACCGATAGTGCCGACGGCCAGAAAATCACTAAGAAATAAGGAGATTCTCATCCCCTTTTTATCCCCCCATTATCCATTTTTGATACTTGGCGAAAGAAGGGTACGCTATAGGTGTGGTTAAAAAAGATACAAAATTTCGCCTCCCTCCTCAAACCAACGAATCTGAGAAAGCACTTCTTGGTGCATTGATGATACGCCCAGAGGGCATGAGTGAGAGTTCTGAAGTACTTTCTTCTGAAGACGCATTTTACAGCGAGAAGCATCGCATTATCTATCGCGCGATGCTTTCGCTCTTTCGAAAGAATGAGCCTATAGATATTGAAAGCGTTCGCGCTCGCCTCTCCGACGACAAAGCTCTTGAAGGTATCGGTGGCATTTCGTATCTCGCAGAACTTGTAAGCGAAGTGCCTGCCGCAAGCAATGCAAAGCATTATGCCGAGCAAGTACAGAAAAAGTTTATGCTCCGCAATCTTATTGATGCGGGAGAGTATGTGGCCGAGCTCGGCTTTGATGAAAGTGGCGATATAGATGAAACGCTCGACAAGGCAGAGAAAAAAATCTATCAGGTTACCGAAAGCCCTTCCCTTTCTAAATTTACGTCTCTCAAAGATACGCTTGCTGCGGCATGGGAAAACTTTGAGCGTCTGCAGGACAACAAGGGTGAACTGCGCGGTGTACGTACTGGCTTTAAAGAACTCGACACCATGCTTGCCGGTTTTCAAAAATCCGACCTTATTATCCTCGCTGCCCGCCCTTCCGTTGGTAAGACGAGCTTGGCACTCGACATTGCGCGCCAGAGTGCCATACAGCACGGCACTACCGTTGGCTTCTTTTCGCTTGAAATGAGTGCACAGCAGTTGGTAGACAGAATGGTTGCCGCAGAGGCACGCGTTAACTCATGGAACCTCCGCACGGGCCGCATTACGGACCAAGAAGACTTCGACCGTATTCGTGACGCATACGACCGCCTTTCGCGCGCTCCAATATATATCGACGACCAACCAGGCAACAACATTCTAAAAATGCGCTCTGTTGCCCGCCGATTAAAGAAAGAAAATGGTTTGGATTTAATTATTGTGGACTACTTGCAACTTTTGGCTCCCACTAACAGCCGCGCCTCTGACTCTATGGTTCAGCAAGTAACTGAAATCTCTCGTTCACTTAAAAACCTGGCGCGCGAACTTGATGTGCCGGTTATCGCGCTCTCACAGCTTTCTCGCGCCGTGGAACAGCGCGGCGGCAAGCCTCGCCTCTCCGACCTCCGCGACTCAGGTTCTATTGAACAGGATGCCGACGTCGTTATGTTTATCCATCGCGATGATAAAACAAACAAAGAAAGTGAGCGTCCTAATATTGCTGAAATATTGATTGAAAAGCACCGCAACGGCCCTGTAGGTATGGTGGAGTTGTACTTTGATGAGAAGCGCACCAGCTTCCAGACCCTCGAAAAGACTGACTTTGGAGTCTTCTCGGCCAACTCTGCCGACTTCTAGTATAATCACAAAGTGAATCCGATTGAGCGTCTTACAGATTTATTCAAAGAATTTCCGGGCATTGGGCCAAGACAAGCACGAAGGTTCGTGCAATTTTTGCTTTCACAACAGCCAGGCTTCCGCGGTGACCTTTCCGAAGCAATAAAACATTTGGGTACTGAAACGGCGCAGTGCAAATCATGTTTGCGCTGGTATGCAAAAGGCTCTGAACATAACGGACTCTGTTCCATCTGCGGAAGCTCATCACGCGATAAATCTATCCTCTTCCTTGTTGAAAAGGATGCTGATATTGAAAACATTGAACACAGTGGTTTCCGCGGCCTCTACTTCGTATTGGGCGGCACCATTCCTCTTGCATCTGAGGCGCCAGAAAAACACGTGCGCCTACGCGAGATGCTTAAACGTGTCGAAGCTGATGCATCTAAACTCCAATTAACCGAAGTAATCCTAGGGCTCTCTGCAACGACTGAAGGCGACCACACACGCTTGATAATTCAAGAAAAACTTCGCCCTATTTCTGAAGGTCTTAACTTTAAAATCTCTTCTCTTGGCCGAGGCCTCTCTACAGGCTCTGAGCTGGAATATGCCGACCCAGACACCATCGCCAGCGCCCTTTCTTCACGTCAGTAACAATACTTGACATACTGTATTGTGCGTGCTAGTGTATTTTTGGCACGTTCCGTGCGCAAACAGAAATTCTACGAAGGAGGTACGTCTCATGGCTCTTCCGAAATTCAAGGGTAACATCCCCGTTCTCGACCGCTTCCCCAGCTTCCGCGTCGAGAACAGCATCATGCTGCATCGACTGGGTGGCTTTACCTGGGCGCTCTGGGCTGGCGCTGAAATGGACTACCGCCGTCACGGCAGCATCAAGGTGCTCCAGGTCAAGAACGACTGCGGCCAGATCCAGATCACGCTGCCTTCCGGCGAGGTGCACAATGTCGCCATCTCGCCGATGTCTCGCACCATCATCATCAACGGCCAACGCCACAGCCAGCCGCTCGTGCGGCTGGTCCAGAAGACCCAGAAGGTCCTGGGCTACAGCCCCGAATGGGGCACGGCTCTCTACGAAGCTCCGATTGATCGCCCACCGAAGCACCCCATCTACGCGTTCGACCAGGCACCGATGCGGGCATCGGCACCCTGATCCAAACCGTCCAAAGGAAGACCTCCTTCGGGCGGTCTTTTTTTCATAAACAAAAAACCGCGCTGAGCGCGGCTTCTTTATTATTTGATGCTTGAGATTTT
>CAYGIN010000032.1:0-1221 GCA_964349995.1 uncultured Candidatus Saccharibacteria bacterium | reverse complement strand
GGGCCAACGTCCTCCAAACAAAACGCCGCCCCTTTCGGGACGGCTTTCTTTCTTCGCCCTTCGTAGCTTTAGCGAAGTAGGGTTTATTTGATGCTTGAGATTTTTACCTCAAAGAATGGCTGGCGATGCCCGCGCTTCTTGTAGTAGTTAGATTTTGCTTTGTATTTGATGACCGTAACTTTTGCGGCGCGAGAGATTTTAGAGATTTCAGCAGAGACAGCTGCACCCTTGATAAAAGGAGCGCCGATAGTTGTGTCTGAACCATTTTCAACCAAGAGAACATCACTGAAGGAAACTGTGTCCCCAACCTTGTGTTCACCTGCAAGCTTTTCGATCTTCACAGCATCCCCCACAGAAACCATATATTGTTTTCCGCCGGTCTGGAATATCGCGAATTCGCTTGTTTTTGCTACCTTTTCTTTAGTTGCCATAGACCGAAACAATATACCTAGAAAAGGCTTTTTATGCAAGGTCGGTTGACCATATAGGGTTTTGTACGTACAACTAGAGCAGTTGAGTTCCACCTTTACGCCTTCGGGCAGAAAGAGGTTCAAATGACCAGCCATGTCTCACTATCTTGGGATATTCCTCCCGAGGTTCAGCACAGGCTCAAGGATGAGCCCGCCCTCCAGGAAGTAGTGGAGGACTGCTACTCCGATCTATATTCCCTCCTGTGGTACAACAGGCGCCGCATGGCAACGACACTCTTCACTTCGGCGGGCTGTATGGCCATGCTGGGGTTTGCATATGTGAAGTGGAATGGCATCTTCTCCTCCTTCAACATGTGGCATCTGTCGCTTATTGTTGCCGTCGTCGGCCTCGTCGGTGCGCGACTGGGATGGCATCTTGGCGGCATCAAAAAGCGCCAGGAGATGCAGGAAATCCGAAACACCCTGCTTCGTGCCCTGCAAAGAGACACGCCTGCTTGCAGGGCGCTGGGGCATATTCGTGACCGTGATCCGCGGCCCGAATACAAAAAAATCGCCCAGCAGCTCTTCGACTTAGCGAACGAAGAGTACGCGAGGTAACACGTGCACGACAGCAAACAGGCCAGCTGAAATACGCTGGCCTTTTTCCTTTATATTTTTTCGACAACTACGGCCGTGCCGTAGGCCAAAACCTCTGCCACCCCGGCGCTTACCTCATTGGCATCGTAGCGCATGCCTATGATGGCATTTGCCCCCATCTTTTCTGCATCTTCGCAGAGCAGTGTAAACGCAT
>CAYGIN010000031.1:3603-7602 GCA_964349995.1 uncultured Candidatus Saccharibacteria bacterium | reverse complement strand
CCGGAGGTTGCCGCGAACTGCGTCATTTTGAGAGCGAAGAAAAGCGATCCCACTGGAGGCGAAGCAGAGGTGAAATATGTTGCGTGTGTTATTTTGGCAACCACTCGCACAGATGTGAATGGCCTTGTGCGTCAGATTTTGGATACGAAGAAAATTTCTTTTGCACCCATGGAAGAAGCCGTGCAGGGAAGCGGTATGGAGTTCGGTGCAATCACGCCCGTTGGCTTGCCAGCAGAGTGGCCAATTTATATAGACAAAGCAGTCGCTGACGCGCCACAGCTAATCATCGGCAGCGGCATCCGCAAATCAAAACTTTTAGTCCCCGGCAGTTTCTTGGCGAGCTTGCCAAATGTCCAAGTTCTGGAAGGATTAGGACAAGCGCGAGTATAACTATGCGAACAATAAATCGTCTTATAGTATCCGGACTGATATTTTCTAAAGAAGGAAAGGTATTTATGGGTATGGCCGATCCAAACAGCGGCGCAGTGTGGGGCGATTGTTGGAGGATTCCCGGTGGGGGTGTAGATGAGGGAGAAAACCCCGAAGATGCGCTTGTGCGAGAAATGAAAGAGGAACTTGGAATTGATGTCTCAACCGCCCACGTAGAGCTTCTTGAGTGGCGCGGTCATGGTAAGACAGAAAAGACACTTAAAGAGACGGGAGAAAAAGTTATTGCGGATATGACATTTCTCGTTTACAAAATCCAGCTCGATGTTCCAGCAGATGAAGTTGTATTCAACTTCGACCCGCATGAAATCGCTGAGTATTGCTGGAGCGATCCTTCTGAAGTGCCGAATCTCAAACTCACCCCACCTTCCATAGAATTATTCACCCATCTCGGGTATTTAAAATAAGATGCAAAAAATTCTTTTACTCGACGCAGATGGGGTGGTGTTAAAAAAGCGCGAATATTTTAGCGAGCGGTTTGCGCGAGAGCAGGGAATTCCGGTGGAAGAGATGCAAGGGTTTTTTAAGACAGAGTTTAAGTTGTGCCAGACAGGAAAGGCAGATTTGAAAGAAGTGTTGAAAGATAAACTTGCAGGATGGGGTTGGGAGAAATCGGTAGATGAATTTTTGGAATATTGGTTCACTGACGTAGAGCTGGATGAGGAAGTGCTTGCGGTAGTACAAGATCTGCGGGCTAGGGGCATTCAGTGCTTTCTTTCAACAGACCAAGAGAAATATCGCAAAATATATCTTCAGCAGCTGCTCGACGGCCAGCTCGACGGATATTTTATTTCCTGCGACCTAGGGTTCACAAAATCAACACCTGAATTTTTCCAGCAAGTATTGGAGAAATTGAACCTCCCTGCATTAGAGGTCTCATACCTAGATGACGATCAGAAAAACGTAGACGTGGCAAAATCCTTAGGCATCAACGCAAAATTCTATTCTGATATAGAAGATCTAAAAAACCTATAAAGTCGCGGAGGACTGTCCTCCGTATAGATTGGACAAAAGGTGGGGAGGTAGTACGGTTGAGGTAGTTAGCAGGGGGTGGCCATGAGTAAGTTCATAATTGGGCTTAAGAACCCTTCAAGGTTCCAAGAATTCGCTCAATACACCATACGACTCGACGTCGCCATCACGCATATCAACGCAAGCGAAAAAGATGCGGATAAGGTTGAGTCTGTGATCTTCGAGTATGCAGAAACGCACGAAGGGGCCGTCGGTGCGACGATGCGTATCCTTGAAGATTTCGGAACAGTTCTACGCTGCCAGTGATGGCGGCGTTTTCTTTTGTAAAAGAAATAGCCCTTGGGAGGGCTAGAATCTGGCGACCGAGAACTCTTCGAGAACCACAGGAGTCAGCGCAGTGCGAATTGCAGTGACTTGCTGGTCCAGGTCACCGCCGATGTGATACCACATCTGCACCTGGCCTGGGATGCTTAAGTCGGTCTGGATAGGCGACATCTTCAATATGTCTCCCACCACCTTGTCCACGTCCCCTTTGAACTCTTTGGGGAACGTAACTTTTATGCCATTGTCGTTCATTCACCCTCCGGAACTAATCTTCGGCACTATACCCTTAGCGCGTTTCCAAAACAAGTTAATGTAATAATCATGCCTCTCATGCGTTATATATAGTATGAGACGCAGAGTGGAGGAAAATTTTGGGACGCTGGGGGCGACGACAATCGCTCTCGTTTTTGTTGTGGCCTACTCGTTTTGGGGCATGACAGTTTTGAATAATGAACAGGCAAACCATGCTGTGGCAGGGCAGGAGCAGAACCTTGCCGTTAAATAGGGGTTATAATTAGCGGGTGGAAACGAGTTTTTTGAATCCGACTGAGGCTCTAGGAGCTACCCATCTACATGAGGGCATGAAAGTTGCCGATTTAGGTGCTGGTTCAGGCTTTTTTACCCGCGCCGCCGCACGAATAGTTGGTGAGACTGGCGTTGTGTGGGCCGTCGATGTACATCGCGACCTCCTCCCACGCCTTAAAAATTTGGCGCACGCAGAAGGCCTCAATAATGTTGAGGTTATTCACGGCGACATAGAACACACCGGTGGCAGTCATCTGCCTGCGGAAGAATTTGATCTCTGCATTCTCGCGAATGTCTTATTTGCGTCAGAAAATAGACAAGCAGCAGTTGCCGAGATACGACGATTGCTTAAAAACGGCGGCCGGGCGCTTGTTATAGATTGGTCTGCATCGTTTGGCGGCATGGGTCCACACAAAGACCACGTCATAACCGCACGCGCAGCACGCCAGATGTTTGAAGAGGGTGGCCTTACATGGGTGGACGACATCAATGCTGGAGCCTACCACTGGGGATTTATTGTTCGCAAAAAGGCACAATCCCAGGCAGAATAAGGAATATAAAAGTATGCGAATGACAACATTTCAAATTGTGTTTACGGCAATGTTTGTCATATTTATTGGCCTTGGTGTCCTAAGCTTTTCCCTCTACAGCGCAAACAATAGCAACATAGGAACCATTGTTGTGTGGGGCACAGCAGACCAGGGAAAGATGGTTAGCTTTCTCAACGCTTTAAATCAACAAGATCGCTCCTTCCAGGGCGTATCATATGTGCAAAAAAATGAAAGCACGTATCCAAACGAAGTTATCAATGCAATGGCCAGCGGTGTCAGTCCCGACATCATCCTTATCTCACAAGATCAGATAGGAATTTTTGGTGACAAAATCAATACCATTCCATACAACATAGTGCCGCAATCTTCCTTCGTATCTTCTTATATAGATGAAGCGCGACTTTTCTTGACCTCACAGGGCACATTGGCCTTCCCATTTCTCATTGACCCAATGGTGATGTATTGGAACAGAGATATATTTCAAACCGCTGGCATCGCACAACCACCGCAGTATTGGAACGATCTCGTTACACAGGCTCAAAAACTTAGTGTTCTCGACCCTTCCAAAAATATTAAACGAAGTGCGATAGCGCTTGGTGGTTGGAACAATGTTGACCACGCCAAAGAAATCCTCGCCATGCTGTTTATACAAGCAGGGGATATGCTCGTTGTACGTGATACCAGCACAGACCTTGTGCGCAGTGTATTTGGTGCAAATATTCCGGGAGCAAATGAAAACCCCGCCTCATCAGCGCTCCAGTTTTATACAGAATTCGGCAATCCATCTAAAACTGACTATTCTTGGAATCGTTCTCTCCCTCGTTCGGGGGAGGCATTTACCTCCGGCACACTGGCGATCTATCTTGGGTTCGCGAGCGAGTATCCAACCATAAGTGCAAGAAATCCAAATCTCCGTTTTGGCGTTGCAACTGCGCCACAAATCCAAGGCAATAGCGCTCATGTAACCTACGGCAGGCTCACTGGTTTGGCGATTCCACGTACATCACTCAACCAGCAGGGCGCACTTATTATTGCTCAAAAAATGACTAATCAAACAGGAATTAGCGCTGCGTTCCAGATATTTGGGGGAGCACCGGTGCGTTTGGATCTTTCAGTAGACACTACGGGCAATGCAGCATATGCAACGTTCTACCAGTCTGCCCTTATTGCACGAGGCTGG
>CAYGIN010000031.1:0-3503 GCA_964349995.1 uncultured Candidatus Saccharibacteria bacterium | reverse complement strand
GGCTTCCGTATGGTGTGGGCACGTGGTAACAGCAAAGAATTAGAGAATGCAAAAAGGAATCTATGGTACACAATCATCGGCATCGGCATCTTTATTGCCGCATGGGTGCTAGGACAAATAATTGCCAACACACTTGGAGCACTTGGAGCAGGGGCCGGAAGTTCTAACCCAACTATTGGACAATGTCGTTAAAAAAACAGTACATGCGCGGTGTGGCAGTGATTGTAGGAGTACTCGCTCCGTTTCTTACATATGCACAATCGGGCTCTGCACCGCACATCCGTACTACAAGCCCCAGCAGTAGTCTTACTCTCGATGGCTTGGTAAAAATTTTTGTAAACTTACTACAGAGTCTTACAGGTCTTTTCCTCACAGTCGCCGTAATTGCCTTTTTTTGGGGTCTTGTTCACTACATCTACTACGCAGGCGATGTGAAGGGCCGTAAAAAGGGGAGAGACACTATTGTGTGGGGCTTGATAGGACTTTTTGTGGTGGTTGCGCTTGCAGGCATCCTCGAAATACTCAAGCAGATTCTTCCTCTCTAGGCTCGACACTATCCACACAGCTTCCTTGTATAGCAGGAAACGCTTGATACACTTAACAACGTACTACTATTAATACTTTATGAAGAAAATTTACCTCACAAGTGCAGCTTTATTGCTTTTGACACCATTTATCGCTTCGGCACAGCAGCTGAATAACATTGTTCAATTGATAGGTTCAGTGGGATACGCCCTCCGCCTTGTTATCCCAATCCTTATCATCCTCGCTATTATTGCGTTCTTCTGGGGCTTGGTTAAATACATTTGGGGTCAAGGAAAAGATACTGCTGCAGGTAAAAACACCATGATAGCAGGTCTTGTCTCTTTGTTTGTTATGATCACCCTCTACGGTATTCTTCAGTTCGGCGCAGAAGCTCTCGGTATCAAGTACTTCAACAACACCGGTGACGCTCTCCGTGCTCCCCGCGTAACTCAGTAATGGGGCAACTAGTTCAGGCGCTCAATAACGTCATCATCAACCCGCTGCTTATACTTTTGTTTGCAGGGGGTTTGGCGGTGTTTGTGTACGGCGTTGCCGAATTTTTTTTCAAATTCAATATTCAGGGCGATGAACACGCAAAAGAGGATGGTAAGTCGCATATGCTGTGGGGAATTGTTGGTATGTTTGTGATGGCCTCTGCGCTCGGCATCATCGCGGTTATACAAAATACGGTAAATTCGCTCTAATTTAAAAAACAAACAAAGAAAAACGGCAGGTCCCTGAAGAAGGGTCCTGCCGCTTGTTTTGGTGTCGCCACGACTTATCTGCGTTGTGGCGGATAAAGAACGATATAGGCATCGAAGGCCTCGTCTACGGCCCGAACCTCCTTTGCGAACGGGTCGATGATGATGGTCTTGCCTGGCCCATCGCGAAGAACGGTCGTGTGTCCATCGCGATACCGAACCTCGTAGGTCCGATTGTCCTTCATCTTGAAGGTGGCGCCGCAGTTTTCTTGCTCCGGCACTTCCTTGAAGTGGAGTTCGTAGCGAAACGGCCACTCTGTCTTGCCGTCACACTTTGAGCTGACGCTTGGGGGTTGGTTACCCCACAGCGCCGTTCCCAACTGGGGTATGAGCCCAGGTGTTGCAGCTGCGATCGCCGCTTGCTGGTCTAGTTGGGCTTGCACCCGCCTTTGAGCAGCCTCATTTTCGCCGCGGCTTTTATCATCGCCGTGGATCCAGGTGATGGCCGTGAAGACCATCGCCGAACCTACGGCAATTAGAGCTAGGCCGCTGGCTATCGCCGGCCGCCCAACCTTGCTCGTGCCGGAGCTCCAGACAATGCCTGCTCCGACAAGCATGAAGTACAGAAGCCAGGTGGGACCACCTTGCGCCTCGTATTTCTTGACGAAGTCCGGAAAAATCCAGCTGATGGACAGGAGCAGGATACCCCAGCCCACCAACTTGGCTACGATTTCGATGACGGTAGGTAGTCTTTTTTCGGGTATCAACCCTCCCGCAAGCGCAGTGATGCTCGCAGTTTTTCCAGACCGTCTCCACCACCTGTAGAGCACAAACCCAATCGACGCCACAGCGACGATTGAGGCAATCGTTGTTAAAAACATAAGTCTTGCTCCTACGGATTCGCTGGCGGTGTGGCCGAAGGATTAGGCCGGACCGCATTGATTAGCATTTGAGGTGTTACCCCCGCATGCTCAAGAATGCTTGCCAGCCCTGTTTGTTGGATGAATGGGTTGTTAGCCCAGATTATCTTGTCGCCGGGGCCCGTCGCCTTCATGGCATCGAGCTGGCTTAAGAATCTACCAAGGTCGCCGAACTGCTGGACCTTGGTGAACACCAGTTCGATAGCTTTTTCTCTGCCCTCGGCTTCGAGGATAGCAGCTTGCTTCTTGCCTTCTGCGGTGATGATGGCAGCTTCTTTCTCTCGTGTGGCCACCACCACTTTCGTGCTCGCCTCAATGAGTGCAGTTTTGTTGCTGCCCGCGAGCTCGACTTGCTGAAGCGACGATGCAACAACGGTAACGCCAATAACTTCCGGCGCGCCTTTGTCTTCGTGCTCTGTGGGTAGGTTGAAGTTGAGCTTCTTGAGCGCTTGGACAAAACCACTCTCCTCTGAGCCGTTGTTCAGCTCCGAGATGATGTCCTTGTACTCGTTACGCCCAACCCAGACCTTGGCAGCATTGTTGGAGTCGGCAGTCAGCCTCTCCAGCCAGTCCGTCACCCCGAATCGCGCTTTGTACGGGTTGTTGATCCGCACGCTGAGCAGATAGTCGAGGGTGAGAGGCTGCGCATTCTTGTCTTCAGCGCCTTCAAGCCGTACGTGGTACACGAAGGTTTCCACGTACATGATGCTTGTCTGTTCGTCTCGACGCCACGCTTGGCGAGCGCCTGTCTCGTCGACCTTGTCCTCAGTCCACTTGAAGCGGTACTGGTGGATTTGGTCGAACGGCCAGGGGCCGTAGTATGCCACGCCGTTGGTCTCGTACCATTTCCGAACGAAGTTGTGTTCGGGAACAGGCACACCAACGTCACCAGCTTGTCCGGCAGGGATATCTTCCCGTCTCTTGTACCGTGTCGGTATGTCGACGAAGTCCGTCGTATTTCCGACTCGTTTGTGATACGGAACGCCAACCTCCAACACCTCCCAATCGGGAATCTCAGCGTTGTACCAGGAAGTGCCCGGCTTGTTGAGGTAGTGGTTCTGCCAGGACAGGATGATGTCCTTGAACGGGCCGTCGGTGCTGCCCGAGACGACGAACTTCACGGTCCCTTCGCGGGGGACAGTGAAACCGATGTCGGCCTGGGCGAGTGCGAGAGCTTGAAACGGTGCGGTCGCAGCTAAGATGATGGATCCGAATCCAATGTCGTAATACCAAGGCATGCTAGTTCCTTTCAAAGTGCTGCGGCGAGAGGCCGCGGTGAAGTGAATGTCATCCATTCCAAGCAAAAAGCCTGAATATGGTATTCTTTAATATTATATAACAACAAATAGAGTGTTGT
>CAYGIN010000030.1:0-8019 GCA_964349995.1 uncultured Candidatus Saccharibacteria bacterium | reverse complement strand
TCATGGAGAGGTTTGTTTTGATGTGCTCGGCAGGTTCTTGTATAGACTTTGCAATAGCAACGTCGCTTGCGAGGTGAACTATGGCATCGGCGTTCTCTACTGCAGAGACTGGAATTTCCACAGAGGCATCTGCGGTGTGGTGTGTGAGATGGGGGAATGGTGCCCCTCCTCGTCCAAGAGTTTGAACAATGTATCCCTGTTCCTCAAGAAGAGGTATTACATTCTTGCCGAGAAATCCGCTCGCTCCCGTTACAAGCACATGGGTGCGTTTTTCCATAGCGTTAGTATTGCGAAAGGAATTCTTTGAAAGCCTTCGTCACGTGTTTGATGTGGTCAGCTGTAAGAGCTGGGTGACAGCCGACGAAAATGCTCCAGTCGCGAGTCCATCGTGCTACAGGAAGTTTACCTACAACGCGTTTTGGTTCATCACGGAATGCAGGTTGGTCGGGGAGGCACCCTCCGAAGAATGGACGCGTCTCTATGCCGCGCGCTTCGAGGAATTTTACAAAGTCCATACGAGAGAATGGCGCGTCTTTCTTTATCAAGAATGGGAAACCATAGAAGCTGTGGAAGGTGCCTTTGCGGACAGTTGGCAATATCAAGAATTTTTTATATGGAGCAAGCGCTTTGAGATATGCCTCTACGTTGCGGATGCGCTGCTTGTTGAATGGATCGAGTTTCTTTATCTGTTCGATGCCAAGTGACGCAGTAATGTCCGTCATGCGCATGTTGTAGCCCAAGCGGAGGAAGATATAGCGTGCGTCAAAGCCTTTGAGTACTTTGTCTCCATGGGTAAAGCGCTCATTTTTCATTACGTCGTTGGAGACACGACCAAATTCACGCAGCGAACGAAGTAACTCATCGAGTTTTTTGTCGTTGGTAAATATCATGCCGCCTTCGCCGGTTGTAATGTTGTGAGCAACAAAGAAAGAAAGCGTCGAGATGTCGCCGAATGAACCAACCTTTTTCTTACCTATTGCGGCACCGTGAGCTTCACAGCAGTCTTCAAGCACAATAAGTTTATGCTTCTTAGCAATTTTCATAATTGCTGGCATATCGACAGGGTTGCCGAAGGTGTGAACGGGCATAAGTACGCGAGTCTTAGGACCGATAGCTTTCTCAACCTCCTTAAGGTCGAGGTTCCATGAATTCTGATCTACGTCGACATATACAGGTATAAGACCTGCTTGGATGATAGGAGAAGCAACCGTAGCAAATGTTGTGGCAGGAATGACTACCTCGTCTCCGCGTTTGACGCGTCCCGATGCAATGAGTGCGGTAAGTGCAAGAAGGTTTGCAGATGAGCCGGAGTTACATGCAATTGCATATTTGGTGCCAACATACTTCGCAGCCATCTCTTCGAAGAGCTGTACTTTTGCACCTTGCGAAATACGAACATTGAGAAGTGCGTCGAGTGCATTTAACACTTCCTTCTCGTCGAACATGGGCCAGCCGTTGTTTACGCGTCCTGGTTCTGGGTGGTGCAGCCAATCTGACTCAGTGACAGCCTTCTTTATAAGGGCTCGTAGAGCGGGGGTAATCTTTACGGACTTTTGGGCCTGTTTCTTCATACGTGATGAAGAGTATAGCATGTACCTTTTTGATTTCTAGCGTAGCGATTTGTCATCAAAGACTATCCATCCTGGGCATGCAAGGTCGCGGGTGTCCATTTTAACCGTCATGTATTTAGGCATGATGGTTATGTTGTTTCGATAATGCTTTGAGAGCCATGCGCCCCACCATCCAAAGGTGCTGTTGGCTAGGATAAAGTGCTTGCACTGGCTCATTAGATAGAGGTCTAGATAATTCCACTCTGCACCCTGGCCTATATATTCAGTCGGTGCATTCGGTAAAATATTTTCTTTAGCCCACTCCGGATCGTCTGAGAAAACGAAAAAGGTTGCACCTGGAACGCGCTCGAGGACATATTCGATAGCACGTTCATAATATTCCGGAGACACGGTTCCGTGGTTTTTCTTCATGGTTGGATCGTGAGCGAAATCCATTCGCCTTACATGGAGCATGACAGGATGTGCGGCCGCTTTAATTTTTTCTTCCACCTGCCTCGTGTAATCGTTAAATTCTCCAGTTATCGTAAATTCGGAGCGGATAGAAGACTCTATATCGAGAAAGTATTTTTCCGTAAGCCAATATCCATCAACAAGACAAGGAGGATTTACTTCGAGCTCTTTGGGATCAAAGTAAGAAGTTTTTTCAGTCACATACTTCTTTGGGTCGTACAAAAGCGGATTCAATAGTTTGAGCGGCCAGTTTGGGCGGCGACGATGAATTGCAAAACGACGAACCTCTGCATCCGTGGCAAAAGGTGCGGTAATTGCAAGTTTGTCGATGGTGAGACTGTGATATTTGTAAGAGGGAAACATCGTGACATCCAGCTTGAGTGGAACGCCATATTTCTCTGCGAGTGCGCGGCCAAATGCGTACTGAAACATCTGGTTTCCGAGCCCTCCTTGCAGCTTCGCGATAATCATGTCCGCATGTTACCATGCCGCCATGAGTGTAAAGGCCCCCAAGCTTTCTATTGTAGTTCCGCTTTATAACGAAGCGGAAAGCATGCCTCTATTTTTTGAGCGTATCCGCGAAGTGGCGCCCTCTCTAGGCTCTTTTGAGCTCGTTATGGTAGATGACGGCTCGAGTGATGGCACTGTGGATACTATCCTCCACGAGAAGGGAGCTGTGCCTGTCAGTATGATTCGTTTTGCACGTAATTTCGGCCAGACGGCTGCACTTGCAGCAGGTATTGAACGTGCGCGTGGCGATGTGATCGTTACGATCGATTCTGATCTTGAAAACGATCCACGCGACATACCAAAACTTGTAGAAAAACTCGACGAAGGTTTTACCGTTGTGTCAGGTTGGCGACAAGGTCGCTGGAAGAATGAGTTTTTCGCACGCCGCCTCCCATCAGTTATGGCAAACCAGCTTATATCGTTTTTTACCGGTGTATACCTACACGATTACGGCTGCACACTGAAAGCGTATAAAGCAGATGTAGTGCAAGACATTCGCCTATATGGAGATATGCATCGCTTTGTTGCAGCATTTGCTGCGTGGCGTGGCGGGAAAATTGCAGAAGTGCCAGTTTCGTTTGAGTCTCGTAGATTTGGCAAAAGCAAATACGGCTTTGGACGCATTGTGCGCGTACTTCTCGACCTTGTCTTCGTTGCGTTTATGCGACGCTACTTTAACCATCCGATGCGTTTCTTCGGAGGTTGGGGATTTGTGAGCATTATCGCCGGTTTTGTGACGCTGTGTGTGGGCTTTGGTATTAAATTCGCCGGCGGGCCTACTCTTATTGAAACACCCCTTCCATCGCTCGCCGCACTGTTTGTGATAATTGGTGTTCAGTTTGTACTCTTTGGTGTTCTTGCAGAAATTATTGTCCGTACGTATTACGAGTCTCAGAACAAGCGTCCATTTTCAATCGCACAGGTATACGAAGAAGAAGCATAAAACGCATTATATGTGTGGCATCGGCGGATATTTTGGTGAAGGGAATACAAACGAGCTTGCACGTATAAATGAAGCGCTCGCGCATCGTGGGCCTGATGGCCAGGGTGTGTGGGAAGGGAAGGGTGTGGGCTTGGCACACAGACGTCTTGCGATTATTGATCTTTCTGCGTCGGCTGCTCAGCCCATGCATCGCGGCGGTCTCTCGGTCGCATTTAATGGAGAGATATACAATTACAAAGAGCTCCGCAAGGAACTTGAAGTGAGGGGTCAGCATTTTTCTACACAGTCAGATACAGAAGTTATCCTCGCGCTTTTTGAGCAGGAAGGAGAAAAAGCTTTTTCCCGTCTTGAAGGGATGTTTGCGATTGCGCTTTACGATGCTGCGGGCGACACATTGTTTCTTGCGCGCGATCGTTTTGGAGAGAAACCGCTGTATTACGCACGCACTGGGAGCGCGCTAATATTTTCTTCTGAACCAAAAGCCCTTTTTGCCCACGAGGGTCTACAGCGCACAGTGAACTCAGAAGGCCTCGCTTCGTATCTTTCGTATGATGTGTCGGCATCACCACTTTCGATGTTTGAACATATTTCAAAAGTACCTCCGGCAACGTATCTGGTAATTACGCGCTCTGATATGCAGGAACATTGCTATTGGAAACCATCGTTTGTGCCACGCCAGGTTTCAGAACAAACCGCTCTCAAAGAACTCGATGAGTTGCTTGAAAATTCTGTGCGGCGACAACTCATTAGCGATGTGCCACTTGGAGTATTTCTCTCCGGCGGCATCGACTCGTCTCTCATTGCAGCGTATGCAAAAAAACTTTCAGGAGAAGTGCATACATTTTCTGTTGGGTTTGATGAGAAAAGTTTTGACGAATCGTCCTACGCGCGGGAGGTGGCGGCGCATCTTGGAACAATCCACCACGAGCATATTCTTACTGCGCAGGATATACAGAAGGCGCTTCATACAATGGTTGAATATTCGGACGAACCAATTGCAGACCCGGCCATGCTTCCGCTCCATCTTCTCTCGAGCTTTGCGCGCGAGCGCATAACCGTAGCGCTGTCGGGTGATGGCAGTGATGAATTATTTTTGGGATATCCAACGTTTTTTGCCGAGCAACTTCTTCGTGGATACAACCATGTTCCTCAGATAGTAAGAAAAGGTATTTCCTCTGTAGTGCAGCACCTTCCGGTGTCTCATGGCTACATGAGTTTTGATTTCAAAGCGCGACAATTCCTTAAAGGGGCAGACAAGCCTCCTGCAAAAGTTCATCATGCATGGCTTGCAGCATTTTCAGAGCAGGAAATATCGGAGCTGCTTACGCCAGCGCATCGCGATGCTGTGCGTGCTGTAGCGGCGCGGGATGAGCGGTTATTTGCAGAAGCTTCAGATGCGCCACCGCTTACACAATCCTCGTGGTGGTATGCGCGTGCACTTCTTGAACTGTATTTAACAAAGGCAGATCGCGCGAGTATGTGCGCGTCGCTTGAAACGAGAGCTCCGTTTTTGGATCGAGCAGTAGCGGAATATGCGCTTACACTTCCTCCTGAATTGAAATTGAGTCGCGGCCGAGGAAAATATATTCTGCGCCGTCTAGCAGAACAAAAACTTCCACACGCTATTGCATGGAGAAAGAAACATGGTTTTGGATTGCCAATAGGGCAGTGGCTGAGAGGCGAGTGGAAGCAACTTCTTACAGAAACACTTTCTGAACCTACTGTACGTAGCGCTGGTTTGTGTGAGCCGCAGGTAGTATCACGATACATCGCGGAGCATATGGCCGGCACACACAATCATTCTAAAAAACTTTTCTCACTCCTTATGCTCCACCTATGGCATGATAGATGGGTAAAGGCATGATCTTGCTTGTAAAAAAACACTGGGCTGCGCTTTTGCTTGCACTTGTAGCGTCTCTTATAGTGCTTGCGCCAAACGCCATGCTTTGGAGGGAGCCAGAGTTCAAAGGCATAGAAATGATGATGCTTGATGCGGAGAATCATTATCTGGCACGCGTCGCAGAAGTGTCGCAGGGCCACGTCACTGCAGGTAATACATTTCTTCCGGATAAAGATATTGCCTACGCAACGCCGGCTCTGGGTGAGGGCATTATTGCCTTCTTTGGCAAAGCCGTTCATTTGGAACCTGCGCGCGCGGCTGTTGTCTCAAAATCAATTTCTGTATTTTTTATAACGTTGCTTATCTACGCGCTTGCGTTTGCTCTTTCAGGCTCACTCACCGCGTCGCTGTTGGCCGCTGCGGTTCCGGTGCTTGGATACAACCTGATTGCGTTTTCGCCCGCGCCATTTCTCGATCTTCTGCGCGGCAGTCCATCTGGCGGTCCTTTTGTATTCTTCTCACGCCTTGTTAACCCCTCTATTGCCGCTATCTTTATGTTTGCCTCGTTGTTGCTTATGTTCCGCGAGTTCTTTCAGCGCGAACGGACTACGTTATTGAGCGTCACAATTGTTGGATTGCTCGTCGGTCTTACGCTTTACGTAACACCCTTCACGTACACGTTTCTTGGCCTCGTTATATTTCTCTCACTTCTATGGTTCCTTATGCAGAAAAAGTATGAGAAAGCTTCATATGTATTTCTCTCTGGCACTGTAGGGCTGTTGGTCGCAATTCCATTTCTCATTAACTACATGGCGCTTTCTGCCTTACCTGGGTATGAACATCTATCTCAATTTCTTGGTCTTGTTCATCGCCGTGAATTTATACTGGGGAGCCTACTTCCTCTTATGGCTCTCACGGCCGGGTTTTTGTGGCCAAAACAATTTTCAAAACCAGGCAAAGCGTTTTTTCTTATTCTCTGCGCTGCACTTTTGCTGGTTCTCAACCAACAGCTTCTCACAGGTTCATATCTTCAGCCTGGTCACTATCACTGGTATTTAACAAAACCGATTGCGGGCATCATCGCTGGATTGTTTGCAGGATATTTAGTTGAGCGGTTTGTTCCAATTCGTGTTCGTATTCCTGCGACAGCGGTCCTAGTTGCACTGCTTGTATACAACAGCATGGGATTTCTTGCGCCGTGGTATCAAAGTACTCGTGCAAACGCTTTGTCTCAGCAGAGTTATGGGCCGCTCGTTGAATATTTGAATACAACTCAAGCACAGCAGGTAGTTTGGACAGATGAATACTCGTCGGATTTTATTCCCATCTACACGCATCACGATGCGCCAAATAGTATCAATGTAGGAAGCTACCCAATACCTCAAACTTTCTTCGAGGAGCGACTCTTTTTGGAATATCGTCTTAGAGGAGTTTTGCCTAAAGATTTTGAAACACTTATTCGCGCTGAGTCGCATCACGTTGGCGACCGTCTCTGGGGCTTGTGGTTGCGAGAGAAGTTTGGCGACCCGTCCGCTGTTCCGGAAGAGGAATTTGGAAAACTTTCACAGGGATATGCGGCATTTTATGCGTTGCCATGGAGTAAAGCTTTTGATGCGCTTGGCATTACGCTTGTCGTATCGCGAATAGGGGATGTGGGCGAATATAGCAAAGTCCCTGCGCTTCAGGAACAGGCTCGTGTGGGCGATTTTGTCATATTTGTCTTACGGTAGGCGTTTTGGTAGGATACAAATCTAAATTCATATGCGAGTTGGAATCATTGGAGTTGGAAAAGTGGGAAGCGCCGTTCAGCACGGCCTTACTCGCATTGGGCATGAGGTGGCGGTCTATGACGTCAAAATGCCAGAAACGTCTATCAAGGATGTGCTTTTCTCTGAAGTTGTCTTTGTCTCCGTTCCAACCCCTCAGTCAGCGGATGGCTCTTGTGACACTTCAATTGTAGAAAAAGTAATCAGCGAACTTGCTACAGAAAAATACCGCGGTCTTGTCACCATCAAATCTACTGTAGAGCCAGGTACTACCGACCGCCTTTCAAAACAGTATCCAACCCTTCGTCTTTCTTTCTGCCCAGAATTTCTCCGTGAGCGCGCAATGTATGTCGACTTCGTAGAAAATCATGATGTCTGCATTATTGGTAGCTACAGCACCCGCGATGCTGAGTTGCTCAGAGAAGTACATGACCCACTTCCAAAGGCGTATGCAGTGGTTTCTCCAACTGAAGCAGAGTTCGCAAAATATTTCTTGAATGTATTTAATGCACTTCGCATTGTGTATGCGAACCAGTTCTACGATCTCTGCAAAGCTGCAGGAGCTGACTACAACAAAGTAAAAAACGCTGTCGTTAAACACCGCAATGTTGGTGATGTCTACCTTGATGCAAACGAACAGTTCCGCGGTTTCGGCGGCGCATGCCTTCCTAAAGACACTTCTGCGCTTGCGCATTTTGCCAAGAGACTTCTTGGTGACACAGGCGACCTCTCTATCTTTGACGGTATCGTCGAGATAAACAAAAAGTACAAGACAACGGTGCTATAATCGCTGAATGAAAAAGGTTCTCATAACCGGCGGGGCGGGGTTCGTTGGATACCATCTCGCAAAACGTCTTGCGGGGCAAGGGGTTGAACTTACACTTGCGGATAACTTTTTTCGTGGAAAGAGAAACGAAGATTTTGAGGCACTTCTTAGGC
>CAYGIN010000029.1:0-8514 GCA_964349995.1 uncultured Candidatus Saccharibacteria bacterium | reverse complement strand
GACTTTGAGAGTCTGTGCGCGACGGACTTCGCGTGATTTGATGCGTGAGAAATAGCGGCGGCTGCGGAGCTCGGAAATAACACCAGCACCCTGTACGCGCTTAGAAAAGCGCCTTATAAGGTTTACCGGCGACTCGTTTTCGTTTTTCTGTACCTCTGCGTTTGTTGCCATATACCACAACACCTTACCACAATAAGGCCGTATTTCGCAAGTTTAGGCCTTTATAGACTTAAGGAAGCGGGGAAGCGCGGCGAGCTGGACGATTTGCTGAGAGGAATTGGTGGCAGAGCGGACGATAACGGTGCGGTCGAGGGCTTCGCGCTGGCCCATGATGAGTAGGTGGGAGACGCCCTGTGCCTTTGCAGACTCAAGCTGAGGTGCCAAGCTTTTTGCATCGAATGATTGCGAAACAGGCATGCCTGCGTCGCGGAGCATGTCTACTACTGCGAGTCCTTCGAGTTTTGCACGAAGGCCAAGCTGTACAAAATACACCTTTGGTATTTTTGCTGTAGGGGTTGGGGCAAAGTGCGCGCGTGCAATGCCGTTGTTGCGGAAGAATATACTTGCTGACACCAAACTACCTTCTTTTTTGCCCGTTACTTTGCGCACATAGTCGTCATGGCGGCCACCGACAACAGAAAGCACTGTTGCGTCAGGGGTCTCCAGGTCAAGTTCAAATACGAGTCGTGGGTCGCGGTCGTCTCCCACTATAAGATCGTCGAGTTCGTACGGGAACCCAAGACGTTCAATATGTTCAAGTACATCTTTGAAGTGGACGCGGCTTTTTTCTGAAAGGAAGTTCATTGTGCGCGGACCCTCCCGAACGAGATCGCGACATGCAGTGTTATTACATCTGTAGAGCGCCAATGCGTTTTGTGCACTTTGCGCACGGCAGCATTCACTCATCTCCGAAGCGCGTTTGCGTGCGAAGCCAGAGAGCTCTCGTTCGAAGCGAAGTTTTGAATCACGGTCGCCGAGTGTGTTGATGCGAAGTCGGCCAACGTTTGCGCCCCACTCGTTTAAGATTGCAAACAATGTTTTAAGCACAACTATTTCGCCGAGACTGTCATCTGCACCAACAACCTGCAATCCAAATTCACCTGTTTCGCGCGGCACGTATGATGCTGGTAAGTGCGACGGTGTGTGTGATGCGTAAAAACCAAGCACTGGTTGTGTGGGGTTTTGTGCAAAGTGCGTAGCGGAGAGAGCGGTTGTTGTAATGAAGGAGTGTGGGCCCTTGGTGCGCAGTGCGCGCGGGATACCACGTTCAACCTCCTTCATCGGTTTGAATCCGTAAAAGTTTGAAACATCAGCGGCATGTTTAATGAACGATGCGGGAGAAAGTCGTTGCGGTGCGCTCATATATTCGTCGTTGTTCTTTATGTAAATAATCACTGCGGCTCTGCAACATACCCGGGGAACAGAGCGGCAGTTTGGACGGGCAGGAGCCTGACAAATGCGCGACCTACGACATTGGCACGCGGAACAAAACCCCATGTGCGACTGTCTGAACTTTCAGGTCGATTGTCTCCTAGTACAAAATAGCTATTTTCTGGAACGGTATATGTTTGTTCAGCGCCGTTGCCTTCATTAACCACGTACGATTCATTGAGCGTTAACGTCGAACCATCTTTTTTGGTTATTGAAACTCCTGTGGATGAAATATGAACCTCATCGCCAGGTGTGCCGACGATGCGCTTGATGAAAAACTGGCTAGGGTCTTTTGGATAACGAAATACAATGACATCTCCGCGTTTGGGCTGATAAAAATGATATGTCAGCTCGTCGATGATGAGATATTGAGCATCTTCAAAGGTGGGAACCATTGAAATTCCCGACACGATGAAGGGTTGTGCGACAAAAAGACGTATAGGGACGACAACAATGAGCGCCACTATTCCAAATTTCAGGAGTTCGGTGAAAAAGTTCTCACGTTTCTCCTCTTGCATGGGAACATTGTACGCTTCCTAATGTTTCGTGCAAGTACTTTTCGTGTTGTGGTATAGTTTCGAGCATGAATTGGATCATTGCTGGCCTTGGAAACCCAGGAAAAGAGTATGACGGCACACGCCATAACGTGGGACGCGATTTTTTGATGGCGATTGAGAAGAAAGAAGGGGAGAAAGGCAAGCTATTTGGCAAGAAAGTTACAATTTTGCTGCCTGATACCTATATGAATAACTCCGGTGTGGCGTTTAAGAAGCTTGTAACGTCAAAAAAGCAGGCTGAGCAGCTTGTTGTGCTGCAAGATGAGCTTGATCTGCCGCTTGGGAAAGTAAAACTCTCGTTCGGTTCATCATCAGGCGGACATAATGGCATCAATTCCATACACAAAGCCATCAAGACAAAAGATTTTGTCCGAATTCGCATTGGTATCTCACCTGCAACTGCTTCAGGCAAACTTAAAAAGCCAAGCGGTGAAGAAGATGTAGTAGATTTTGTGCTTGGAAAATTTAAAGCTACAGAGCAAGACAGATTAAAGAAAACGAAAAAGCTCGTGAGGGATGCTCTCGAGCTTCTCGTAACCGAAGGTCGCGAGAAGGCGACAATGGAAATACATTCGAAACAATAAACAAGATATTGACTTTTCGAAGAATTTCAGTAGTTTATGTTCAGCTGAACAACTGAAAAGAGGCCTGCTATGAAAGATAGAGCTCGTGACTATATCGGCAAGCGCGGAATTGCCGACGATTCCTTCAACGCGGTGTTTTCGACACAGCTTGAAATTCGGGATGGTTGGAAGTACATCAAGCCTGTCGAGACCTACGCTGAATACGTTCGGGATAAGTTCAGGGACAATCCAGAGCTTGCCGAAGCAATAATCGCTGAAAGCGATCCGGGTTTAGTCGCGCAGTTCGACGACAAGGTCAAGGGGATCAACGCGTGCATCGGTGATGGAGTGACGACGCAGGCGCAAGCTGACAAAATCCAAATCCTACTCAACGAAATCAAGATAGTGATCTATGGGCACTGAAGCCCACAACGTAAAAGCCCCGCGGTTTCCGCAGGGCTTTTTTCTTTTCTATAAATTTCTTTCTATTTCTTATCGCCTCCAAATGAGAGAGCCATGCGCATTTCCTTTGGGTCGAAGAGGGAAATGGTGAATGGGTAGCGTTTGCCGAGTTCGAGTGCGCCGCGAAGTTTGTCTTCTGTGCCAAACTCTGAAACGTGTACGAGGCCTGCGATACCTTCTTCAATCGATGCGAGCGCACCGTGTTTGTTGAATTTGATAACAACGCCTTCAACTTTGTCACCCTTCTTGTATTTCTCAGAAGCTTCCATCCATGGGTTTGACTTAAGCTGCTTCACTGAGAGAGACACTTTACCTTCTTTGATGTCGATTATTTTAACGCCGACTTTGTCTCCCACTTTAAAGAAGTGGCGAGGGTCGTCCACGAGGCCCCAGTCAATTTCTGAGATGTGCACGAGGCCTTCCAAGCCTTCTTCAAGCTTCACGAAGACGCCGAAGTCCACCATGCCGGTAACTTCACCTTCAATAACATCGCCAACCATGTAGCGTTCGACGATTTCTTTCTTTTCTTTGTCATCAACACCCTTTTCAGAGAAGATCAATTTACCTTCCTTTGGAATTGCAGAGATAAGAGAAACAGGAAGTTTTTGTCCAACGAGTTTGCGGAGCTCATTCAAGATTTCATCCTTGTTACCATCGGCAACGCGAGGGTAGTGTTCAGCCTTGAGCTGTGAGGCAGGGAGGAAGCCTGCGATACCTTGCCATTCCAAAATAAGACCGCCTTTGTTTGCTTCTTTGATAACGAGGTCAAATTGAGTTTTATTGCGAACTGCATCTTCTGCTTCTGCCCAGATGATAGCCTGACGCGCTTCCTTGAGAGAAAGCTCGATATAGCCGTCCTTGCTGTCAGTTGCGATAACTTTTGCAGCGATGATGTCGCCAACATTGATGCGCTTAATAACTTCGCGCGCGTTCATGTATTCGCGGCCGAAGATAACACCAGTACCAAACGGTGGGAGGTCGATGTAGAGTTTTGCGCGATCGAGCGCCAAAACTGTACCTTCAATAATGTCGCCTTCTTTAGGCGGCATTTGCGCCTGCTCTGCGAACATCGCCATTACAGACGTAGGGATAGAACCTTCTTCTATTTCTTGCATATAATTATTGGTTTGTACGGTGGGGTTTCTAGTGTCCGCTCCTAGGGGTTACCTCCACGCGCTATTTCTAATAAAAAGCACGGGGCTTTCTATTGATGTGAATATAAAGGATATAAGGGTATTTTGCAACTATAAAAAGAAAAAGGCCCAGCGAGCTTGAAAGCTGCTGGAACCCTGATGTGGTCGCCGATCTTGGTTGTCAGCCGTACTTGCGCTGCTGAGAATCCCGCAGCTTCTGGTGCTGCATCGGCCGTTGCACCGGACGTTCCCATTTGGGGTCCAGATTGACCACACCGCCGCGAGGCGACGGAGCCACACCGGCTCGCTGCCACGTAGCCGTCGGGCCGTCCGGGTCGCTGGGCACGCCGCCGATACCGGTGAGATTGGCTTGGGAAACCATGGTGTCCCTGTCCTGAGAACCGTCCATAAGAAGAACTCCCTGCGTTATTACATCCGAAATGATGTCGAAATACTCTACGTGATAGAACCGAGTAGGTCAAGAAATGTTTATAGGACTTCTTATATAAAAAGTAGAAGGACCCCAAGCGATTGCTCGCGAGGGGTCCGGTTGTGATCCCGAAGGATCTGTTTGATGGAATCAGCCCCGAAGAGCTGTCGCCGGCGCGCGGGCCGACTAGTTGTAGTTGCCCTGGCAGGCGCCGGCGGCGTGCAAGCCCGGGCGGCCGATGTCGGCGTCGATCGCGACGTGGTCGATGTGCATCACATTGAAGGTATGGAAGAACTCCGGACTCAGGTGATTCGCTTTGCGCACGTTGCTCTCCTTTTCTGGTTATGAGCCACTTCACTGTACGCTTCTAAATTTGTGTGTCAAGTCTCTCAAAACGAGGTCTAAAACACGTGTTTTTTGAGTGAAAATATGCTATAATTAAGGCATGGTTATTAACTATATGGGAGGCCAATGCTTCAAGATTTCGCAGGGAGAACTTACCCTCGCGTTTAACCTTCCATCAAAAAACTCAAAACAAAAAAGCGTAAAATTTGGCTCCGACATTGTACTCGTCAGTCAGCATCATGAAGATTTTAATGGTGTTGAAAATGCCGCATTTGGTGAACGCGAGCCCTTCGTTGTCTCTGGTCCGGGAGAATATGAAGTAAAAGAAATCGCTGTGCGTGGTTTTGGCTCGGAGTCGCACTACGGCGGCGGTAAACACATCAATACTATTTATGGAATTGCGTTTGAGGGCATGAACCTCTGCTTCCTCGGCGCACTTGGTACCACGCAGGTGCCGCCAGCTGCAAAACAAGAGCTCGACGATATAGATATTCTTTTTCTCCCAATCGGCGGCGAAGGCGTTCTCGACTACGCTGATGCATACAAGCTCGCTGTACAGCTAGAGCCGAAAGTAATCATCCCTATGCACTACGAAGCGCCAGCACTTAAATCATTTTTGAAAGAAGCAGGTTCAGAAAAAGTAGAGCCGATGGAAAAATTCACCGTTAAGAAAAAAGATCTTGATGGTAAAGAAGGGGAGATTGTGGTTTTGACCGCGTAATTTTATGTACAAGAAATACGTCAAACATGTACAAGCAAAAACACCGCACCATCGCCGCCAGCACGCGGTGCAGATGGCTGGGGTTTTTACAGCGCTTGCATTCGTCGTTTGGGTAACCACACTTGGCGTACGTTTTGGAACGACAGTGAACACAGGGCAGGTTGCAACGGGTGACCAGGGAAATGTCCAACAGACACAGCTTGCAGGAGCTGCCGCAAGCGGCGATACTTCACAGGCTGGTATTGAAGTGGTGGGCACATCAACTACATTTAGTAACTATTAAGGTATGGCTGAAGAAAAAAAGGAAGAAAATCCACAGGGCATTGTAGCGCGCAACATTTCAACAGAAATGCGCGAGTCGTATTTGGACTACGCGATGAGCGTTATCACGTCACGTGCTCTTCCTGACGTGCGCGATGGCTTGAAGCCCGTGCACCGCCGCATTTTGTATGCCATGCACCGCATGGGTCTTACTCCTGGCGCTCGTTTCCGCAAATCAGCAGCAGTAGTGGGCGATGTGCTCGGAAAGTACCATCCGCACGGCGATGCGTCTGTGTATGACGCGATGGTAAAGATGGCGCAGGAATTTTCTATGCGCTACCCGCTTATCCTCGGCCAAGGAAACTTTGGTTCAATCGACGGTGACTCGGCGGCTGCCATGCGTTACACCGAAGCAAAGATGTCACGCATGTCAGAACTTTTGCTTAACGACCTTGAAAAGGACACCGTTAACTGGCGCCCCAACTACGACGCGACTCAGCAGGAGCCAGAAGTACTTCCTGCAACAGTGCCAAACATTTTGCTTAACGGAACCCTCGGCATTGCCGTGGGTATGGCAACGTCTATTCCGCCACACAACCTTACAGAGGTGACGAATGCACTTACACATTTGATAGAAAACCCAGAGGCAACAACAGAAGACTTGATGGAGTTTGTTTCCGGTCCAGACTTTCCAACAGGCGCTGTTGCATATAACAAAAAAGATTTGTTGCACGCGTACTCAACCGGCAAGGGCGGTGTTGTTGTGCGCGGCAATGCAGAAATTGTTGAAAACAAGAAAGGAGATTTTCAAATTGTTATCACTTCAATTCCATACCGTGTAAACAAGGCCGACCTTATTATGCGCATTGCAGATTTGGTGCGCGACAAAAAACTCGAAGGTGTTCGCGGTCTTCGCGATGAATCAACCAAAGACATTCGCGTTGTTATAGACCTCAAGGGTGGCGCACACCCACAGAAAGTTTTGAACTATCTCTACAAGCACACCGCTATTGAAGATACGTTCCACTTCAACATGGTGGTGCTCGCAGATGGCATTCCACAAACAATGTCTCTTAAGGGCATTTTGCAGGAGTTTATCAAACACCGCCGCGAAGTTGTAAAACGCCGCACGCAATTTGACCTTAAGAAAGCGCAGGAACGAGAGCACATCTTGCTGGGCCTTACGAAGGCGCTCGACCACATCGACGAAGTCATCAAAATAATCCGCGCATCGAAGGATGTTGCAGAGGCGGAAGTAAACCTCATTAAGAAATTTAAATTTAGTTCTCTCCAAGCGCAAGCGATTTTGGAAATGCGCCTTTCACGTTTGGCGAACCTTGAACGCAAGAAAGTCGAAAACGAATTGGATGAAGTCCAAGCTCGCATTCAAGAATGGACAACCTTGCTCGCAAGCGACAAGAAGATGTTGGGTGTCGTTAAAGAAGAGATTGTTGTTGCGGCAAAACGTTTTGCTGATGACCGCAAAACCAAAGTTATGAAAGGCTCGGCAGGCGTCATCAACGTTGAAGACCTTGTTACGGATGAAGAGCAAGTGCTTGTCCTCACCGCAGGTGGGTATGTAAAGCGCACGAACCCAGAAGAGTTCCGCCGTCAGAAGCGTGGGGGAGTTGGAGTTATAGACTTGAACACCAAAGAAGAAGACTTTGTGACAACCTTCCTTACGACATCTACACACAGTGACCTTCTCTTCTTTAGTGACCTCGGTAAGGCATACCAGATAAAGATGTATGACGTGCCAGAAGGTAAGCGCTCTACAAAGGGCAAGGCAGTGGTGAACTTCCTTTCTATCACTGATGCAGAGAAAATCTCTTCAGTGCTTCCAATGCGTAAAATTGAAAAAGAGGGAGAGAAATTCCTCTATATGATTACCAAGCAGGGTGTTGCGAAGAAAGTTGATGCCGCTTCCTTCCACGATGTTCGCCGCAGTGGTCTTATCTCGATTAAACTCCAGAAGGGTGATGAACTTATCGCGGCGCTCCTCGTTGGAAAAGGCGACGAGATTTTCCTTTCATCTGCAAAAGGCCAGTCAATCCGATTTAAAGAAAGCGACATCCGCCCAATGGGCCGCTCAGCAGGTGGTGTGCGCGGAATGAAACTTGGCTCAGGCGACAGCATCGTCGGCGCTGATGTTATCCAGAAAGGCGCGAAGAATGTTGAAGTGCTTGTAGTTTCAAAGAACGGCTACGGCAAAACAACTCCCGCCGAAGAATATAAAGTCCAAAACCGCGGCGGCTCCGGCATCAAGACAGTTAAAGTAACTCCAAAGACTGGCCCATTGATTGCGGCACGCGTCATCAGCAAGACAGAAGACTCTGATGCTGAAATGGTTGTCATCTCACAAAAGGGACAAGTCATCCGCACCGGTGTAAATGAAATTCCATCGCTCTCCCGCGGCACCCAAGGCGTCCGCGTCATGAAACTCCGCGATGGCGATGCAATCGCCAGCTTCGTTTGTTTGTAGGGTATTGACTACTGGGCAAAAGAATATCTAAATATTCGAGAGTAATTTTACCTTGAATAATAAGGTTTTTTTGAAGATGCTTTTTTGATGTAGGTAGTTGATTCGCTACTGTATGTAGGATATAGTACC
>CAYGIN010000028.1:0-8648 GCA_964349995.1 uncultured Candidatus Saccharibacteria bacterium | reverse complement strand
TTCTTGCTAGAAATCTGCTCAGTCCTCGCGCCGTCGCGCTGCGGAGCCCCTCCATCAGCACTGATGCTTTCAGTTTCTTGCTGATTTTGAGCCTTCGCATGCGCGCGACGGATAGAAGTGAGAGCTTCATCAACCTCTGCATCTAAAATGTCTGCAACCGTTTCAATTTCAATACCTTCACCAACTTTTTTCCAGTCTTTTGGAAGTTCAATAGTAGGGTAGACACTTGTGACGATAGTAATGCCGACAGGGTTTCCTGGCGCGAGCTTGGTGATGCGAATATCAGGGCGGCCGAGTGCAGTTGGCACGTGCACATCTACGAGGTCAGGATAAAAGTCGCGCATAAAAAGTTCCACCGCCTCTTCGAGAACGGAAGTTTCGCCAAGACGCTTAAGAGCCATATCCGCAGGCACATGGCCTTTGCGGAATCCTGGCATTTCAAGCCCAGCCGACAAAAGAGTAAGGGCCTTTTCGCGGTATGGGGCAACGGTTTCTGCTGGGATTTCTCCCGTTAGTTCTACCTCTGAATCGGGCAGAGATTTTTTAACAAACGACTTAGCTAGTTCTTCAAATTTCATCACGAGATACTAGCGTATTAGGAGTTTGCTGGCAACTGCGCCTGTTCGTTTTGGAGTCGGATAGCATCTGCACGCTCTTCCTGTTTTATAAGAAAATAAATTCCACCAACAACAAACACAGCCACGATAATTATCGTGGCCACTATTGGTCCTAGAGAGCTGGAAGGAGAAGTTTCATCCATGCCATTATTCTACCCCTCGACTACGCTCGGGGTAAACGTGGGGATAAACTATTTCGCGAACTTTTGCTTGTATAACTCGATAGACTTTTTGATTGCCTCCATTGCCTGCGCTTTACCGCTTATTGCTTTGATTTCAACTGGCGCAGGTTTGCCTTTGAGCAATTTATAGGTTTCGAGGAAGTGTTGAAATTCCTTAATTGAGTGTTGATTTATGTCGCCGATGTCTTGCACATCCTCCCAGCGTTTATCGTTGACTGGTACGCCAAGAACTTTAAAATCGCTTTCGCCTGTATCAATCATTTCTATAACACCTACGGGACGGACAGCAACGAGGATGCCTGGGTCGAGTGGATAGGTTGTAAGGACGATGACATCAAGTGCATCGCCATCCTCCCAAAGTGTCTGAGGTGCAAAGCCGTAATCATACGGAAAGGCTGCATCGGAATAGTTTGCACGATCAAGCGCAATCAGACCTGTTTCCTTGTCGATTTCGTATTTATTGTGCGAGCCCTTAGGGACTTCAATAATGACATTGAGTTCTTCAGGAACTTTATCGCCCAGTGGTACGTCGTGCCAGAGATTCATATTCAAGTGAGTGAGAGAATAATAGTACTAGTATAACCTACTCAGCGGCTGGAGTTTCTTCTGCAGGAGCTTCTTCAGCAATTTTATCGCCGCGGTTTGATTGGATGTCTATGCGCCAGCCGGTAAGTTTTGCTGCAAGGCGGACGTTCTGGCCACCACGGCCGATTGCGAGTGACTGTTGGTCTTCGGCAACTTTGATTGTTGCTTTGTGTTCAGCGTCATCAAGATCCACTTCTGTAATGCGTGCTGGTGAAAGAGCTTCTTCTATAAAGGTCTTTGGGTCCTCTGACCATTCAATAATGTCGATCTTTTCGCCACCAAGTTCTGAAGTCACTGTTGAAACACGAACACCGCGCTGGCCAACGAGAGAGCCGACTGGGTCAACGTGCGGGTCGCTTGAAGCAACTGCCACTTTTGAACGAGAGCCTGCTTCACGGGCGACGGCTTTAAACATCACCACGCCGTTTGCAGCTTCAGGTGCTTCCATCTCAAAAAGTTTTACGAGGAATTGTGGGTTAGCGCGGGAAAGGCGGAGATAGATTCCGCGAGAGCTTTCTTCCACTTGGTAGAGGAGAGCGCGAATGCGTTCACCTTGGCGGTAACGTTCGCCTGGAATCTGTTCATCGTACGGAAGGATGCCAGTTGCGCGTCCAAGGTCGATGAAAATATTGCCACGTTCCATACGCTGTACGGTGCCGGTAACAATTTCGCCCTGGCGCTTGCCGAATTCAGCAACGACAGATACTTTCTCCGCTTCGCGGATTTTCTGGACAATGACCTGCTTCGCTGTCTGTGCGGCAATGCGGCCGTAGTCACCCTTTGCTTCAAGTGCAAAGACGAGTTCATCACCGACCGTTGCGTCACGTTTTATAAATTTTGCGTCCGCAAGAGTGATGTGTTGTTCAGGATTAAAACGGGGAAGGGGAATGATAGGGTTGCCCTCGGCATCGAGCTCAAATTCTTTGTGCTCTTCTTCCTCGTCCTCGCTGACAAAACGCACCGTGCTTTCATCAACAACTTCTTTTACTTGGCTGAATTCAGTCGTGCCGGTATTCAAATCCAACTTAGCGCGGATTATTTGGCCACGTTTTGCGTATTCTTTTTTATATGCGGTAGCAAGGGCAGCTTCAATAGCCTCGATAACTTTGTCACGTGGTATGCCGCGCTCCTCTTCGAGTTCACCGAGCACCGAGTTCATTACTTTAAGGTCAAACATATGCTATTTTGATTATTTTCTTAAAAGGAGAACCGCCCCTCGGGGCGGTTTCCAGATGTACGAATCATACTCTTTTATATATAATAAGTCAAGAATGGAAAAATACCCCAAAGATGCACTTTTTCGAAACGTACTATATATCGTTCTTGGCCTGGCACTCCTCTTTCTGTTAAGGGCACCGATAGCGCTTGGCATGGTTCGAGTGGGGGATCAGTTTTTTGGAGGGAAATTGCCATACAGTTTGGGCGTCGCAGATACTTTTTTCCAGACGGCCATCCTTATTAATCCAAAGGTCCCTGACGCATGGCACCAGCGTGCCCGCATATCCTTTTTGCAAGGAGATTTTGATACAGCGCTGATGCAAATAAATACACAACTAGACCTTCATGGAGATTCTTTTATGCCCTCGTACTATATACGTGGACTTATAGCTGGGTATGACAAAAAGTATTTAATGGCAGAAAAAGACTTTTCGCGGTTTTTGGAATGGAGCCCATACAACTGGGCTGCGGCAAATGACCTTGCGTGGATATATTTTGCACAAGGAAAATTTAAGGAGGCAGCGGATGTCACAGCTAAAACACTCCTCACAAGTCCAGATAACCCATGGGTGCTTATGTCGCACGCAATGTCCGTATACAACTTGGGCGACAGTAAAACAGCCTTAAAAGAGCTTTTGCATGCAAAAGAAGAGGTGGAAAAATTAACACACGCACAGTGGTCGCGCGCATACCCTGGGAATGATCCTGCCATTGCACCTGAAGGTCTTGCAGAATTTAAAGAAACTGTAGAAAAAAATATTGAACTTGTGCACAGCAAGACGGTTACGGAGTAGCTCCAGTATTGCTATCATTCTGGTATGAAGCGTCCCGCTCCTCTTATATTGTCGTTGATGGTTCTTGGAGCTCTTCTGCTCTCTTCTCTCCCAGCGGGAGAGCCCGTACGTTCAGTCGAGCTTGGCATTGCTGAACATTCGCCGCTAGGGGTTACTGGAGGTGCCGTTATTCCTGCATCATGTCCCTCATACGATCATAGTGGTGGAAGTGTGTATGGTACGTGTGCTGGGTGTCCTCTTGGATACGATTATAATGGAGGCGACACGTGCGTGGCGACCGGCTGGTGTGGAGGGTACTACTACTGGAACGGCTCATCCTGCCAAGACTGTTATGTTGATAGCGCTACACAGTATCAAACAGTGGGGTGTCCTACCGGACAAACAGGTCAAATTAATCAATATCGAACCGGCTCCTGCCCAGTTTCAGGACAAGCGCCTGTGTGGTCTGCGTGGACAACCTCAAGTAATACATGCACAGTTCCTGCCGCACCCCCTACTGTTACGATTAACGGCGGCTCTACCGCAAACGTCATTACTGGACAAACAGCAACTATCACATGGTCATGTCCTTCGCCAAATACTTCAAGCTCAGGAGTTAATTTCTCAACCGGTGGCGCGGCAAGTGGCTCGACAGGCGTGGTAGTTACAACAAATCAGACTTACACAGTTGTTTGTGGTCAGACGAGCACTCAAGCAAGCGTGAGCGTGGTTGCTATAAATGCAAATATGTCACTTGTTACTGATAGAGCACGTGTTTCTCTCAATGGAACGGCAGTGCTAACCTGGTCCGCCTCAGGCGTCACCAGCTGTTCATTATCTGGCCCTGGGACTACGGATGCCGCAACAGCGGTGGATGGGACCATAGCATCCAGAAATAAAACAACAGCACCTATCACTGGACAGGGTACATACACGTTGACCTGCGAAACGGCAGCAACTCCAATAAGCACGAGTGTGAACGTTTCGCTTATTCCAAATACAATTGAAATTTAATGCAGGTAGATGATAGGCAGTTAAAAGCTTTTTTATTTGAAGGCGGACTCGTACCTCGTACAGAACTTGACCGTGCATCAAAAATTGCAGAAGAAAGAACTCAGCCTCTTGCTGAAACTCTTATACAGAGCGGCATATTAGGCGATGATGAAATGCGCCGTGCACTTGGGGCGATGTTAGGCATTCCTTTCGTACTCTTAGAGAGACAGCCTCTGCACAAAGAAAATCTTATGCGTTTGCCTGAACCAATGGCGCGTACACACAATGCAGTTATTGTTGGTGTGCAGGGTCAGAAACTTGAAATTGCGTTTTTGGATATAAATGATATCGAACCGATACAAGCTTTTTTTGCTCCCGCGTGGACGGTTGCGCCACGCCTCACAAGCCGCACATCAATAAAATATGCATTAATGCACTACCAAAAAATACTTAAAGATTTATTCGGGAGCCGTATTGCAGAAGAACTTCGCTCGTGGAATATGGAGGCATCAGTACGAGCCGCTGATGCGCTTTTGCAACATGCATTGCATATGAAAGCACGCGAAATGCATATGGAACCTAGCCTGCCTGCGCAGGCAGGTTCTCAAGGTCTACGCATTCGATATCGTCTCGGGTCCGCACTCTACGACTCGATGCATGTGCCCGCGTATGCGGCGACATTACTCAATGCGCGGTTTAAATCACTTGCAAATATTTCACTTGAAAACAGGCTAGGGAGCGGGCGCTTCAAAATGAACCCCGAAGGAGCACAGGACGAAACTGTTACTGTTACAGTTTCCACCACCCCAGTTATTTCAGAGACTGGCCCTGCCGAAAAACTTGTTCTGTCATTTGTGCACGAACATACAGGTAAAAGCGGCTTTTCGTTATCCGCACTCGGCGCCGCTCCACATACTATAGAAAGCACCCAACGGCTTTTACATAACAAATCAGGACTTGTACTTGTGTGCGGGGTTGAGGGTTCTGGAAAAACGTCCATGCTCTATACACTTCTGGACGAGTGTACCGATGCGTCAAAGCATCTAGCGAGTGTCGAGGCTTCAGTAAGCCACGTTCTTCCTGCGGTAGCACAAATGGAAATCGACGAATCACTTGGACTCACCGCATCTTCGTGTGTGCGTGCGCAGCTTAAACAGCACCCAGATATTCTGATGATAGATTGCCCGCTTACAGAGGAAGTGGCATTGCTTGCAGCCCAGGCGGCAAACAGGGGAACTCTAGTACTCCTTGGAGTCGAAGCGACGGTTGCTGGGGAAGGAATTGCACAATTGTTGGCACTTGGCGTAGACCCAGATCTTCTTGCGGCGGTATGTGTCGGATCAATCGGTGTGCACACCATATCTCGCCTATGTACGCAGGGGAACATCAGTTACAAACCAACGCGAGCGGAACAAACACTATTGGAAGAGACAATTGCTATAAAAGAAACTCTTTCAGCGTTAAAGAAAGAACAAGTTGTTGACGCCCGCACTGTATGGAAAGACATAGATCTGTACCGACCCACGCCTTGTCCTCAGTGCGATGATGGGTTTACTGGGTTAGTTGGGCTGCAGGAAGTTATTCCAATGTCGCGCATGTTGGCAGAGCTGGTGCGGGGCGGGGCAGACGCATATGCGCTTGAAATACAGGCTAAACGAGACGGCGCCTTAACTCTTGGTGAGGATGCGCTTTATAAGGCAATACAGGGAACTATTAGTGCAGATGGAGTGCTACAAGTGGCAGCTGGATATCAGGCACGGTATAGTTAAATAGTGAAAAAAATACTTATTGCTGCAAACTGGAAGCTCTATGTTACGGAAGTTGAGGATGCAAAAAATCTCGCCTCACAGCTCAAAAGAAAAATATCTAAGGTAAAAAATATCGATACGGTGATTTTGCCTTCCGCTCCACTTATCTCAACGGTTGCGGCAGTGATTAAAAAATCATCGATAACCGTAGGTGCCCAGACAGTATCTCCTTTCCTTGATGGTGCGCATACAGGATATGAATCAGCTGCCGCCTTCAAGTCTGCCGGAGTAAAGTGGGCACTTGTTGGCCATTCGGAACGCCGGGCAATTGAAAGCGAAGATCTAATACAAACTCAAGTACAAGCTGCAGCAAAGGCAGGACTTTCAGTTATCTTGTGTGTGGGCGAGACAGAGCGCGACCCGCAGCAAGGCGCACATTTTAGTCTCATTGAGCGACAACTTTCTTCAGCGTTAGCACACTTCCCAACGAAGGGAACAAAACTTGTTATTGCCTATGAGCCGGTATGGGCAATAGGGAAGAGCGCTGCGCAAGCTGCCAGACCTAGCGACCTCGAAGAGATGTCCATTTTCATCCGCCGCGCGCTCACGGAACTATTTGATAGAACTGCTGCAACAAAAATTCCAATTCTCTACGGAGGCTCAGTAGATGGAAGCAATGCACAAGATTTATTAAAACAAGGAGGTGTCTCGGGATTTTTAGTTGGTCGGGCAAGCACGAGCGCAAAATCATTCATTGAAATTATTGACGCATGCAAGGGTTAACAAGTGTTAGAGACGCAGATGTACATGGTAAACGCGTTCTGGTACGCGTAGACTTTAACGTTCCTCTCGATATGGCGGGCCAGAAACAGACAGTTGTTGATGACGGTCGCATCAAGGCAGTGATCCCCACGCTCACATATTTGCACGAGAAAGGCGCGGCAAAAATTATTTTACTTACCCATGTTGGACGGCCGGAAGGGAAGGAGATTGAAACTCTGCGCGTCGCACCAATTGTGGCCGCCCTGCAATCGCTTGTTTCATATCCGGAGGTAGAGCTTCGAGAAAATCTTCGCTTTGATCCGCGCGAAGAGGCAAATGACGAGGCGTTCGCGAAGGAACTTGCTACGCTTGGAGATATATATGTGAACGAAGCGTTTCCTGTATCGCACAGAACAGATGCGTCTATTGTTGGCATTCCAAAACTTTTGCCCAGCTATATGGGATTGCGATTTGAAGAAGAAGTTACACACATCAGTGCTGCGCTTACGCCACCACAGCCCGCGCTGGCAATAATTGGAGGTGCAAAATTTGAAACCAAACAGCCGTTACTTGAAAAATTATTGTCGCAGTATTCGGAAATTTTGCTCGGCGGGGCATTGGCGAACGATTTGCTCAAAGCGCGCGGACTTCCGGTGGGCGTGTCACTTGTCTCTTCGGGAGTTGTTCCAGCAGCACTCGCGCAAAACACAAACCTCGGCACTCCAACTGATGTTGTCGTCGAAGTAGATTCCGCTGCGCGCATGACTAATACAGGTGATGTCCGCCAAGAGGAGCGTATTGTTGATATAGGCCAGAAGACAACTGATGCATGGAGTAAAAAAATCGCAAACGCCTCGTTTGTTCTGTGGAACGGACCAACAGGTATATACGAAAAAGGATTTGTACAAGGCACAAACGCGCTTGCAGAAGCACTGACGCACTCATCATGTAAGGCACTTATCGGAGGGGGAGACACAGATGCAGCCCTTTCAAAATTCTCATTCGACCCTTCGCGAGTATTTATATCGACCGGTGGTGGTGCAATGCTTCAACTACTCGCTGACGGCACCTTGCCCGGTATTGAGGCACTTAAACAGAAAACCTAATCGGCTATTGGCTTATCGTTCGCGAAACGCGGAATAAGATGTATGTGGACATGGGGTACATGCAAGCCAACGATAGAGAGCCGAACATAATCAGCTCCAGCATCTGCTTTAATTTGTTTTGTAATTTGTTTCGCGCGACGGAACAAGTCATCTGAAATATCATCTGGCAAATCCTGAAACCACCGATAGTGGTCTTTGGGAATGAGGAGTGTGTGTCCTGGAGCGAGAGGGTGAATATCCAAAATTGCTACCATTTTGTCATCCTCGAACACTTTGTTTGTGGAAATTTCACCCGAGGCTATTTTACAAAAAATGCAGTCTTCCATGAGTCTATTATACTGAACTGATGCAGAAACAATACCGCCTACGGAAGCGAAGCCACGAAGACCTAATTGCTGATCTATTGAACGCCCGAGGGGTAGAGGAAGAAGCTCAAGAGCGATTTTTAAAACCTGACTTTGAACGAGATTCTCACGATCCGTTTCTTTTGCCCGATATGGAAAAAGCGGTCGAGCGTGTGCTTCGTGCGCGTGAACAAAAAGAAATTGTCGTGGTGTGGAGCGACTATGATGCAGATGGACTACCTGCGGGCGTAATGCTCACCCAGTTTTTGCGCGATATAGGTTTACATATCATTCATCACATTCCTCACCGAAACAATGAC
>CAYGIN010000027.1:0-8689 GCA_964349995.1 uncultured Candidatus Saccharibacteria bacterium | reverse complement strand
AGCACGATCGGGCCGCGGTTCGTCAGAACCGATCGGACGAGCTTGCGCAGGCTCTTACGACCTCTAATCAAGGTCATGATGCGATTGACTCATTCATCATGGCGCAGATCCAAAATCGCGCACGCGCATAAAACTCCTGTTCGACAGACGCTATGACAAATAAAGGTGCAATTAGAGAAGTTGGTGAACGTCGAGGCGCATTTGCGCTGGCGTTTATTTCTATATTCATTCTGACATTTGTTTTTTTACACAGTGTTGGCGTAACTCCCGATCCAATGCCTCCAAAGGCACTCAACGAACCAGTCGCAAACACAGGACAAGTTCCAGCAACAGTATCTTCGCCTCAGATGCCTGTGCGTGTTGTTGCAAAAGATGTTGACCTTGATGTGACAATAGTTAACCCAACTTCGACCGATGTTGCGGTGCTCGACCAAGCTCTTTTGAAAGGAGCGGTTCGATATCCAACGTCTGCACAACTTGGTGTTGATGGAACAGTGCTCCTATTTGGTCACAGCAGTTATCTGCCAGTGGTTCATAACCAGGCATACAAAGCGTTCGATGATATTCAAAACTTGAAGACCGGACAGATCATACACGTGTATTCGGGAGACACTGACTACCAGTACAGCGTCGTTGGAGTAAAGGTTGCAGATGCAAATCAAGATTCTATTGAATTAACTCCGCAGGGAAAACATTTGACCCTTGTCACGTGTGATTCCTTCACAACCAAAAGTAATCGGTTCATTGTTACAGCAGATTTTGTAGGGGCATACTCGCTCGTCTCAAACTAACGTTTAGAGATGGTCGGTTATGTCTTTATAACCCTACGTAGCTTTAGCGAAGTAGGGCGCAAAAGACTTTTGATAGTTCATCACATTACAGAAAGCAGGAGTGCGCGATGTTTAAGAATCTTCTTGTACTAACACTCGTCGCGCTTGCGGTGAGTGGTTGCGTCAGGTACGGCTCGTGGTCTCGAATGGATATCGGTCCACGTCCAAACCAGCCTACGCCGAACAGCTACTGGTGCTACATCGATGGCAGCAACCGGCCTGCACCGTTCGACCGTCGTGGTCCCGGTGTCGGCTGGTGCGTGCCCAACCGTTAAGGAGGACACAATGCGATTCTTAAGTTTGTTTGCGACGGTCCTTCTGTTGATTGTCACTCTCCCAAGTGGTGGAAATGCACAGCAGGTCGACTGCCGGGCGAATCCTACCAACCCGGCGTGTCTGAAGCATCTTCAGCAGCCGGGAACTCCGACCGAGTGTCGCGACCCTCGGTGGTACAACATCCATCAGAGCGGCCCGGGCATCGTGACACTCAACATCTACGATGAACGGGGTGTTCAGGTCAATGCCAACAATCCGCAACACAATGGGAAGAAGGAAGCGTACGACCGCTTCTGCATCAGCGGGCATTGGCTGAACAGGGGGTACACCTTCGAATGGTGTACCGACGATGCGGGGCGTGCCATGTCGCGCGATCGTATGGTCACCTACGCAAACACTAACCACGTCATCGAGCTCGTTCCTTCCCCAAACAATCGGCCTCATCGGCCGGCATGGTTGCCACAAGGGCAACTCCGATGACTACAGACCGCATTTCGCCACCAGGCGAGGTGTGGTCTTTTCTTTTTATATATTTGCGCGTTCTTTAATGCGCTCAAGAGTTGGAGTAATAAAATCTGCGACTGAAACAGCCGCCTTGTCTCCATTGCGATTATTCTCAACAGTTATCGTACCCTCAGCAACTTCTTTGTCGCCGACAACGATAAAGCAGGGAACACGTTGTTCTTTTGTTCCACGGATACGCTTACCGAGAGACTCATCCATAGATAGTTCTGCACGAATGCCAGCAGCTTTTAGTTGAGCAAACACTTCTTTTGCATATGCGTGATGTCCTTCGCCAACAGGAAGAATTGCAACTTGTACCGGCGAAAGCCAGAGGGGAAGTTTTCCATCGAAATGTTCAAGAAGAATTGCTGCGCAGCGTTCAAGAGAACCTGCGATAGCTGCATGGATCATAACGATGCGCTCTTTTTCTCCTTTTTCATTTATGCAGGTAAGGTCGAAACGTTCAGGAATGTTCATGTCGAGCTGAATCGTCGCAACCTGCCATTCGCGGCCAGCCGCATTCTTTGCCATAAAGTCGAGCTTGGGTCCGTAGAGTGCAGCTTCACCAGGTCCTTCAAAGATATCTGCGCCACGTTCTTCTGCGAGGCTGCGCATCTCTGCTTCAGCGGCATCCCATACGGCAGGAGTGCCGATATATTTCTCTGGGGCCTGCGGATCGCGGAACGAAAGACGTACGCGCAAGGTGAATCCGAACTTTTCGTAAAATGCATCAACCATATCCCAAATCTTTAAGAATTCTTCGCGCACTTGGGTTGTACGGCAAAAGACGTGTGCATCATCCTGCGTAATAGAAAGCACGCGAGTGAGCCCGCCGAGTTCTCCCGACTGTTCGTCGCGATACACCATAGTGGTCTCTGCGTAACGCTGCGGCATCTGGCGGTAACTGTGAGGATGGCGGTCAAAAATCTGCGTATGGTGAGGGCAGTTCATCGGCTTCATCGCGTATTCGCGGCCCTCGCGCGACGTAATCTTAAAAAGATCTTCAGCGAACTTATCCCAGTGCCCTGATTTTTCGTACAAGTCGCGTTTCGTAATATGAGGAATGGTTACGCGCTCATAGCCACGCGCCTCACGCATTTCCCAAATAAATGTATCTAGTTCAGTTCTAAACGTTGTGCCTTTTGGAGTCCACAAAGGTAACCCAGAGCCGACCAAATCAGAAAAAGTAAACAAGTCTAACTCTTTGCCAATGACTCGATGGTCTCGTTCTTCCATATATAGCCAAGATTACAGCGCTTTGAGTGCCTCGGCAACCATGGAAAGCTCACCGTTTCGGTTTGAGAGGCGGCCCTTAAGAGCAATGCAGGTGTCGGGTTTGAGAATAGTTTTATATTCTTCAAAACTTTTTGGAAATACTACCGCTTCAATAGAGCCATCAAAGTCAGCGATTTTTATAAATGCCATTTGGTCGCCACCGCGGGTAAGCAGGGTGCGGACATCTTCAATCATGCCCGCTGCAACCGCAGTCATGCCCGGCATTATGCGCTGCTTCATTTCTTGAATCGTCATCGGACGCTTAGAAAGCTTTTCACGATACTGGTCCAGCGGATGGCCGGAGACGTAGAGGCCCAACAATTCTTTTTCCCACGCCAGACGCTCAGGCATGGTTGCAGGAGGCGCATCTTTAAGCTGGATGTCCCCACTGTGGCTTTCAAGCCCCGCAAAGAGAGAGTCCTGTGATTGCTGTGCGCCCGCATCGCGATGATATTCGAGCAACAGTTCCAAGTTTGCGAGCATTTGTCCGCGCTCGCCGAAAGAATCTAGTGCCCCACATTGGATGAGAGACTCTAGACCTTTCTTATTTAAGCTCGTGCTGTTAACGCGTGTAAGAAAATCTGAAAGCGATGTAAATGGCCCGTTCGTTTTTCTCTCTGCGATGATTGCATCTGCCACACCCTGACCGAAGTTTTTTATAGAATAGAGACCGAAACGAATTGCGCCAGTGATGACGGTGAAGTCGCCATAACTTTCGTTGATGTCTGGTGGCAAGATTTCAATACCCATACGTTTACATTCCGCAACCATCACGGAGATTGTGTCGAGATTGCCAGATTCTGCTGTAAGCACCGCGGCCATGTAGGGTGCCGGATAGTTCGCTTTCATATACGCCGTTTGGTACGCGACCTTTCCGTAGCTTGCGGCGTGTGCTTTGTTGAAACCGTACGCAGCGAACGGTTCAATCAATTTCCACAGCTTATCCGCGAGGCCTGGTGAGAGTTTCCCATATTCAATAAACCCTTTGATAAGTTTCTCTTTTTCTTTCTGCATAACCTCAGGGATTTTTTTACCCATGGCTTTGCGGAGCGTGTCTGCTTCAAGCCACGAATAGCCAGCGAGTGTGATGGATGTAAGAAGCACGTCGTCCTGGTACACGATAACGCCATGAGATGTATCCAAGTAGTCTTTCATTCTTGGGTCGAGATAATGAACGAGGTGTGGATTATGTTTGCGCTCAATATATTGAGGAATCGTTTCCATGGGCCCGGGGCGGAACAAGGCCACCATGGCGTTAATGTCGTGGATTGTTGTGGGCTTAAGTTCTTTTAGATATCTCGTCATGCCCGCGCCGTTGAGCTGGAATGTTCCTTCCGTCTCGCCGCGCGCAAGCATCGCGAATGTTTTCTGATCATCAACCGGAACGTGTTCAATGTCGACATGTTCGCCTGTGATTTTTTCTACAAGTTCAACAGCATGCGCGAGAATTGCCAAGTTGCGAATACCAAGGAAGTCGAATTTAAGCAACCCAGCCTCTTCAACTGAGTACATGTCGTACTGAGTAATTATTTTGCCGCCCTTAGGGTCTTTCTGGAGCGGTGTGTATTCGACAAGTGGCTGCGGGGAGATCACCACACCAGCGGCGTGTACGGAGATGTGGCGGGCACATCCTTCAAGTTTTTTTCCGAGATCAACAACCTCCTGCATCTCTGGATCCTCTTTGCACATTTTTGCGAGTGCGGGGTTTTCCACAAGCGCGCGTTCAAGAGTCATAGGAAACCCTTGGCTGCCCATTGGGATTTCTTTTGCGATACGGTCACCAAGCCCATACGGGTAACCCAATGCGCGAGCAACGTCGCGCACAACGCCGCGGGCGAGCATCGTACCGAAGGTACCAATCTGTGCGACGTGGGTCTCGCCATATTTTCTGCGAACGTAGTCGATCATTTCATCACGCCTGTTGTCGGCGTAGTCCATGTCGATATCGGGGGCACTCGGACGTTCTGGATTCAAGAAGCGTTCAAATGGAAGCTTATATTCAAGCGGGTTCACGTTGGTAATGCCAAGTACATACGTAACCATCGAGCCCGCGACCGAACCTCGGATAGTCGTGAGGATGCCGCTCTCGCGTGCGAAGCCTAGCAAGTCGGCAACCACGAGGAAATATGGCGAGTACCCTTTATCACAAATAATTTTGTATTCGTATTCTATGCGCTCGCGCACGACAGGTGTCCCAAGCCCTAGCTTCTGTAGACCTTCTTCAATTAATCGTCGGAGTTCTTGGTCATATGTAGAGCCTGCAGGAAGAGATACATCTGGAAATACCCATGAACCAAGTTTGAGCTCAAGGTTGCAGCGTTCTGCGATTTCAACTGTCTTTGCTAATTGTTCTTTTGAAAACAATTCTTCCATTTCTGCGGTGGTAGGGAAGTGAAAATCTTCTTCTTCAAGGTAGGCGTTGTCTTCAGCGTTGTCATTATGCGCGATCTTTCGCATCGTCTCCCATGCGCGACGGTCTTCAGGGTTCAGGTAGAAAATTTCATGAAGGGCTACGTCTGTAAAAAGATTGTCTGTGCCGAAAATCTCCCGCAGTTCTTTTGTATCTTTTAAGCGTGCTGGTGTTACAGCAATGATTCCCTGCTTGCGCGCACGCAGCATTGCGTGCGTCACGACTGGTGAACCCTCTTGTTCTCTAAAATATGAATCAGTAACCAACGCCATGAGGTTTTTGTAACCTGCTTCATTCTCTGCAAGCAATATAAGGCGGCCGCTTGTTTCAAGTTCAACGTCAACTCCGACTATAGGTTTGATGCCGACGCTTTTGCATTCCTTTATAAACTCAATGGCTCCGTAGAGGTTGCTCAGGTCTGTAAGCGCGAGCGCTTCAAGACCTCGCTCTTTTGCCATAGCAACAAGAGCAGGTATTTTCGGCAGTGCGCCGAGCAGTGAGTAGTGCGAATGGACATGAAGGTGAGTAAATTTCGCAGCCATAGAGGCAGTATACATCTGTGTGGACAGCTTGAACTAGTTGCTATAGTGTTGCGGAAGTCATTCTTTTGGAGGTGGGCTATGTTGTGGAATATCCGTTCTTTCGGCTGGGCCAGTGTCCAGTTTTTGACTGATGTAGCGAAGGCGTTCGTCGATGCTCGGCAATACTACCGTGCTCTCACGATGCCTTCCTTCAAGGTCGACATCTGCGAGCCCGCCAGCATGCTGGTCGGTCCCAACCCGCGTTTCGGAACAATCGAATTCGCAAACGGCTCGAAACTGGAAGGGCCAATGGCTCACGATCGAGATCTGCTCGGCTAAGGCTGTCGCTGAAAGGTGGCAGTTTTTCTTTTGTATACTCTTCCTATGGCACGAGTTCTAATTGGCGTAGACGAGGCGGGTAGGGGGCCGTTGGCGGGGCCTGTTTATGTGGGGATAGTGATGATTCCTGTTGGTTTCAATATTAAAAAAGCCTTTCCTGGCGTCAATGACTCAAAGAAGCTTTCTGAAAAGAAAAGGGAAGAGTTATATGAAATTGCTGTCGTATTAAAGAAAGCGGGGACCATAGATTTCTGCGTGCGTTTTGCCAGCGCCGAGACAATAGACAGAATTGGAATTACAAAAGCGGTTACTCGAGGAGTGTGGAGCGGTGTAAAAAAGCTAGGGCGCAATCCAAAGGAAGTACATGTGTTGCTCGACGGACTTTTACATGCGCCGCCAGAATATTCTCAAAAAACCATAATACGAGGTGACGCGACGGAGCCAATTATTTCACTGGCTTCTATTGTTGCAAAAGTTTCGCGCGACCGTCTGATGTGCAGGTTAGCAAAACAGTATCCGGAATATGGGTTTGAAATCCATAAAGGATACGGAACAAAGAGCCATCGTGAGACACTCGCCCGCATGGGAATCTCCGAAGTGCACAGAAGGACGTATTGTCATTTTTAACCTTATTTGGTATGGTAGCGGCATGGTAGTCCGCATGAGACATACGCGCGCGCATACGGCAAATCGCCGTTCGCACCACGCGCTTGTGGCAAAAAACCTCGCTAAATGCGAGTGTGGAGCCGTGCGTGTATCACATCGCGCATGTGCACAGTGTGGTCGCTACCGTGGACGTGTCGTTATCGACGTTGCCGCAAAGGCAAAACGAAAAGCGGCAAAGGCTGGAAGCAAGAGCGAGGCAAGCAAATAATTCTAGGCTGGCTCTTGGTTCTATCTCTGGGCGTAAGGTTCGTTAGTTCTTTATTGACATGGCAAATAGACATCTATCACGATCAGTCGTCCTCCAAACTCTCTTTGAATGGGATTTCCGTGATTCTAATAAAGAAGCTCTTGATGGGGCGTTGGAGCGAAATGCGGGCGAATTTGCATCAGGCGCCGGCGATCTTCCTTTTATGGAAGAACTTCTCCAGGGTGTTATAGAACGTCGCACCGATTTAGATTTAGTCATTGAGAAGGCTGCGCCTGAATGGCCTCTTGATCGCATTGCACTTGTAGACAGAAACGTACTCCGTTTGGGACTGTACGAACTTCTTTTTGCTGATCGCGAAAAAGTGCCAGCAAAAGTTGCCATCAACGAAGCAATCGAACTTGCAAAAAACTTCGGCGGTGAAAACAGCGGACGGTTTGTTAACGGCGTACTCGGTGCCGTATATAAAGAGTTAGGCGAACCGGGTAAAGACGAAGTTTCAAAAAAGAAAAAAGACGTGCCATACGCAGAATTGCCGCTGCAGCACTTGGGCGGCGCTGTCGTATTCGGGCGACATCAAGGCGATATCTATCTCGCGCTTGTCCATGACATCTTTGGCCACTGGACACTTTCCAAAGGCAAAATTGGTGACAAGGAAGAGTTTAAGGACGAAACAGTGGAGGAAGGTACTATTCGCGAAATAAAAGAAGAGATGGACCTCGATATCAAGCTTCTTGAAAAAGTTGGCGAGAACGAATACGTCGCCTCCGACCCTAAGACTGGCAAGAAGCGCAAGCACGTTACATATTTCCTTGCAGAAGCACCGTACGGAGAGATTCATCTAAAGCAAACCGGCGGCCTCGATGATGCCAGGTGGTTCCGTATGCAGGACGCGCTTGAGTTGAACTTCTATGATGATATGTTGCCGCTTATCACAAAAGCGCTGCAGTCAATCCAGACACACATAAAAAAATAACTATACAGAAATGATCGAAAAAGATTTTCAGTCGTTCGAAGAAAAGATAGGGCTACAATTTAATGAGATAAATTTGCTTCGGCAGGCTTTTACGCATCGTTCGTATTTAAACGAACATCGTGGATATGACTTGGGGCACAATGAACGTCTCGAGTTTTTAGGTGATGCTGTGCTTGAACTTATTTCAACGCATTTTCTCTACGAGGCATATCCAGATAAACACGAAGGTGATCTCACCGCATACCGCGCAGCGCTTGTGAATGCAGTCACGCTTTCTGATATTGCAGCAGAAATTGGAATGAACGACTATCTACTGCTTTCCAAGGGCGAGGCAAAAGACACTGGCCGTGCGCGACAAATTCTTTTGGCAAATGCATTTGAAGCTGTCGTTGGCGCAATCTATTTGGACTTAGGGTACGATGCGGCAAAAAAATTCATCACCGACCATGTATTCCCAAAAATGGATGTGATTATCAAAGATCGTCTATGGCAGGATGCTAAATCGACGCTGCAAGAAAAAGTTCAGGAGCATGAAGGAATGACGCCGCACTACTCTGTTGTAAAAGAAACTGGCCCTGACCACGACAAACATTTCGTCGTCGGCGTTTATGCAGGTAGCGCTTTGCTGGCGCAAGGTGAGGGCCGCTCCAAACAAGACGCTGAACAATCCGCCGCCCGCGCCGCCCT
>CAYGIN010000026.1:0-8778 GCA_964349995.1 uncultured Candidatus Saccharibacteria bacterium | reverse complement strand
AATTACCTCTATCCACAGATAACGATAAATATATATTGACAAACGATAAGGGCTACATTACGCTGAAACTATGAAAAAAACATCAACGGTATTTCTTCAGATAGTAATTGTTCTTCTCGCCATCGGTTCCGCAGCTCTCTTGCTTTGGGAGCCCTGGATAGAAGGTGTGAATGCAAACGCCACCTCTTTCACTCAAATATACTTCGATGATCCATTCTTGGTGTACGCATACATTGCCTCGATTCCCCTCTTCCTCGCCTTCTATGGAGCCTTTAGAGTGTTGGGGTACGTCGGCCAAAATAAAATATTTACATCAGCAGCGGTAAAAAGTGTGCAACATATAAAATATAGTGCGATGGCTATTATCGCCTTCGTTGTAGGGGGAGAACTTATTATTCTCTTGAGCCATGGCGACGATGACGCCGCAGGCGGAATTGCTATAGGGCTCTTTATTATCTTTGCTTCTGTAGTCATCGCCACTGGAGCAGCAATGTTTGAACGAATCCTGCAAAACGGTGTAGATATAAAGTCTGAGAACGACTTAACTGTTTAAATCTATGGCAATCATCATTAACATAGACGTCATACTAGCGAAGCGAAAGATGAGCGTCACGGAACTCGCCGAAAAAGTCGGCATCACCATGGCCAACATCTCTGTCCTAAAAAACGACAAAGCTAGAGCAATCCGCTTCTCAACACTAGAGGCAATCTGTAAGGCTCTAGAGTGCCAGCCTGGAGATATCTTGGAGTACAGGAAGTAAAAGAGTTAGCCACTATAGTACCGCAACCAAAGATACAACAATAAATATACCGGCAGCGTTCAGCACGAACGCCAGAAGCATAAACTGCCAGAAGCGTATTTTGGAAAGTCCCATCAATCCAATGCCTATCTCATCGGGAATAGGAGACGCAATAATGATCGCTCCGATAACCGGAAGAAGCCAAGCAAAATAAGGAGTTTTAAATACGCGGGACACGTGCGAATTCCCAAATTTCCTGAACAGTGGGGTGAGTTCGTCGAACACCCGATCCTTTAGAAACCGGAAGATAAGCAGGTCGCCGATTGCTGCACCGGCTCCAGCACAGAGTGCTATAAGGATAGGGTCAAATTCTTGGGCCAAGTGAAAAAGCACGACCGAGGCGGGTGCCACGGTGAAGGTGGAGACAAAGAACACACCAGTGATAACTGCTCCCAGATAGCCGTAGCTTCCAATCTGTTTAATCAAAGCATGGGCAACTTCCGTGTCCGCCACGTAAAAAAGCGCAACAAGGCTCAGTACGAGAAGTGTCGTATTTTTATATCTCCACCTACTACTCTTTTTCATTCGTCAGCCTACATGAAGTACCCAACCCATGAGAGGTATGCGCCGAGAAGCAAGGCAAAGCCTCCTGCAGCTGGGACGACCTTCAAGCTAAGTGCCCAGTCACCGCTGCGTTCCGCAAGTTTAGGGAATGTGACGCAGATGATGCCCTTGATAAGAATGCTCCATCCGAGGAGGGTTACGAGAACTTGTGGCAGGTTTCCCCACACATTGTGGGCCATTATTTGTATGATGCCTACCGCCATAGCGAGCATGCCAAAGAAAAGAACCGCGAACGATTCCTTTTCAAGATCACGATAGATGCTGATGTAATATTTAGTGCTAAAGAAAAACCCGAGTCCGACAGCTACAAGTATAGGACCCCATACCTGCGCCAAAAAGATTGTTACTTCCATAATAAATTCTATTTTATTAAGAATAAATTAGTACCTCTCTATTATAGAGCATATTTTAGGCGGAGGCGGAGAGATTCGAACTCTCGGTGGGTTGCCCCACACACGCTTTCCAAGCGTGCGCACTAGACCGCTATGCGACGCCTCCGTTCATATCAAAGTACCTTAGATAAAGAGCTGGCGCAAAAAGAAAAAGCGGCTGTATAAGCCGCCTCCTAATAATCACCGGAACTCAGAACTCGCGCCGCTCTGCCTTTCCACTGGTCGATTCGTTGAGACCACAGTTCCCCCTGTTGCTCGAGAAGCTTCTCCTGTTTATCCGAAGGATTTCGTGGTCGCCGCAGAGCAATGAGCAGTCGTTCGTCCGTTAAATCGTCTACGCCATTGGCCATGTCGAAATATCCCCTTTATGTTCTCGTCTCTATGTATATACCTAACAGAGTTGCAGAAAGTTACAACTAAAAGAGTTTTAGTAGTCCATACCGCCCATGCCCGGCATAGGCGCATCATTTTTTTCTTCTTTTGGTTCTTCAGCGACAGCAGCTTCAGTTGTAAGGAGAATTGCTGCTGCAGATGCGGCACGCTCAAGTCCGGTGCGGGTTACTTTGACGGGGTCAACGATGCCCGCCTCAAGCATATCTGCAACGACTTCATCTTTTACTGCATCATAACCAGTGTTTCCCTTTCCATCTCGGACAGCTTGGACAACAACACCTGCATCTTTATCTGCATTCATTGCAATCTGGCGAAGCGGCATATCAAGCGATTTAACCAAGATGTTATAGCCATCGCGAATATCGCCCGCCATGGCTTCACCCTTCTTCTTCGCAAGCGCCTCGCGAAGATCCTGCGCTACACGCACAAGTGCCGAGCCGCCACCTGCAACAATACCCTCTTCAATAGCAGCCTTAGTTGCATTGACTGCATCTTCAATTTTAAGTTTGAGATATTTCATCTCGGTTTCTGTTGCGGCACCTACACGGATAACAGCAACGCCGCCTGAAAGTTTTGCAATGCGTTCTTGGATTTTTTCTTTGTCGAACTTAGCCGCGTCTGCAAGTTGTCCGCGAAGTTGTTCAATGCGTGCATTGATTTCTTTTTTACCGCCCTTGCCGCCAACAACAACTGTGCGATCTTTCGTTGCAACAACTTTATTTGCACGGCCAAGCATAGCAAGTGTTGCCTTTTCAAAGGTAAGGCCTGTTTTTTCGCTAATAACTTCACCACCTGTAAGGATTGCGAGGTCTTCGAGGATATCGCTCTTACGGTCACCATAGCCCGGCGACTTTACGCCAAGCACGTTAAAGCGCCCCTGCAGTTTGTTAAGCACAAAAGTTGTAAGCGCTTCACCTTCAATATCATCAGCGATGATAACAAGGTCTTTTTTACCGCTTTCTGCGACTTTTTGGAGCAATGGCAAAATTTCTTGTATTGAGGATACTTTTTTGTCTGTAATTAACACGAGCGCATCTTTAAACGAAGCTTCCATGCGAGTGGCGTCAGTCACCATGTAGGCACTGACATACCCACGGTCAAACTCCATACCTTCAACAACTTCTTTTTCAATACCAAGTGATTGTGATTCTTCAACAGTTACAACACCATCCTTGCCCACTTCTTTAATAGTGTCTGCAATAATAGTCCCAATTTCCTCTGATTCTGCAGAGATAGTTGCTACCTGTCGTATTTCCTCATCGTTTTGGATTTTCTTTGCGAGGACCTTGAGTGCTGCAACTGCATCTTTTGCTGCCAATTCAATTCCGGCACGGATTGCCATAGACGAGTGACCTGCTGCTGCAAACTTTGTGCCCTCATCAACAATTGCCTGGAGCAATACAACTGAGGTTGTAGTTCCATCGCCTGCAATATCATTTGTTTTGCTTGCAACTTCTTTCACAATCTCTGCGCCCATATTTTCAAATTTGTTGCTGAAGGAGATTTCTTTCGCGATAGACACACCGTCGTTGGTGATGGTTGGGCCACCGTAGCCTTTGTCGAGCGCAACGTTGCGTCCGCGTGGACCAAGCGTAACTTTTACGGTGTTTGCTGCGCGGTCGATACCACTCTTAAGAGCCTTACGTGCAGCTTCGTTAAAAAGAATTTGTTTTGCCATAGAAATTAAAGAATGTAGCTGATGTTATCTTCGCGAATAAGGTAGTACTCTGTGCCATTGATCTTTACTTCGTCGTAGCCGTATTTATTGAACATAATCGTATCTCCAACTTTCACGCCAACAGGAACAAGTTCGTTATCATCACCGCGTTTACCTGGACCAACTGCCACCACAACACCCTGTTCTGGTTTTTCCTTGCTTGAGTCAGGAATAATAATGCCAAAAGAGGTCACCTCTGCAGCCGTTACCGGTTTTACCAACACACGGTCGCCGTATGGGGTGCCAAGTTTGTTTTTTTGAACTGCAGGCTTTGCTGTTTTTTTGACCGTCTTCTTTACTGCTTTCTTAACCACTTTCTTCTTTGTCTTCTTTTTCATAGAAAAATGCTTCACTTAGATTTATAAACCTAGGCTTCATCGCCTCAAAATCGCATTAAATATAGTTCACTGGGCGAGCAGGTCAAGCGCAAAAAGAAAAGCCGCCATTTTGTAGATGACGACTCATGAAACGCCTGTCAGCCCCGTTGATACTGGTAGTACTCATACTCGCGGGGCTCGAACTGGAAGACGGCGCCACTCGCGATGAGTTTCAGCCTTTCCGTCCGTTCATCTTGGTCCAAACCGGACCGCAGAGGGTCGTGGTTTCGAGAACCGTCGATCTTGTCGCGCAAGAGCTTCTTCACCACTTCCGCATCATGGCCAGTTATCGACGTCACTACACCTTTCACTGTGAACTGACAGACATTGATCTGATTGTACTGGCCGTACAAGGTAGCGTCTGTCGACGCCAACAACGAAGCAGTCAGCTCAGCATTGTCTGTGCAGAAGGCAACGACCAGAGGCGTCTGGTTTGCAGGAATCACGATGGCACAGTCTCGCTGCGCTTGATCGCGCTTGTACTGTTCCCAATCACTCTGGGTTATGCCCTTGAAAGACATCGTCCAGAGGTGAGGCAGAAATTTGGCGCCTTCCGACAAAGTCAGTGTTCCACGTTCGCTCATTGGCTTCCTCCGAAAAGATGTACCGCGTCACTCACGCGGAAGAGACTCACTGAACAGCAATCTAACACAAAAGTTTAAAATGTCATGTTATTGCGCCCCAAATATGGCTATGTTAGGGTTATATCTAATGACGCTCGCAGGGGTTCTCCCCTACATCCAAATAGTGCTTTCGGTCGCGCTTATTGTGTGCATCCTGCTCCAGCAAACTGGGGCTTCTCTTGGTGGCGCATTTGGCGGAGACAATTTCAGTGCGGCATATCATACACGCCGTGGCATGGAGAAGTACCTATTTTGGGCGACTATCGTCATCGGCGTCTTGTTTGCCCTCTCGGCACTCATTGCTCTCGTCATTCACTAACTTCCCGCAAAGCGCGGGCAAATTATATGCGTGCATTTTGGCGCAAACACTCTAAAAACGCAGAAGACACATATCGTTCGTTTTCAGCGAGCGGTCGCGCGATCTTTCTCTTTTTTGCTGCACTCCTTATCATAAGTAGTACTGGCCTTCTTTATATACTCAACGCACAGTTGCTTGTTGTTATACCTTCTCACGGTGGTTCACTGCGCGAAGGTGTAATAGGCGCCCCTCGTTTTATAAATCCAATATTGGCAATCTCGGACGCGGACCTCGACCTTACGAGCCTTGTGTATTCGGGTTTACTACGAGCAACCCCTAGTGGCGGCTATATTTCTGATTTGGCATCTGACTACACCATCTCTCCCGATGGTACGACATACACCTTCCATATCCGTCCAAATGCCACGTTTCAGAACGGCACACCCGTTACCGCCGATGACGTTGTTTTTACGGTACAAAAAACACAGAACCCGGAACTCAAAAGCCCTAAGCGTGCAAATTGGGTTGGCGTAACCGTGACTGCAGTAGATTCGCATACTGTAGAATTTACTCTCAAAGCTCCCTACGCACCGTTTATTGAAAACCTAACAATGGGTATTTTGCCAAAAAGCCTCTGGCAGAATATCAGTGATGATGAATTTCCATTCAGCAATTTAAATACTTCACCAATAGGTTCAGGTCCATTTAAAGTTTCCAATATTACGCGCACGTCGTCTGGCATTCCCTCTTCATATAGCCTCAATGCATACTCACAGTATGTGCTTGGTGCGCCGTATTTAAACAACATCACATTTACCTTTTATCAAAACGATGACGATCTTGTAACTGCACTTAAAAGCGGCGCTGTCGACTCAGCAAGTGGTATCTCGCCCGCCGCACTCACGGGGCTCAAGGGTCTTAATATAGACACATCCTCACTTAACCGTGTCTTTGCGGTCTTTTTCAATCAAAACCAATCGGTTGTACTCCGTGACGTATCCGTACGTAGAGCCCTTAATAATTCAATAGATCGCAGTGCCCTTGTGCAGCAGGTACTCAACGGCTATGGTACACCCCTTGTAGGTCCAGTACCTCCGAGCGTTTTGGAAACGCCCGACGCATTGCCTCTTACAGCAAGCTCCACCCTGCAGGCATCCCTTATCGAGAAAGCGGGCAAGGTACTTGATGCAGCTGGCTGGACGATGGGTGCAGATGGTATTCGTGGAAAAACTACCGGCACTGGAAAAACAAAAAAAACACAGCCTCTTGAGTTCTCACTCGCAACCGACAACGTGCCTGAACTCCGCGCCGCTGCGCAATATATTCAAAACACATGGTCACAGCTTGGCGTGAAAGTTAATATCCAGATTTATGACCAAGGCGACCTTTCGGAAAATGTTATTCGCCCGCGCAAATATGATGCACTCCTCTTTGGTGAAATCATAGGCCGCGAACTCGATCTTTTTGCATTCTGGGATTCATCTCAGCGCAACGACCCAGGGCTCAACATCGCCATGTATGCAAACTCGGAGGCAGATAAAGTACTTGGACAATTGCGTCAAACAAGCGATGACACTAAACGTATTTCACTCTACGAGCAGTTCGATGCGCAGCTTAAAAAGGACATTCCTGCTGTATTTCTCTATGCGCCCGATTTCGTGTATATTGTACCTAAGGACTTACACGGGGTTGATCTTGGCTTTATCGAGACCCCCAGCGACAGGTTTTTGAGCGCCGCATCCTGGCACACGGACACCGACCAGGTATGGCCACCCTTTGCTCACTAAAAGTATTTAAAATTTTATTCATCAGTAATTAGATTATGGAAGAACCGAAAAAAACGTCCCCAGCGGGACGCGCAGGAGGACGTGGGCCCCGACCAGCGGGATCACGCCCACAGGGAGGCAAAGGGCGTGGACGCCGCAACGATTTTCGTCGTGGCGGACCAAAACCTCACCAGGCACATCCGGCCCGAGAGATAAAAGAGCATGACCCAAACAGCACAAATGGAGGCCCTGACGAAAAGCCGGTTCCCCAACTAGAGACTGGCAACATCCGCATCATTCCGCTCGGAGGCGTGGAGGAAATCGGCCGCAATATGACAGCGGTTGAATACGGCGATGACATTGTTATCATCGACTGTGGATTCCAATTCCGCGAAGACGACACTCCTGGTATCGACTACATTCTGCCGAACACAAAATACTTGGAAGATCGGCGCGACAAAATCCGCGGGATGTTTATTACGCACGGCCACCTTGACCACATCGGCGCTATTCCATACATCATCGACCGTATCGGCTACCCTGCCCTGTATACGCGCTTGCTCACGTCTATCATGATCAAGAAGCGCCAGGAGGAATTTCCTAACCTTAAGCCTCTTACTATTCACGAAGTTGAAAAGAATGAGACGGTACGTGCAGGTAAACTGAAAATTCGCTTTTTCTCGGTGACTCACACAATCCCCGACTCAATGGGTATCATCATCGAAACACCGCACGGCAATATTGTTGCAACGGGCGACTTGAAACTCGACCACATCAACGGCGTACCTACAGAAGAGGAAGAAAAGGAGTGGGCAATTTTTAAAGACATGAATGTTCTCATGTTGATGGCCGACTCAACCAACTGCGAAGAACCAGGCTTCTCTCTTCCTGAACGTACAGTGCGTAAAAACATGGAGGAGATTATTTCAACCACGAAAGGTCGCCTTATTATCGGCACCTTCTCTTCCCAGCTCGAACGCCTCATCCATATCATTGAAACTGCAGCAAATTGCGGCAAATCTATCTTGATCGAAGGCCGCAGTATGAAGGTCAACATCGACATCGTGAAGCAACTCGGCATGTTGAAAGTTCCAGAAAAAACTTTTATTGGTCCGCAGGAACTTGAAGCCCTTCCTGACAATAAGATACTTATTTTGGCGACTGGCGCGCAGGGCGATGAATTTGCAGCACTTATGCGTATCGCAATGAAGACGCACAAAAACGTTAAGATCAAACCAACGGATGTTGTGCTTCTCTCTTCATCTGTTATTCCAGGCAACGAACGCTCAGTTCAAAAACTCAAAGACAATATTTCTCGCCAGGGCGCGAAGATCATTCACCGCAAAACGATGGACGTTCACGCATCGGGCCACGCAAACCGCGACGAACTTGTATGGATCCACATGCACGTGAACCCTCGCTTCTTTATGCCAATGCACGGCTACCATTACATGCTGCGCACGCACGCTGAAATCGCAAAAGCCTGCGGCCGCCGTGAAGAAGAGGTCCTTGTTCCAGACAACGGAACAGTTATTGAAATCCGTGATGAAGGCCAAAGCCTTGTACGTTTGAAAGAAATGGCACCTAATTCGCTTCGCCTCGTGGACGGCTTCTCTATCGGAGACATTCAAGAAGTAGTTATCCGCGACAGAAGTGTCTTGGCACAGGAAGGAATGTTCGTCATTATCGCAACGGTGAATCCAAAAAATGGCCGTCTGCGCAAGTCGCCTGACATTATTTCCCGCGGCTTCGTGTATCTTCGCGAAAACCAAGAACTTCTCCAGCAAACCCGCCTCATCGTTAAGAAAACTATCGAGGACACAACCAAGGGCATGCAGCCGGTAAACT
>CAYGIN010000025.1:7722-8790 GCA_964349995.1 uncultured Candidatus Saccharibacteria bacterium | reverse complement strand
CTTTGGTGCGCCGAGTAGGATTCGAACCTACGTAGCCCGAAGGCGCTTGGTTTACAGCCAAGTGTAATTGACCACTCTACCATCGACGCATGTTGAAGAACGTCTTCAAAATACACTTTTTTAAGCGTATTGTCGAACCTACACCGCCTGGAGGTCAGAAGCGACGGTAGATTTGACGCGACCCTTAGGACCTTTTTTGACATCGAAGATGAATTCGTCCCCTTTCATGTCGACAGTAACACTGCCGCCGGAGAGCACGCCGCGGCTGACCATCAGTGACGCAACCTTGGTAAGAATTTTATCTTGAATGAGTCGGCGAAGCGGGCGCGCACCGTAGTGTGGGTTATATCCTTCTTTTGCCAAGTAGTCATACACTGCGGGTGTAAGTGTGAGTGTAATTTCTTTTTGTGCCAGACGTTGGATAACTTCTTTAACCTGGATACCAACGATTTCTCGCACTGCTTCCTTCGAGAGAATGTTGAATATGATTGTCTCGTCGATACGATTGAGGAATTCCGGACGGAAATAATCTTTAAGTGCTTGCTGGACGCGGTCTTTCGCCATCTCGTAGTTTGCCGCATCAGTTGGGTTGTTTGCGAAGCCAAGCTGTTCCATTTTGTCGATGTGCTGTGCGCCGATGTTGCTCGTCATGATGATGATGGTATTGCGGAAGTTTACGCGGCGGCCTTTTGCATCCGTAAGCGTACCGTTGTCGAGCACCTGCAAAAGAATGTTGAACACTTCTGGATGCGCTTTTTCGATTTCATCGAAGAGAAGTACTGAGTATGGGCGGTGACGGATAAGTTCCGTAAGCGCACCTCCCTCTTCGTGGCCCACATACCCTGGCGGCGCACCGATAATTTTCGAAACTGAATGTTTTTCCATGTACTCCGACATGTCAACGCGGATAAGCGACTTGTCGTCGTCAAACATAAATTCTGCCAAGGCCTTTGTGAGCTCTGTTTTACCAACACCTGTTGGACCCAGGAACATAAATGATGCAATTGGGCGGTTCGGGTCAGCAATACCTGCACGGCTGCGCTTTACCGAATCTGCAACTTTTTGCAC
>CAYGIN010000025.1:4763-7622 GCA_964349995.1 uncultured Candidatus Saccharibacteria bacterium | reverse complement strand
AGACTTTCAAGTTCTTTCTTGATGCTCTTTATATCGCTCAGTACCTGCTTTTCATTCTTCCAGCGGCTTTCAAGCTCACTTGTTTTCTCTTTAAGGTCTGCAATATCTTTCTCTATCGTTTTAGTGCGTGTTTTAGCAGAGCTGTTTCCATCAACTGACGGGTCTGCAGCTTCCTTGCGGAGCGCCTCTTTTTCAACCTCCAAGCGCATTATTTTGCGGTGTGCATCTTCGAGTGCTGGTGGTTTGTTTTCAAGGGAAATACGAAGTGCCGACGAGGCCTCGTCGATAAGGTCTATAGCTTTGTCCGGCAAGAAACGATCTGGAATGTAGCGGGCGGAGAGTTCCACTGCCCCAACAAGCGCGTCGTCTGTAATATGCACACCGTGGAAAAGTTCATATTTTTCTTTAAGGCCACGCAGGATTGCGGTCGCGTCATCTATAGACGGTTCAAGCACATACACAGGCTGGAAGCGGCGCTGAAAGGCCGGGTCGCGTTCAATGTGTTTCTGATATTCCTTAAGTGTTGTTGCGCCGATAACATGGATATCGCCGCGCGCGAGAGCCGGTTTGAGCATGTTGGACGCATCCATCGCACCTTCTGCGGCACCTGCGCCTATCATGGTGTGTATTTCGTCGATAAAGAGGAGCACCTTCCCTTCTGAACGTTCTATCTCTTTCATTATTGCTTTCAAGCGCTCTTCAAATTCTCCGCGATATTTTGTTCCTGCGATGAGAGCGCCAAGGTCGAGCGACACAAGTTCTTTGTCACGGAGCGATTCCGGCACATCACCCGAGGCAATGCGAGATGCAAGGCCTTCAGCAATTGCCGTCTTACCTACCCCCGCTTCACCAATAAGTATTGGGTTGTTCTTTGTGCGGCGCGAAAGTATCTGAATGACACGCTGGATCTCCTCGTCGCGACCGATGACTGGGTCGAGTTTATTTTCTGCCGCCATGCGCGTCAGTGAGCGCGTGTACTTCGTGAGCGCACGGTTCTTCTTCCCTTCTGCAGGCGCAGTAGCTTTTGATGTTCGGAGGTCTCCGAGCGCGCGGATAATGCCTTCACGGTTAATACGGAAACGTGCGAGTGTGTCGCGCGCCATACCCGGCACATCAACGATGGCAACCAACAGGTGTTCTGTTGAAACAAATTCATCGTGCAACTCTGTTGCAACTTTTGCTGAGCGTTCCAGGGCTTGTACAAGTTCGGGCGTTAAATAAAGTTGGTATGAGGGTGAAAGCACTGAACTTGCAGGTCCACCTTCAAGCCCTTCCAATATAGTGTCAGTCAAAAGCACAATATCTACTTCAAGTTTTTCTACAATAGACACAACGAGGGATTCTTCTTGTAGGAGAAGTGCGGCCAGCAAATGGAGCGGGCTTACCTGATTTTGGCCACGTTCAACCGCAAGCTCATGAGCTCGGCGAACGGCCTCTTTTGCTTTCGTTGTGAAATGATTGAATGGAGGCATGGCGTTTTATATAACTAGCTTATACGTTATGGGGTTTTGGCTCCTGGTTTGGCTGGCGCAGGAGGTGCAGGCAGGCTTGCAATCGTGTAGTAGTAGCTGCCTTCGCTCAGTGAGGCGGTAGTGGCAATAGCGATGACGTTACCAAAAATATCCATTATGAGGGAACCTGGGGTTACAGAAGTTACGCTTGTTTCGATGATACCTGGGTTATGTTTGGAAGGGAGTGTTGCAATAACACCTTGCCCTACCGTATCGACACCCTTGCCACCAATACGAATGATGCTTTGCCCAAGCTGAAGTTTGTTTGAATCCATAAGTACTGCGGGAGCTGCTGCTGTCGAGGTTCCGGAGAGTACTGTTACGATGGCTATAGCAGAACTGGTCGCATCATTCACGTTTGAGATGGGAACACGTGTACCATCAGAGAGAATTGCATCAAAACTTGTCGCACCTGATGCAACGAGTGAGTCGCTGTCAGTGAGAGTAGTGCCTGTACTGTCAACAATAACCCCGCGTGCAACTAACTCCTCTCCTCCTTTAACGGTGATGCGAACAATACTTTTTTGCACTGCCGCGATGGACTGCGCTGTAAGGTCGTCGTTTCTAACTACTACCGTCTTAGTGGTTACGGTTGCCGCAACAGCTGCTGTATTTTCGGCGGCTGGTACGACAGTCTGTACAGTGCGCTCAACAATCTGGTTGATGGTGCGAGTGATGCCCTGTGGCTGTTGGTCCATCAGTGAAACGGTAACAATGCCAGTAGCAATGGAGGTCACGAGTGCAACCAAGAGAGTGAGCAGTATTATTTGATGTTTGGTTAGCTTCTCGAGGTCCATTGCCACTATTATATAGCGGTTGTATAGCGTTTTGCAATTTTTTCCAGTGCGGCGGAAATAGTGTTGGCATCGCCCTTTGTTGCCTCAGGCAAAAGTGTAATGCGTACTGCTGTTTTTAGAAGTTCTCGTGGGGTGCCGAGTGCTTGTATGACATGACTGGGTGATTCGTCACCTGTGTTGCAGGCAGAACGTGTAGAGACCGCAACGCCCTCTGCGTCCAACCCAATCACTGCCATTTCTGCATCGAGGCCCGGGATAGAAATATTTAAATTATTTGCGACTCGATCTTGCTCCGGCACCTGCCCGTCCGGCAGGCGGGTACGCGGACCATTGATAATCACTTCTGGAATTCGTTTTTTAATTTCATCAAATAGATAGTCGCGAACCTCTGCTACCTTCTCTGCGCGCGCCTCAACATCCTTAGCAGCATCCTGCATCGCCACTGCAAATGATCCTGCGAGCGGAACGTTTGGTGTGCCACCGCGAAGACCTCGTTCTTGCACACCTCCGCGTATAACCGGGGAGATGGCAGTGTTTCTCTTTATATAGAG
>CAYGIN010000025.1:0-4663 GCA_964349995.1 uncultured Candidatus Saccharibacteria bacterium | reverse complement strand
CTACGAATTAACTTTGCGATTTCTTGAATTGGTTCAATCGTTCCAATTTCACTGTTTACCATCTGTACTGAAATAAAAACTGTTTTGTCAGTAATTGCTTCTTCCAATTCTTTCAAAGAAATAAAACCTTCTGAATCTACACCGAGCTCGGTTGTTGTAAGTCCTTCTGCTTTAAGCGCACGCAATGGTTCAAGTACTGACTGATGCTCTATTGCAAGCGTAATCGCATGCAGCGGTCCGTATTTCTGAAGCAGTGGGCGTAGCACTCCGCTTATTGCAATATTGTTGCTTTCGGTACCACTGGCACTGAATATCATTTCGTCCGCATGTGCACCAATGGACTTTGCAATAGTTGCGCGAGCAGCATCCATTTCGTTTTTTGCGGCAACTCCTTCCTTGTGAAGTGCGCCTGCATTGCCATATACATCTAAAAGACGCAGAAGTTCCTTTCGGGCGTTCTTGGAAAGTGGCGTAGCCGCCGCCGCATCCGCATATATCCGCTTCTTTCTAAACCACATTACGTCCAGTATACTGATTTTTATGTCGTTCGCACTTGTGATTTTCTGGCTGACACTTGCCACTCCTTACATGGCATTTGGCGCGCTTATCATCTCACTTATTGCAGTAGCGCTCCTTCTTGCCATCCGCCGTAGGTTTATACGTCTCGCACTTGGCCGCAGTGGCTCTATAGAAGAAAGTATCGCGATACTGTTGCGTGACACTAAAGAACTTCAAAACTTCCGCGTTGAACTTGAAAAATATTTAAAAAACGCGGAGTTGCGATTACGCGGCAGCATACAAGGTGTTGGTGTCGTTCGCTTCAACGCATTCGCTGGAAATGGTGTCGGTGGCAACCAAAGTTTTTCTGCGGCATTTCTTGACGAAGAGCTTTCTGGTGTGGTATTGTCAACGCTCTACTCGCGAAACCATGTCGGCGTATACGCGAAGCCGGTAGAAAAAGGGAGCTCAACATTTGAACTAACTGAGGAGGAGCAGGGCGCCATCGCAAAAGCAAAGCTTTCCATAGCCGCACACAAAAAGCGTACAGACGCATGATAAACACCTATGTCACAAGAAAATCTTACATCGGGCGAGCGCCCGCCTATAGTTGCCATTGTTGGTCACATTGACCACGGGAAGTCGACACTGCTCGACTATATTCGTAAAACGAATATTACTGAAAAAGAAGCGGGTGGCATTACCCAACATTTGTCTGCCTATGAAGCGCAGCATACAAATGCAAATGGCACGCACCACATCACCTTTTTAGATACTCCCGGACACGAAGCTTTCCGTGCTATGCGCCTACGCGGCCTTGAAGTCGCCGACGTAGCGGTGCTTGTTGTTTCTGCAGAAGATGGCGCAAAACCACAGACTCTCGAAGCAGTAAAACTTATAGAAGAAACTAAAATCCCCTACATTGTTGCAATCACAAAGATTGATAAACCGGGTGCCGATGTTGAAAAAGCAAAAATGTCTTTGCTTGAAAACGGCATCTATCTAGAAGGCCTCGGTGGCGAGATTCCTTTTATTGCAATCTCAAGCAAAAGTGGCCAGGGCATTCCTGAACTCCTCGATTTGATATTGCTTGCAGGAGAACTTGAAGGCCTTTCTGCAGATCCAGAAAAAGCAGGCGAAGGATTAGTCATCGAAGCGCACTTAGATCCAAAGCGCGGCAATGCTGCAACACTTATCGTTCAAGACGGCTCAGTTAAGAGCGGTGAATATATTATTTCAGGCGACACAATGGCGCCAGTGCGCATTATGGAAAACTTTGTTGGCAAAGCAATTAAATCTGCGTTGCCTGGTAGCCCTATCCTTATTGTTGGATTCTCTTCCCTTCCCCAGATTGGTGCAACATGGCGCTGCGTTGAAACTAAGAAAGAGGCTGAACAGGAAGTAGCTCAGGCAAAGAGAGGGCCTGCACAGAAAAGCTCTTCGAGCGGTGCTCCTCTCACCGCGAAGAGCTTTTCTGCTTCGGCATCCGCAACAGTTGGTGGAGAGACTTCGGACGAACTTGTTTCTGCTTCGACAACCCCTGAAGAGCCGATTGAAGTGATGAATCTTCCTATCGTCATCAAAACAGACTTTGCAGGAACCGGTGATGCAGTCGTTCACGAAATTGAAAAATTGCCGAAACATGCGCGTTTGAACGTACATGTTGTTGGTCGCAGCACCGGCCCTATTTCTAAAAGCGATGTTGAACTTGTTGGTAGCGGTGCTGTGCCCGGTATCATCCTCGGTTTCAATGTTAAGGTCGACCGCGACGCCGTGCAGATTGCAGAACGACTTGGAGTTTCAGCTGCAACATTCACTATAATCTACGAACTTACAAAATGGCTTGGGGAAGAAATAGAAAAACGCCGCCCTCGCGCAGAGATGGAAGAAAAGACCGGTTCAGCAAAATTGCTTAAAATTTTTAGCACTATTAAAAATAAAATGGTGGTCGGCGGGCGCGTTGACGAGGGAGAAATTGCAGAAGGTGCAGATATAAAAATCATGCGCCGGGATGTTGAAATTGGCCGTGGCACTATCAGCAGCCTCCAGAGCCAGAAGTCAGCAGCCAAGAAAGTTGAAAAAGGAAATGAATTTGGTGCAATGCTTAAGATTGATTTTGAACCAGCGGCCGGCGATACTCTTGAAGCCTTCGCCGTAGTCACAAAATAACTATGAACGGAAACCGAGGGGAAAGAATACAAGAAGCAGTGCGCGAGGCGGCGGCAGAATTTCTCGCAAAAGAGGCTGGGCCGCAGTCGCTCATAACTGTTACCCAAGTTGCACTTTCAAATGACGCTCGAAGCGCGAGAGTGTTCATCAGCGTTCTTCCTGAAAGTGCGGAAGAAGCTGCGCTTGCCTTTGCACAGCGTAACCGCCGCGAGCTCGCAGAGTTTTTCCGCACTCGTGTGCGCGGCGCCTTTCCTCCCCACTTCGAATTCTTAATCGACCGCGGCGAAAAGAACCGCCAGCGCCTCGACGAAATCGCAGGTTAACGTTAAAGTGTTCACATAGGCCACGTCGCCAAGTAGTAAGGCACGGGACTGCAAATCCTGAATACGCGGGTGCGATTCCCGCCGTGGCCTCAAACGTTATTTTGGCTCCTTTTTGTAGAGCTTGACACGGTAGATATAGTATGGTAGGCTGTATGTGCCGACGACCCTCGTCGGTGACCTGTTCAAAAACCTTCAGATACGGGGAGTACATCGTCATGAAGCCGATTCGCGAAAGCAAGAAGACCTATCACCGTTCCTACACCATCGCCAAGGACGGCACGGTCCAGTTCGCCAACAGCGACCGCCTGGCCACCGACGCGCGCTAAGCGCCGGCCAACGATCGCCCTTTTGTTCAGGAGCACTTTATATGAGATGACCATCGCGGCACAGTCCCCTATTTGGACAGAAAGCCGCAGGACCCAGCCCCGACGTTAGCGTAAGCGCGTCGGGGTTTCCATTTTTTATTTTCCAAAAAAGTTAGTGTACAGTAATAGTCTGTCCGCCTTTGGCGAGACGAAGCCGGGGTGATGAAATGGTAGACATAGGGGACTTAAAATCCCCGGACGTAAAAGTCGTGTGGGTTCGAGTCCCACCCCCGGCACTGAATTATGGATTACGGATACGAACCAGTACTTACAAAATTACCCGAAGGATATATCCCTCGCGAACAGTGGCCGGAATATGATCTTCCAAGCGACGCGCCGAAATTTCTTGGACCGCGCCTTGTTGGAAAAACTCCCAAAGGGATGTATCGACGTCTCTGGCCCATCGTCGTTGAAGAATATATAAGCGATGACGAACCTGTGCTTGAAGATTCTGACCCAGAAGGCATCGCGCTGAATCGAGTTTTAATATGGCAGCGCCCTACCCGTAATGACGTGCCTAAAGGATGGCGGACTCTTTCAAAAAAGACGAGCCGTCTTGAAGGATTTGCTGAAGTCGTAGAGGAAGAATATTGGAAGCACTGGTCCGAATCTTCACGGCGGTATCGCAAAAAATGGCACGCAGATCATTTTAATAAAACTCATACGATTGAACGAGTCTCATACGAAGAATTTGAAAAAGCCTACAAGAAAAGTAGTGTGTGGAAAACGTTAAAAGATATTCTGCTCGACCTTATTAAACGTAAGCTTTCTTCGCCTGCAGCGCCTCACGTAGAACTCTGGGGCGCTCGTAGTGCTTCAACTGGCAACGTAGTGGCAGGGATGGCCACACTCACCTCCCCCTCGTGCCGAGGTTCATATTATATTTCAGGGTTTATTACACCCGAAGGTGAGCCCGACCCTGTTATGATTGGGCTTATGGACCACTGGTTTGCACTTTCATTTGCACAGGGCACTAAATTTTTACAATTTGGAGGATTCTGGATACCGGGGAATCCGAAGAACTGGAAAGGCTTTTCCCTCTTCAAACAAAAATTTGGGTTGTCGTATATTGCATACGGAATAACGCTGTTTCGATTTAAAAAAGGCCGTTTATTTAATTTTTAATACCATGTCTCTTTTTAGAAAATATTTTACACGCACCTCGGAAAAAAATGGGGCTATTCAAGTGTATAAAGATATGTTCGGTCCATGGGAAGTGAGTGTTGATGATTGTGGCCAGACAACTTCATATACATATGCAATGTGGGTTAATGCATTTAAACGCCTCCGCACACAATTGCCAAAAAA
>CAYGIN010000024.1:0-8934 GCA_964349995.1 uncultured Candidatus Saccharibacteria bacterium | reverse complement strand
TCGTGATTGCGCGCTTTATTCCCATAGTGCGCACCTTCGTCCCTATCATCGCCGGTGTGGGTGAAATGAAATATTCAAAATTCCTTGCCTATAACATCATAGGAGGATTCCTCTGGGCCGATGTATTTCTCATCGCCGGTTACTTCCTCGGCCGCGCGATTCCAAATCTTGAACAGTATATTGTTCCAATCGTCGCCGTCGTCATCATCGTTTCATTCCTTCCCGTTATTTGGGAGTGGAGGAAATCAAAGTAAAAGGCGCGGTTATTCCGCGCCAAGCCATCTCACAGGCAAGTTTGGTATTTCCGTGTCCTTCTTGAAGAAGTATATGGGCGGACACGCATTACCCTTCTGTTTTTCCTCCTCCTTGATGAAGTACTGCACCATCCAGAAGCGCTTGTCGGCTTCCAACGGGCGTATCAACTTGATACGCCCACTTGGCTGCATCTCGCACTTATCCTTGGGGCGGAATATTCTCTTGTCTTTGTTCGTGACAGGAAGACCGTTCCCTACCTCGACAGAAACAGATCGTTCCAGAACGGCTTGTGCGCCGACCACAAGATCCGCGGCGTGTGCTTGCGGAACGGTAGCAAGAACCACAAGCCCCAGCAGAAGCACAAACATTCTCATGCGAACCTCTTCCTTTTATACAGAACTTGAGATACTCAAACTAAAACATTAAACACAAAAAGTCAAGTATCCCAAAGGTTGGAAAAGAAAAAATCAGCTATCGGACGATTGAGCCTGGGGCTGCGTCCGATGGGAAAAGGGAGAGAGGTTCTTCACCACCGCCGGTTGCCATAATCATGGCCTGGCTTTCCATTCCCATCATTTTGCGTGGGGCCAAGTTTGTAACAAATGGGTAACGCTTCCCTACCAACACCTGTTCGTCTGGGAAATATGCGGCGATGCCTGAAAGCACCTGGCGCTCACCAAGGCCCGTAGGTTCAACACCGAAGTTCACCTTCAACTTTAATAGTTTGTCGCTCCCCTCAATTCTTTCCACGCTTAAAATCTCCCCGACGCGGATTTCTACTTTCTTAAAATCATCAATTGAAATTTCTGGCATATATTCTAGTCTAACGCTTCTTCCCAATAATTTGTATCCAGTTGGTTTTGCCTACGGTCGTGATGGTTTTATATACAAGCTCTAAACCAACCTGTGCAAAATATCCTCCGAGCTCTTCTGTCGTGTAGTAGCTGAAAAATCGTTGATATTCATAGCCATAATCGTTCTCCATAAGGACCTCCTCGTCCGGCTTGCCTGGCCATATTTCTTTTACTGCCACGTAGAACAAACCATTGTCGTTCAAAAGATCAACGATGTTCTGAAAAATCCCCACGACATCTTTCTTTGGAATGTGTAGCAGTACTGCCTGCGCAAATACGCAATCAAATTTTTCTGCAAAACCTCCGAGGTTATATAAATCGAGAACTTGAAACGTAACTTCTGGGACTTCCTTCTTCGCGATCTCGATCATCTCTTCAGAAAAATCTCCTCCCGTAACTTTGAGTCCTTTCTCTGCAAGATATTTTGATTTGTGTCCTGCGCCGCAGCCAATATCAAGTACCGATGCTCCTGCAGGCAAAAGAGATGCGAGTTTGTCAGTTCCCTCAACCCACCATGTATCGGTGTTGTGGTCAGAAAACCAATCCTTGGCGATCTTGTTGTATGTGTTTTTTAAATCATCGTTCATAGTCTGTCTTTCCCCTCTCCCATTTTATTCCACCTCAAATTCTCTTTTTCTGTTTCGATCCAAAAAGTTCTGCAAAATAAGCGCCGCAGCCGATGCGTCCAACAATTCCTGATTCGGATTCGCTTTCCTTGTGCTCTCGCCTGTCCCGCGAAGTCTTGACGGAGTGGGAGGAGCAAACTGGCGGGCCGCCGCCATACTGCTCATAAACTCTGGCTCGTACATCACATTCAACCCTTCTGCTTCAAGTGCCGCCTTAAATTTCTCAACTTCTTTCATAACAGGGTTCGCCTCGCCGCCATAATTCTTCGACTCCCCCATCACCACCCCCACAACAGCATTCTCCCGAGCAATGTCGCAAACTTCTTTGACACTTGCCCCGCGAAGCTCTGGCGAAGTGGGGACAACCCCCAATGGAAAGGCTAAGGTCGCCGACTCGTCCGACACCGCTACCCCTATGCGCCTAGTTCCGTAATCAATGCCGAGGTATTTCATAGATTGAACATACAACAGAAACTTTCTCTTGTCTGCCAACACCCTTGAACGATTTTAAATTGCAGACTGAGCAAAAACATACCTGAACTACAAAACTACCGCTTGTGACGATGATTTTATGTTGACTACATCTAGGGCGCATTAACCTAGTTTATTTTGGTATAGTATTAGACATGGAGCCCTACTCGGCCCTTTGCTCATGAGTGAGGTTAAATTCATCAATCGCGGGAACCTAAAAATCGCTCGTGAAAATATCGGGCTTGATACTGCTACCGTTTCCGACACAATAACTACCACTGGCAAAGATTTAGTTAGTGAGTGGGAAGCTGGAAACACTCTGCCAACATGGCGACAGATAGCTAAACTAGCAAAGCTTTACAATATTTCGGAGTTATTACTCTTATCCGAAAAATCTATCCCTCGCTTCAAATCAGTGCCGGATTACCGTGTAGGCGTTGATAAAGAGAATGATACGCAAGTACATAAATTAGTTAATCTCGTACTTACCCGACAAACATGGCTCGAAAAGCGGCTACGTGACAGCGGCACATCACGAAACTCACTCCAGGGCAGTGGTCGACGGATAAATGACCCCGCCCAACTTGCTGAATATATAAGCAACCGTTTGGATATCAAGCTAGAAGATATTAAAGAAATCTCCGGCACCTACTCACGCAAAAAAACACTTGATTATCTTATAAAGAAAGCCGAGAGCAAAGGTATCTTTGTTGGTAAAACAATTTCCTATCATCGCGTTGAGGTTGAAGATCTTCGTGGTGTCTTTATTTCCAACGAATACTGTCCTTTTATTATTCTCAATCGGCGAGATTCTCTTTCTGCACAGATATTCTCTTTTATACATGAACTGGCGCACCTGTTCCGGAAAACGGATGCTATATCTAATAGTCTTAGCTTTAGAAGTACAGATCGTACGGTTGATCCAGAAGAAGTATTCTGTAACAAAGTAGCCGCTAACCTACTCTTACCAGAAAGTGAGTTTGGTAATGAATTTTATGACAAGCCAGGCATTGAGTTGATTTCACAGCTCTATAAAGTGAGTGAAATATTTGTATTTTACCGACTTAAGGATTTGGGGAAAATACATCGAGATAGACAGGCTGATCTTGAACGCACCATACGTGCGGAAATGGAAAACAATCTACGAATCAAAAAGGAAGAAAAAGCCACGAGCACTGGGGGTAGCCATATCAATAACATGAAAGATTCTAACGGATCTCTTTTCAACCGCGTTGTTTACAATTCTTTCCTTGAAAATCGTATTGGTTATACAGAAGCGGCTAATTTGTTGCGCTACTCTCCTGAGAAGATATGAACCCCTCTGCCAACAAAGAGGTCTACCTTCTCGACACGAACTTCATGTTCGATTTTGCACGTTGGATACCGATAGACCTCAATAAAGTATTTTGGGCTCATTTGGAAACATCTCTTGAGAACGGTGAGTGGGTACTACTCGACGTAGTAGTCAATGAGATTCGCAGCAAAGGTCCACTTAAGGAATGGTGTGAGTTCCAAAGAAGAAAAGGATTGGTTCAACCTATTGCTGATGAGCATAAAAATCGTGGTATCGATATAAACAATCAATATCCCATGATAGATACAACTACCGGACGATCCGAAACAGATACTTATCTTCTCGCCTATGCTGAAGCAAATAAGCTCACCGTGGTATCGCGGGAACGGCAGCGAGATAACGATCAGGAGCTTTATAAAATACCTGACGTATGCGGATTACTTAAAATATCTCTAATTCGTGAACCGCGCCCCTTTCTAGAACGTATCGGTTTTCAAAACTAGAAATTAGGAGATTGAATTTCCTTATCGGCCGAGGACAAGGGTGTTTTATACCTTCCACCCAAGATGGTTGTCGTGATGCAACTTTAGTTTGACACCATTTTCTGTAATAGTGCGGGCCGCCGGGTCAATTTTTATAACCTTCAGAGTTTTTTTAACATGACAATTTGGGCACAGAGCCCACAGATTATTCAGTTCCTCTCCTCCCTCGTCTCTTTTTTCAATTATATGGTCGATATCGATCCGGTAAGCTTTTTTACCTTTACTGTTTTTCCATTCAAGAGACCAGTTACATACTTGACACGCATAATCTTCAAGAGCTGCAACTCTTTTTTTCTGCTTCCTGTTTTCAACTCGAATCTTGTGAGGGGAAAGATTTATTCTGTGCGACTCTGTAGAACTCTGAAATTCGAGAGCTTCGGCTAAAAGTTGGGTTTTGCTAGTCTGTTCTTTCTCGTCTTCGATGGTTTCCTCTTTGATGACCGAGAGTATATTTTCCAGAGTCTCATAAGTCTCTGGGTTTTGATTAAGAAAAACTTCTAGATTTCCGAATTTCTCAACAATGGCGGCAATTCCTGAATCATTCAGACGCATAAAACCTTGCACTCGGTCCCAGGTGGGTTCATAGTCAGCAAGCTGTTGGACAACTTGTATGGGGATTTTGATTTCCTTTAAATTATCCACAAAGAAAAGGCATGGCCACGGTTCTCCATCCTCATCAGCTGGCCAAAACTTCCTGCCGAGCTCTGGGCTGAATTTAGTTAGCGTCACCCGCGCGCTATAGTAAAAGAATCCTTTTGAATAGAAAAGTACGTAGTCACCGGGCTGCATTTTCTCCCATCGCGATCGGAGCGATTCTTTATTACCCCAAATACTGAGTGTTTCATATTTTGAGAGGATCTGTTTCTCATTTACCGTAAGATAACTTTCAATTTCTGCATATTTGCGACCCCCAATGATTGAGGACTCAAAATTCTCGTATGAAGTCTCATTGCTGCGCGGCGCAAGAAAAATATTCTTCATAGCTGGTTATACTTAGCGCTTCGGCCTTTCGATTTTTTGACAGGATATTTTTTCTTGTTTTTCTTTAGTTTTTTAGAAACTGCTGTCGGCAAATCTATATCAAGATCGTTCGCAATAAGTAATACCCAATAGAAAACATCGGCGAGTTCGTCGCTTATCTCTGCTTTGTGTTTTTTTATGTATTCGGAAACTTCCTTCTCCGATTTCCACTGAAAATGCTCCATTAGCTCCCCCGCCTCGAGAACGAGGGAGAGGGCTATATCTTTTGCATTATGAAATTGCTTCCAATCGCGCGCATCACGAAATTGAATGACTTCCTTCTGGAGGTTTTTTATTGAATCTTTGGCCATAGACTATCGAGTAGTTCAAATATGGGCACCTATGTGGAGGCTGAACCTCCCCGTCAGCATGCCAGGCTGGAGATCACTGTGCAAGCGTTAGGAAAAATGCCTCTTTATAAAGGCTCTGCCTGAACCTGATTTTAGATATTTTTCAAATGAAAATGAACTATATTTGTTCTTAAAAGCTACGTACCAGACAAGCTCAATGGGCCTACGATCTTTGGTTGCGGGGACATATCCGTTGTGATGTCTGCCTATTCTCTCCTTTAAATTATCGGTGCAACCAACATAGAAACCATCTTTGCATCGAAGGCTGTATACGTAGTACATGCCTAATTATAGATAGGCTTTGGCAAAGCTAGGCGAATCGAAAGCGGACTTTGTCACGCCGAAGCTGAGCGAAGCCCGCTTTCGCCCTTGCGGGCTTCAGCGAGGCGAAGGCGGAGGAGGTGAGATTCGAACTCACGGTACCTTGCGGCACTCCTGTTTTCAAGACAGGTGCGATAGACCACTCTGCCACTCCTCCATATCGGAGATTCCTCTCTCCGATGAGGCAAACAATACACTTTTTAGGGCCTAAAGCCAAGACGAATCCCCTATTGCAAAATTGGGGCATGACAGTATTGTGGGGTTAGTTGTACACGATCACATTCACGTGGGAGAGTGGCGATGACTTCAATCCAAGATGACACAGTGACTGCTTCGGCTCCTGTGGTGCAGGAAGAGCCCGCGAAGCCTATGACGGCCGCGGACCGTATCAGGGAAGCGCTCGGGAGAGACAAGCCTCCCAAGCTGCCTCCCTACGTCTCTGGCGCGGGGCGTACGGAAGTAAATCCGAATGTGTTGGCCGCGGAGATGGCTGCTGAAGAAGCGCGAAAGAAGAAAGAGGCGCAGGAGAAGGCGCTGAGTATGGTGGGTGCTTCCACACAGGCACAGATGAACGACCATCCAGCCATTCGTACGAGCTTCCCTCCGCCGACACCCAGAGCTTCTAAACCAACGGTGGAGGTAAACGTCGGAACTGCAGATGCGCCGATGTGGGTGAGCCCTCTTACCATCGTGGAAATTGGCGCCCGTCTTATGCGGGTGGATTCAAAGGAACTTCTCGAAAAAGGGCGCAGGCCGCATGTTTCACGTTGTCGAGGGGTCCTGATCTTTTTCCTGAAGCACTACACGAACCTCTCGATGAGTGCGGTCGGTAGGATTTTTGATATTTCCTCTACCGCCGTCATATACGCATGCGCCAAGGTGGAGAAGCTTCTGAAAGAGGGTCCAACCAACGACCTTCCTGGTCCCAGCCCTGCTCTTATCAGCACGATGGAGATGGAGTTGCTCTTGGGGCTCAGACGCCTCTGTCAGCACTACAGCAAGGAGCTTCCATCTTCGGAACACTGGCCGAAGGAACCGCCAGGGGCGGAATATCAAAACCCGTTTGAACACGCGAGCGCCGACTAAACATCGGCGTTTTTCTTTTTTATAGTTTTGTGTCGTAATCATAATTTCGTGTAAATAGCTCAAGGGGCACTACGTCTTCATATACGCTGGCCCGCCTCCGCCAACCGGCGGATAGCGGGGAAACCAGCTTAAATTAGAAGTTATATAAACATTATGAAAAAAATTACGTACTTTCTTGCAAGCTCTGCAGCAGCGTTGCTTCTCGTAGCATCGCCTATGCTTGTGAGTGCAAATAACGATTCATCGGAAAAGAGATCACTATATGGTGAAACAAAAGCAAAAGTTGGTTTGAACCTTGGCGCAGACTTTAAAAATAATATCGGGTTCTTGCTCTACGGCACTCCAGCGCCTACGCATGCCACAACTAGCCAAAATGGTGAGATCCGCATCGCCGCAACTGTTACTGCAATCAATGGTTCTACATTGACGGTAAATGCCAAAAACGGCACAACCTACACAGTTAATGCGGCAGACGCAAAGATTGTGGGCGAAGGTGACGTACACGCCACCATCGGCCAGATTAAAGTTGGCGACACTATTACTGTAAAAGGTAAAGTTAGCGGCTCTGTTATAACCGCAGACAAAATCTCTGACTCTGCTCTCCGCATCCGCGCAGTACTTGCAGCCAGTGGTGCAGTAGGTGCAGGAACAGTTACATCAATTAACGGTTCAACATTCACCTTCAAGCCATTCGGCACAAAGGCTACGACAACTGTCTCAACTGCAAGCACGACTTTGTATCGTGTAAACGGTGAGGCAACAACATCGGCAGCACTCGCAGTTGGCTCTAACGTAGTTCTTGCAGGTAATGCAAACTCTGACACAAGCATTGCCGCAACCATAGTTGGAATCTTCTCTCGTGGTTTTGGGTTCTTCAAACACGCCCTCTTCCACTAATCTCGAGTTGAAGTAACGCAGTAACCCCGCATCCATTCATGCGGGGTTTTGCGTATCTGTCGACAACAGTTGGAAGATGAGTTAAAGATAGAAGTAGCTGTACGAACTCTCGACCCACAGTTTGGAGGCAACATGAACTCAGTTCCTAAATCGTACCGAGTAGTGGCCGGCATTGTAGAACTTTGGTGGCCATTCGGAGGCTTTCTGTTCAAAGAAGGGGCAGTTTTGTCTAAAACACTTTGCGATAAGCCTTATATATTTCCAGACCCACGTTGGAAATTTGAGATGTCATTTGGGCATCTCGAGGTGGGTCGCGAGAAGCTCCCCTATTTTGGCGTTGGGTCTGAAAAAGGAAATAAGGTCTATCTCTGCAACATTGATGAGGCGCAGTACGAACGCCTAAAAGCCTTGAATTGGGAGGCACCCAATCCGCGCGACTAATCATCGCGCGGTTTTCTTTTTTTATGCAGTTACGAGTTTATACCCTACCCCGCGAACAGTTTCGAAGTATGTGTCGTTGTGTTTGGTGCTGAGTTTCTTGCGGAGGTTTTTCATATGTACGTCCAGCACGTTGGACCACGAGAGAAGGTTGAAGTCCCACACATGGTCAAAGAGTTTCTCGCGCGTAAGCACAATGTTTGGCTCGCGCATAAAACATTCCAACAGTGAGAACTCTTTAAGTGTTAGGTCCACCTCTGCTTTATCCACTTTTACGGTGCGTGTTGCGGCATCCATCTCGATAGCGCCCACTTGGAGCACCACGGGTTTTGCTTCTGCGGGGCGACGAAGCACAGAGTTTATGCGTGCAATAAGTTCTTCAAACGAGAAGGGTTTAACGATATAGTCGTCAGCTCCCTTGTTGAGCAGATCTACTTTGTGTTCGGTTTCATCACGAGCGGTGAGAATAATGATGGGGGTAGTAACTCCCTCAGCGCGCACCGCTTGAGTTAATGCTGCACCGTCGAGCTCCGGCATCATCAAGTCCATCAACACAAGGTCATATTCATTGCGGTACATAATGATGCGCGAACGTGCTTTTTCAGAATCAGGAAGCCAGTCTACGGCATAGCCACGCATTTCAAGTCCTTTTTTAAGCGCTTTCGCTAACTTTTCTTCATCTTCAACTATAAGTAGGTGCATAGTATGAGTTTAGTTAGTTCGAGTAATCACAGTATGAAGACGTAATGGTAATACCTCGATTACAAAGATTTTATGAAG
>CAYGIN010000023.1:8491-9293 GCA_964349995.1 uncultured Candidatus Saccharibacteria bacterium | reverse complement strand
CTGCATCACCTTCAACAATGCGCTTTGCAAAGTCACGCTCTTCCTGAGCATTCAACAGCGGGTAGCGGCCGATTTCGCGGAGGTACATCTGGATAGAGTCATACGATGAGTCGGAGCGAGAATAACCCTTTTCAAGAGGTTCAGATTCTATTTCGAGCATGCCGCCCCCTTCGAGAACGTCGATGTGTGCGGTTGAGAATTTGTCGTACAGTTCCTCAAGAAAATCAACATCCGTTTCGATGTTTGGAAATGCCTTAAGAATTTCGTCGTAGGTAACGAAGCCGCGCTGGCGGCCGCTAGCCATCAAGCTTTCTGCTTTTTTATTTTGATCGTTTTGTTTTTTGAGTGCACCAGGACTTGTTTTCGGTGCGGCAACTGCCTTAACCTTCTTTCCAGCTGGCTTTTTAACGACAAGTTTTACGCGGCGCTTAGCTGCGGCAGCACGAAACTTCTTTGCCTTTACGACAACACTTTTAGAACGCTTCGCCGCCTTCGCAGGCTTGCGTTTAACTACCTTTTTAGTTTTTGCCATTTTGGATAATATACAAGAAAAACGCTATTTACGCAACTCCTGCTGGCGTTTTTTGAGCATAGAAAGCTTCTGCGCCAGCTCACCCTGTGCTTCCGTAGATGAACCATGAAGTTCATCTCGCACTTTTACCATTTCTTCTTCGATGACCCCGCTCTCAAGCGCCTCAAGCAACCTTGCAGCCACATTGTCTTTATCTTCACCCAATGCCTCAAATTCGAACCTAAACTTTTCCGCGTCTCCTGCAAACCGCGTTTGAATATCTTCAACGCG
>CAYGIN010000023.1:0-8481 GCA_964349995.1 uncultured Candidatus Saccharibacteria bacterium | reverse complement strand
AACGCGCGATGGGCCAATTAGTTTATCTACTTTCGCCGACTCCCCCGTAGAAAATAGCAGCATTGCCACGGTGCGCTCTAAAGAAGATGGCCCGCTCCCCGTTTCTTCTACGGGCGACGCGTTTACCCCAACTTCATCAATAGACAATACTGGGCGTTTTATGACTTCTGCGTGAATGGCGGTCTCAGGTACTCGTAATCTCTCTGCAACGGTGCGTGTAAAATGCGCCTGCTCTATCTTGCTTGGAATGGCTGCGATAAGTGGAATAACCTGTGCCTCTACAAGCTTTCCATACGCTCGCTCGTCTTTGGCCTGCGGCCGCAGAACTTCTAAAAAGAATTCAATCGCCGTCTTTGAATTTCGTATAGCTGCTTTGAGAGACTCTTGATCTTCCTTTGCCAAATCCGCTGGGTCTTTTCCATCTTTAAAGTTGGGGATCTTTACATCAAACCCCATCTTAAGCGCCATCTGAGCACTCTTAAGGCCTGCACGGATGCCAGCAGAGTCGCCATCGAGGGCGAGTATCAAACGCTTCGACATGCGGCTAAGGAGTGAGAGATGCTCTTCTGTAATAGCTGTGCCGGAGCTTGCCACTGCAAATGGCAGACCGGACTGGTGGCTCATAATGACATCGAACTGTCCCTCTACGAGTAACATACAATCTGCTTTGCGGATAAAGTTCTTTGCTTTATCCAGCCCATACAGCACGCGAGATTTTTTAAAGATCGGGGTCTCAGGGCTGTTTACATATTTTGCCGGCTCTCCCCCGTCGTCTTTTTGACCTTCAACTTTTTCGAAGAAACGTCCGGAGAACGCAATCACCTTCCCTCCTGCGTCAAACAGCGGGAACATAATACGTCCGCGAAAACGGTCGTATATTGAGTCTCCGGAGGTCGGTCCTCCGGAACGGAGGTCCGACCTCGGCGGACTTACTGCAAGGCCTGCCTCTACAATAAGATCTTTTCCGTATCCTTTTTTTATCAAGTGTTCTGAAAGATCTCGCCAATGTGCCGGTGCATATCCTATCCTCCAGCTCTCAATAGTTTCGTCTGTAACCCCGCGCTTTTCTTTTAGATACTCCAAAACGTCTGGCCTCTTTTTCAGTTCTTCCTGAAAGAACGTCGTCGCATCTTCAGACACATCGCGAAGCTGTTCTTCTTTTTCTTTATCTTCCTGCCTTGGAACGTAGGTATTTTTCAAAACCACGCCTGCCTTTGTAGCGAGTTGTTGGAGCGCGGTTTTAAAATCTATGTGTTCTATTTTTTCAACAAAGGTAAAGATGTCACCCTTCTCGCCACATCCAAAACAGATGTAACTTCCACGCTCAGGTGAAATCATGAATGACGGAGTTTTTTCTTTATGAAACGGACAGCGCGCGCGCATATTTCTGCCCGCTCGTTCAAGTTTTACGTACTCTCCCACCACGTCGGTGATGGAAAGTTTATCTTTAATTTGTTGTATTTCGTCACTCATAGTCATCTGGTCGCATGCCCATTCTAGCCGTTTTTTGGTATTTGCGGAGGTACTTGACAGATTATGATTATAGGGGTACAATGGATAACGAAAGTAGCCCATCGGAGGGAATCATGAGCTTCAAGTTTTGTCTAAAGATGTCAGCTGCGACTGGCGCCATCATTGGGTTCGTTTTTGCCCTGGCGACCTTCTCGTTCCAGGTCGGTCTGGTCGTTGGACTCGGAGGGATGGCCACGGTATTGGTGATCATGTTGTTCGTCAAAGGCGTCGACCATCTCGTGACCAGGAACTAGGGTCACTAGTCCAGCAAAGCTGGCCATCAAAAACGCCGCCCCTTTCGGGACGGCGTTTTTTCTTTTTCTAACTTTTTACGCTACTTCTTCTTTGCTTGCGACTGGGGCTACATGTTCTGGAGCCTGTGGTGCGAAGCGGTTAACCAATTTTTCTTTTGGAGAACCCTTGAAGCCGGTGCCTGCTGGGATGAGGCGACCGATAATAACGTTTTCTTTGAGACCTTCGAGTGCGTCAGTTGAGCCGTACATCGATGCCTTGATAAGCATACGTGTCGTGTTCTGGAATGATGCTGCGGAGAGGAAGCTTGCGCGTGAGAGGGATACATCCAAGATACCCATGACGAGCGCATCACCTTTTGCTGCTTCACCTCCTGCCTCTTTAGCTACATCGCTTGCAGCAGTAAGGTCAGAAGCGCTGACGACGTCGCCTACCGAGTACTCAGTGCCTCCAGCGTTTGAAACTTTGAGACGGCTGAACATTTGGCGGATGATAACTTCGAGGTGTTTTGCTGAGATGTTTGCACCCTGGAGTTCGTAGATTTTCACGACTTCAGAAATGATATATTCCTGAGTTCTCTCTTTACCAGCGTACTTGAAGAGGTCTGAGAGGTCGGCAGAACCGTCCGTGAGGAACTGGCCCTTCTCGATTCTCTGCCCTGCCTTCACAAGCGGTACGCGGCGGAAGTTCACATCGTATTCAATCGTATCTCCACTTTTAGCAGATTTCTTTTTGTATTCAAGGTCAGGCGCAACGACAATTATCTTTTCCTTGCCGTCATCTTTGACTTCAATAACTTCGCCTGAAACTGATGCAATGATAGCTGGGTTACGAGGTGCGCGGCGTTCGAAGATTTCTTCAACGCGTGGCAAACCTTGTGTAATGTCGCCTGCGACCGATGCTGCACCACCGGCGTGGAAGGTACGCATTGTGAGCTGGGTGCCCGGCTCGCCGATAGCCTGTGCGGCAACAGTACCAACAGCTTCGCCAAGCGCGACGGGCTTCATAGTGCCCAAGTCTGCACCATAGCAGTGAATGCAGAGACCACGGTGAGCTTTGCAGGATACTGGAGAGCGAACAATTACTGACTCAAGACCCAAATCTTCAATGTGTTTTGCGTCAGTGATAGTAATGAAGTGACCTTTTTTGTACTGTACTTTGCCCTCGTGCTCTACATCGGCAGCCAAGTAACGGCCACTGATATTTTGTGCCAAGAAGGTGCCGATACCTGACGCACTTTCACGCTTGATTTCAAGACCATCCTTTGTATTGCAGTCTTCGAGCGAGATAACAACGTCCTGTGCAACATCGAAGAGACGACGTGTGAGGTACCCTGCCTTTGCCGTGTTGAGTGCAGTGTCTGAAAGACCCTTACGTGAACCGTGCGTGGTGATGAAGTATTCAAGCGGAGAGAGACCTTCCTTCATCGACTTGGTGATTGGGAACTCAATAGCTTCACCTGTTGGTGATGCAATAAGACCTTTCATACCGGCCATCTGTGTCACCTGCGCGATAGAACCGCGGGCGCCAGATTTGAGCATGTCAGAAACTGAGCCGTGTGCCGCAAGCGTCGCCGGCATAAGTTTTTCAACATCAGATTTTGCACCGTGCCAGATTTCAACGTTCATGCGGTAGCGTTCTTCTTCAGAAAGAAGACCGTTCTGCCAGTGCTGCACAACTTCTGCTGATTTCTTCTCGGCAGCTTCAACGATGGCATCCTTTTCTTTCGGCACACGGATATCGTCGAGCGACCATGTCGTACCTGACTGCGTCACATAGCGGAAACCGAAGTTCTTAATTCTGTCGAGGATTTCTGGAATCTTCTCAAGGCCATAGCGTGCGATGAGATCATCGAGAAGTTTTGTAAGACCTTTCTTGTCGATTGGGGTGTTGATGAATGGGTAGTCGCTTGGGAAGACGGTGTTGAAGAGCAAGCGGCCAACCGTTGTTTCAAAGAGTTGTCCGCCGAATGCAGCGTACTTATCTTTTTCAGACGGCATAACTTTGACCTTTGCCTGGAAGCCTACGTGGCCGTAGTCGTACGCCAAGATTGCAGAGTTAGGCGATGGGAATGCAAGACCTTCCCCTTTCATACCTTCAACTTCTTTAGTCATCCAATATGAACCGAGGAGAATGTCGAGGAGTTTCGATGCAACCACTGGTTCACCGTTACCTGGCTTGAGAATGTTTTTTGTTGCCGACATAATCTCGCGCGCCTCAGACTGAGCCTCTTGCGAGAGAGGAACGTGAACTGCCATCTGGTCGCCGTCGAAGTCTGCGTTGAACGCTGGACATACGAGCGGGTGCAGCTGGATAGCGTTGCCTTCAATCAGAATTGGCTGGAATGCTTGGATACCGAGGCGGTGAAGGGTTGGTGCGCGGTTCAAGAGAACGTATTTGTCTTTAATTACATCTTCGAGAATTGCCCACACCTCTGGCACACCTTCGTCGATAAGACGGCCAGCGCCACGGATGTTGAACGCAAGTTCTTTCTCGAGCAATTTGCCGATAACAAATGGGCGGAAGAGTTCAAGTGCCATGTGCTTAGGCAAACCGCATTGGTTGAGGCGAAGTTCTGGACCGACGACAATAACTGAACGACCAGAGTAGTCCACGCGTTTACCGAGCAAGTTCTGACGGAAGAGACCGTGCTTGCCCTTAAGATTGTCAGAGAGCGACTTAAGCGGACGAGTGCGAGCCTGCGTTGTTGCAGAGAACGCTGCACCACCGTGGCGGATAGAGTTGTCGATAAGTGCATCAATTGCTTCCTGCAAGATGCGCTTCTCGTTGCGCAGAATCACATCTGGTGCGCTGATTTCGATAAGTTTTTTGAGACGATTGTTGCGGTTGATGACGCGGCGGTAGAGGTCGTTTGAGTCTGACGTTGCGTGGCGGCCGCCATCGAGGGCAACCATTGGGCGAAGACCTGGTGGAATAACCGGAATGCGGCTGAGGAACATCCATTCAGGGCGAACGTTGGCACGGATCATACCGCGTAGAAGCGAGAGGCGCTTACCAAATTTTTCACGGTCTGCTGCACCTGCTTTTAGCAACGCTGTTTCCACTTCTGCGACCATCTCCTTAAGGTTGAGCCCTTTGCAGAGATTGTAGAGCGCCTCTGCGCCAATACCCGCTTCAAACATTGCGCCGTATTTAATAGCGTAGCGGTGGTACTTAGGTTCATCGAGCACTGAACCGACATAAATATTGTCGATATCGTGTTTTGCTTCGAGGAAGAGTTCCTTCATTTTGTCCTTCGACTTTTCATCCTGAAGGTTTTTAACTTTTGATTTGTATTCGTTTTCAAGTTCTGAGACTATGCGCTCCTTTTCTGCCTTGTGGACCTGGTTCACGATGTAGCCGGCAAAGTAGACAACCTTTTCTAGGTCGCCACCTGAAATGCCGAGCACCATAGCAAGGCGTGATGGAATTGCACGGAGGAACCATACGTGTGCAACTGGTACTGCCAGGTCGACGTGACCCATGCGTTCACGGCGTACGATTGCGCGTGTGATTTCAACACCGCACTTCTCGCAGATAATTCCCTTGTAGCGGATGCCACGATATTTACCGCAGTAACATTCGTAGTCTTTTTCAGGACCGAAGATCTTTTCGTCAAAGAGTGAGTTTTTCTCTGGACGCTGAGTACGGTAGTTGATTGTTTCAGGTTTGGTGACTTCGCCGTATGACCATTCAAGGATACGTTCAGGCGACGCTGGGCGGATGCGGACTGCATCGAAGTCTGAGACTTCTGCGCCTGGAGTCTTGCGTGCATTTGGAACGACGCTTCCACCTCGCAAGAGTTCTACATCGAGCGCCAAACCACGAAGGGTGTGGAGAAGGACGTTGAACGATGCTGGTGCGTAGTGGTGCGAGATGCGTTCACCGCGAACGATGGAGTCAAAGGCTGCTGAGCGGCCCATAATGTCGTCGGACTTAATAGTGAGCATTTCGCGGAGCGTATATGCAGCTCCGTAACCGAGAAGTGCCCACACTTCCATTTCTCCGAAACGCTGACCGCCTCCCTGTGCCTTACCACCGAGTGGCTGCTGCGTAATAAGAGAGTATGGTCCGATTGAGCGCATGTGGATCTTGTCTTCCACCATGTGGTGAAGCTTCAAGATATACATGTACCCCACTGCAATATCCTGTTCAAATTTTTCGCCAGTGCGGCCGTCGTAGAGTTTGATTTTGCCGCTTTCGTTGAAACCAGCCTTCTTGAGCTCTTCGCGGATTTCTCCTTCTGTTGCACCTGCGAATGGAGGGCAGATTGCTTGATAGTTAAGTGTGTTTGCAGCTAAGCCGAGGTGGAGTTCCAAAATCTGACCAAGGTTCATACGACTTGGCACGCCGAGCGGGGTCAAAATAACATCAACTGGGCGACCATCTTCCATGTATGGCATGTCTTCTTCTGGAAGTATGCGTGAGATAACACCCTTGTTGCCGTGGCGGCCTGCGAGTTTGTCGCCGACAGACACAGTGCGGAGCTGCGCAATTTCAATATGGATGCGCTTAATGATGCCGCTTTCCAAATGGTGGCCTGCCTCGCGTGAGAATACTTTGACGCTGATGATGCGGCCGCGCTTGCCGTTTTCCATGCGAAGCGATGAGTCTTTAACATCGCGAGCTTTGTCACCGAAGATTGAGCGGAGCAAACGTTCTTCCGGAGTAAGTTGTGTTTCCCCTTTCGGAGTAATTTTACCAACAAGGATGTCGCCGGGACGGACTTCAGAACCAACGCGAACAACACCGTCCTCGTCGAGGTTTCGGAGTTTTGTTTCAGATACGTTAGGGATGTCGTGAGTCGTCTCTTCTGCACCAAGCTTGGTGTCACGAACGTTGCAGACGAACTCTTCAATATGGATAGATGAGAATTTACCATCTTTTACGAGACGCTCAGAAATGATGATTGCGTCTTCGTAGTTTGCACCAGACCAGCACATAAATGCGACGAGCGCGTTCTGGCCCAGGGCCAATTGGCCCCCATCTGAAGTCGAGGTGTCCGCCAAAAGATCTCCTTTTTTCACTTTCGTGCCAACAGAAACTGCTGGGCGGCTGTGGAGTGCGGTAAAGCCGTTGGTGCGGACAAAGTTTACAAGTGGGTACTCAATTTCTTTACCCTTTTCATTTTTAACAATGACACGCTTGCCGTCTGCCTGGACAATAGTACCCGCTTCTTTTGCAAGAGTGAGGCGGCCAGTGTCACGGGCTGCGCGCGCTTCCATGCCGGTTGCAACAAGCGGAGCTTCAGGAACAACTACAGGAGTTGCTTGTTTCTGCATGTTCGAACCCATCAACGAGCGGTTTGCGTCGTCGTGTTCGAGGAACGGAATCATCGACGTTGCGATTGAGAAAGGCTGTGCTGGGTCAACGTCAATATATTTAACTTCATTGCGCGGCATGCGCGTTGGTGAACCGCTGAGGCGCACTTCAACCATGTCTTCAGTAATTTTACCGTCTGGGTCTACGCGAGTCGCGCCGTGTGCGATAATCTGCTTTTCTTCTTCAGCGGCGTTCAAATACACCACTTCGCCGGTTACTTTACCGCCGTGTACTTTTACGTATGGTGTTTCTATCATGCCGAACTCGTTTACGCGTGCGAATGTTGAGAGGCGCAAAATAAGACCGATGTTTGGGCCTTCAGGAGTCTGGATTGGGCAGAGGCGTCCGTAGTGGGAAGGATGCACGTCACGAACTTCAAAGCCTGCGCGTTCGCGGGTAAGACCTCCCGGACCAAGTGCTGAGAGTGTGCGCAAGTGTTCAAGCTCTTCAAGAGAGTTTGTCTGCTGCATGAACTGTGCGAGCTGGTTGGTGGTGAAAAATTCTTTGATACGAGCTTGCAGCGGGCGTGGGTTTACGAATTGCTGCGGCATCGTTGCTTCTGTATCGATGGTCGACATGCGGTCCTGGATATTGCGCTTCATATGGGTCAAACCAACGCGGAGGCGCTGCTGAAGCATTTCGCCAACATAACGGACACGGCGGGAACCAAGGTGGTCGATGTTATCCTCAACTGCTTCTGGGTCGTTCTCAAGCGCTATAACGTTCTTGAGCACCATGACAACGTCATCGAGCGACAATGTGCGGCGCGTAAGTTCTTTCTCGTCGAGAGATTTATTAAAACGCTGGTTGAAACGGTAGCGGCCAACACGGGAAAGGTCGTAGCGTTCTTCGCTAAAGATTGAGTTTATGTATTCGCGGGCATTTGCAGCTGTTGCCAAGTCGCCATCGCGGAGACGCTTGTGGATTTCTACGTATGCTTCATCAATGGTCTTCGCTGGATCCTTCTCAATAGAAAGAGCTGCCCATGTTTTTTCATGAGGAGTTTTTGAGAAGAGATCTTTGATGTCAGAGTCATGTGGGGCACCCAACACGCGGAGAAGTGAGCTTGCAGGGAATTTGCGCTTGCGGTCGATGCGCACCCAGAGCATGCCATCGGCATCAGATTCAATTTCAATCCATGCGCCGCGGGAAGGAATGACCTTTGCACCGAAGTGGCGCTTGCCCTTCACCTCGTCAGATGTGAAGAAAACACCATATGAACGTGCGAGTTGTGGAACAATGACACGTTCAACACCGTTGATGACAAAGGAGCCATGGTCAGTCATCAATGGAAAATCAGCGAGGAAAATTTCCTGCTCTTTTTCGGTACCCGCTACTTTATTCTTCACCCGAACGATTGCGCGAAGTGGAATGTCGAGCGACATCTTCTGTGAC
>CAYGIN010000022.1:7128-9353 GCA_964349995.1 uncultured Candidatus Saccharibacteria bacterium | reverse complement strand
TTCTTGCTAGAAATCTGCTCAGTCCTCGCGCCGTCGCGCTGCGGAGCCCCTCCATTGGCAACAAGTGCCTTCATTTCATGGTTAAGCTTGAAAATTTCACTTGTGTTTTTATATGTGCTGAAACGCTCATCAACAGAAATGAAATACGAAAACACTTCTTCGAGAATCCCCGCAAAAGAGACTTCGGAAACCTCTCGCGGGGCAAGCTCGACCGTGATGGGAAGCCCCATGATCAATCGAGTATCTTTCATTACACTAAATTTGTGCTTGTTGTAGTGCTGCGGTGAGCGAGGTATTGAAGCCCTCTGTATTCTGAGTTGCACCCGACACGATATCAACATGTGCACTTTGGTTTGTGATAGCCTCCTTAATCATAATGGGAAACGTGGTAGACGCTAGGAGGTCGGTAAATCCTTCACCTTGCGGTGTTTTGAGAAGTTTAATAGCTGTCATTTTTCCTCCGGAAACTGTAACGCTCACTTGAACTTGGCCGTATGGCGCTGCAGAACCAACGCTACCCGTGTATGAGCCGTCTTTATACTGGCCTTCCTCCTCGTCGCCAGGGGAAGAAGAGTCTCCTACACCACCATCTACATTTGAGTTACCCTGAGTAGTCGTTCCCGATGGAACCGTTGTTTGTGTGTTCTGGTCGTCTATAACTGGCGTCGATTGTGAACGAGATGCCGCCCAAAGTGCATAGCCCCCAAGTAGCACAATAATGATGCCTCCAACAGCAAATTTCTTCATATTGGAAAATTGTATCATACTGGCATCATGCAACAGGAGCCCTTGGCATCCAAAATACGGCCACAGGCGCTGGACGACTTCTTCGGCCAGGAGCACTTGGTGGGCAAGGGTAAGCCCCTCCGTGAAGCCATTGAGGGCAAGCACCTTTTCTCTTTTATATTGTGGGGGCCGCCCGGTAGCGGTAAGACAACTCTTGCGCGAATATATGCAAACGCACTTGATGCGGAATTTTTTGAGCTTTCAGCTGTTGATTCAGGAAAGGAGGATATAAAAGAAATTATAGGAAAAAAAGAGCAGCCAAGCTTGCGGCCTAAGATTCTTTTTATTGATGAAATCCACCGTTTCAACAAAGCGCAGCAAGATTTCCTTTTACCGTTTGTCGAACGTGGTGATATTACATTTATTGGCGCCACAACAGAGAACCCTTCGTTTGAGGTAATTCCGGCACTCCTTTCACGCTCTCGCGTATTCGTTCTGAACGAACTTGCAGAGACTGATATGGAAAAAATTATTGCTGGGAGTATGAAGGCTTTGAAATCAAAGATTCCAAGTGCGGCCAAAGATTGGCTGGTACAACTTGCAGGCGGCGATGCGCGCCAAGCTATAGGAGTGCTTGAAAATACACTAAAGCTTTACGGAAAGATCACTGTCGAAACCTTAAAAGAAACGGTTCAATCAAAACATCTTCGCTATGACAAAAAAGGGGAGGAACACTACAACACCATTTCAGCATTTATAAAATCTATGAGAGCGGGACAGGGTGACGCTGCGCTCTACTATTTGGCGCGCATGGTTGATGCAGGAGAAGACCCACTCTTTATTGCTCGTCGCATGGTTGTCTTTGCCAGCGAAGATATTGGGCTAGCCCAGCCGACTGCCTTGGTGGTAGCAAACGAAGTATTTCGTGCCTGCGAGACTATTGGCTATCCAGAATGTCAGATTAATCTCGCACACGGTGTCGCATATCTGGCTGAATCTAAAAAGAGCCGTAAAAGCTACGATGCGTATTTTGAAGCGCTTGCTGATGTAAAGACACATGGGAACCTCCCTGTTCCACTAAAGATACGAAATGCTTCTACCAAACTTATGAAGGATTTGGATTACCATAAGGGCTATAAACTCTATGATAAAGAAAGCTACCTTCCGGATAAACTCAAAAACAAAAAATATCTCAAGTAAAGAACTTATTTTAGAAAAATTTTATCTGCTTAAATGCTAAAATGGGTGTTATGGAAGAAAGACTCGACCGGATGGAAAAAAGTATTAACGACTTGATTGGGATCGTCGTTGCAATTAAAGATTATATGACCATAAAACTCGCTACTAAGGAGGAGTTGGCGGAAACAGAGGAGCGTTTAAATGCAAAAATTGAAGGAGTTCAACGATCAGTAGACGGCACATACGAGCTTCATAGCGCATTGGAAGTGCGGGTTACGAAGCTCGAGACAGCCCGTTAAAGAAAAAGGACCGACACAAGG
>CAYGIN010000022.1:0-7028 GCA_964349995.1 uncultured Candidatus Saccharibacteria bacterium | reverse complement strand
TGTAAAATGCAAGTGTGGATAACGAAACAATAGTTTTTGGCGGAGGATGTTTCTGGTGCACCGAGGCGGTATTCCAAATGCTCAAGGGTGTGAAGTCTGTCGAACCTGGATATGCCGGTGGCACTGTCACAAATCCAACGTACGAACAAGTGTCCGGCGGCAAGACCGGCCATATTGAAGTAATTAAAATCATCTACAATCCAGATGAGATTGCATTTGAAGAATTGTTGCGTGTTTTTTTTGCAACCCACGATGCGACAACTATAGACAGACAGGGGAATGATATTGGGCCACAATACAACTCAGCAATTTTCTATACGACCCCACGCCAGCAGGAGAAAGCCAGGCACTACATAGACGTCATCAATAGGGCAGGCCACGTGCAGCCTATAGTTACGCAAGTCCGGCCGCTCGGAAGTCCGCCAGCTGGCGGATTCTATCCAGCAGAGGACTATCACAAGAACTATTATGAGCGTAATAAATCAGCTGGCTACTGCCAGTTGGTGATTGAGCCCAAAATTGATAAAGTAGAACAGAAGTTTAAAGATTTATTGAAATGAAACCCACACTATTAAAATCCAGAATATATCTTGGAATTGCTGCGGCCATAGTGGCGGTTTGGGTTGGATTTCTTATGTTTGGATTAGCAGCTGTTTTCTTTTTCAGTGATTCTTCAAATAAATTCCAAAAACCTAATTATGTGTCAGAAGAACTCGGATTGAGTTTTTCGTATCCAAAATCATATACGCTCACAACACGCCACGACTCATTTAGAGGCACTGAAATCCATGTCCTCACCTTCATCAATGCATCAACCACCATTCCTGATATGAGCGAAGGGCCAACTGCAATTTCTGTCATTGGGATACCTGTGCCAGAGAATACAAATTTAGAGCAGTGGGTACGCGGCGCATCTATTTCAAATTTTAATCTTTCTCCCGATAAGACATTTTCTCAGACAACGGTTGATGGAGAAGAGGCGGTCGCATACCGCCACACCGGCTTATATGAATCGGATGCGGTTGCTGTAAAACATGACGGAAAAATCTTTATATTTGCCGGTTCATGGATGGATATGGAAGATGCTATCCGCACCGACTTTAAAAACCTTGTTTTGAGTGTTAAGTTTATAGAATGAAACTCACCCCCTACTGGCTTATAGCGGCGTCGTTTATTGGTATTGGGGTTACTCTATACCTTTCGTATTATCACTTCCTCGGTCTTACCCCTGAGTGCGCTGTGGGTGGCTGCGAAATTGTTCTCAATAGTACGTATTCTGCATTTCTGGGAATTCCGTTGTCGTATCTCGGCCTCGTGTACTACGTCTATATGCTTGGGCTTGCAGTATTGCTCGCTATAGACCCATATTCAAAAGGTCTTCGTTTCGGAATGCTCATGTATGCAACGATTGGTCTCCTATGTTCAATTGGTTTTGAACTTCTCCAATACTTTGTCATTCATGCGATGTGTCTGTACTGTGCGATTTCAGCACTTGCAACATTGATTCTTTTTGGTCTTGCCGTGTGGCACTGGAAAAGCACCAAATAATTATCGGCGGTATCTGCGCCAGAGGCGCCACAACACATAGAGAAACGCTGCCGCCAGAAGGGGGTAGAATATTCCGACGTTGGTAACGATGTAGAGCAATATCGTCAACACATAGAGCGCCACGGTTGCAAATATTTTCCACGCTGTCTGTATAAAAGAACTTTCTTCTTTGGTATTTACCGATGCAGATGATGTCGCTATCTGTGACTTGGACCAATCGAGTGCTGTATGTAGTTGTGCGGCTGCGGCAGCGCGTCCGGAATCTATTGCTTTCAATACAGGAGATGAATATTCTCCAACCTCTGGAGAAATGTTATTGATTGATTCTTGTATAGGAGTTGAGGGTTGGACATCGACCGTCTGGTCATTTGAAACTCCAAAGGGATTAGCGGATGCTGCCGCACTAACCTTTGGCGGTGCCGCGATGGTAAATGCCTGCCTGCCTTCTTCTACCGAAACGCCATTCGCATCTCTTAAATCAGCAACAATAGTATGTGTGCCTGCCGTTGGTTTCCACGAGACAGATGCGGTGTCGGCTCCTCCTGCCTCCAACTTCACTGACGCCTTTCCGATTTCCGTAGCTCCATCTTTTATTACAAGTGTTCCATTGAAGGTCGTAGTCGCGGGGTTAGAAACGGATGCGTAAATCGTTACTGTTTGGCCTTCTGTCGGCGCTGAGGTTGAAAGAAAAATACTCTGCTTCGCAAACCCCACAGCGAATACGAAAGTAGGAACCAAGAATAGAAATGTTCCAAAAAGAAATGGTCTCATTGGATTTAGTATATCGTAGGTTTTTATTCGTTAAAAAAGAAAAGCGCCGAAAGACGCTTCTTTAGAATGCAGGACGCCGATGAGGCATCTCTAACCAGATTTTACGAATGGCGGGGCGACACTGACCGTGCTCGTCGTTACCCAGACAAGAGCCCTTTCGGGCAATCGCGAGCCACTCCGCGTCGGTGCGGTCGCGCCATCTGCCGAGTATTGTCGCCCATGGAAACCAGCTTTGAATTTCGCAATCTGCATGAGCGGTCTTGGTGTTTTCGACCAGTTGAGCTTTGCGCCCCGCTAAGAGTCTACGAATTGATTCAAACATCGGTCGTTCCTCCGTTTATGCAACTAACAATAACAGTAGCACATTTGAGGTATGTTAAAATTTACGCATGTCTGTTCAGAAACTGCTCCACCGGCATTTTTTGCCGTCGCATCATAACTCGTATAGGCCGCATATTTTGCGCAAAGGATGGCTGGTCTTTTTTGTTGCGGTAATTATGGCAAGCGAAGGGATGTTTGTATCTGGCTTATATGTGCAACAAGCAGCTCCTTCTGTTGCAGTGGTTCAGGATTCACAAACCGCTGCTGTTGGTAGCGCGGCTTCCTCATTCTTAAACAATTTCGGTAAGGAGCTGGCTCGTCTTGCCGTGGAGTCTGAACCATATGTGCCGTGGATGCTTGGACTCATCGGAACCATTCTCGCTATCGCGGTTTTATTTGCCTTTTTTATCCATATACAAATTCAGCAATCAGAGATGTTGTTTAGTGGTGCGCTGGTGGCCTCATTTGCCTTTTCGCTCATGATTACCAACATCCATATTTTGGGTATAATATAGATATATGACTCGTAAACAATTAACCACTGGCATCGCGGTTACCACCTCGCTTGTTGTAGTGGCGTTTTTCTTCGCATTACTAAACCCTTTAATGATTGCACGACAAGAAGCTGGGCAATCTGCGGCAATATCTATGTCTGACCAACAACTCGTAGCTCAAGATGAAATGGTAGGTACTGGCGACACAGCACAGGCGGGCGACTTTGTTAGCGTTCACTACACGGGCAAGTTAGAAAATGGCACAGTGTTCGATTCTTCTACCGGCAGAGATCCTATTCAATTTACCCTCGGTACAGGACGCGTTATCCCAGGATGGGATCAAGGTATCCAGGGCATGAAGGTTGGTGGCAAGCGCTTACTGATCATCCCGCCAATGCTTGCGTATGGTATGCAGGATTACGGACCAATTCCAGGCGGATCAACTCTTATATTTGAAGTAACTCTCGTTGGTGTACAGCAGATACCACCGACTAATGAAGGCCCAAGCACAGAGTAATGCGACCGGTGCATCTAAGTATTGAAGCGAAGCACTCGTCCGCAAGGGCGGGTGTTTTGCATACGCCCCACGGTGATATTTTGACACCGGCCTTTGTTCCGGTTGCTACTAAAGCAGACATAAAGGGAATAGAGTCAGCAAAATTTCCAGCACTTGGTGTTCAAACCCTTATTGCAAATACATATCATCTCTATCTTTCAGGACTTGATGCGGTTGAAAAGGGGGGAGGCGTGGCCAAGTTTATGAATTGGAATGGCCCAACGATGACGGACTCCGGCGGCTTTCAAGTCTTCTCATTGGGTAGCGGGTTCGGCAAAAAAGTTTCAAAATTTTCTGGCGAAGTTTCCCCTGAAGAAGCAGTTAGTGTTTTTGATGAGGATTTAGCGACTGCTCACGGTAAATTAGCCATCATAGACGACGAAGGGGTTTCTTTTACTTCCCACCTCGACGGTTTGCTCCATCGTTTTACCCCAGAACGTTCTGTAGAAATCCAACACCGTCTCGGTGCTGATATTTTCTTCGCATTCGACCAGTGCACTGCGCCGACTGATACATACGAATTTCAAAAAGATGCAATGGAGAGAACACATGCGTGGGCAAAGCGGTCACTCAGTGCCCATCGTCAAAATTTTGATGCAAATACGAAACAAGGAATCTATGGCATAGGGCAGGGCGGACAATTTGATGACCTGCGTCGCGAGAGCGCACGAACTATTGGCGACATGGGTTTTGATGGTTTCGGCCTTGGCGGCTCCTTCAGCCGCAAATACGGCGACCATTCTCTGCAGTCTGCGCTTGCCATGCTTACAGAATTGCCAGAAGGAATGCCAGTGCACGGACTTGGAGTAGGTGAGCCTGAGGATATTTTGCTAGGCGCTGAACACGGTGTCGATACATTCGATTGCGTTACGCCAACCCGCAACGGCCGCAACGGTGGTCTATATACAAAGAAAGGAAAGATTCAAATTCCAAATGCAGAACATCAGTACGACTATTCTCCAATAGATGAGGGTTGTGAATGCCCAACTTGCCAGAATCATACTCGTGCATACGTTCATCATCTTTTCCGCACCCGCGAAATCTTGGGACCTGTTCTCGCCAGCATGCACAATATCTATTTCCTCACCAAGCTCTGCAGCAATATCCGCGAATCAATTCTGAACGGACAATTTGAGCAATTTAAAAACGCGTTTTTGGAAACATATAAGAACGATTGACAATTTAGAGTTCTAATGTAATCTGTTTGCCAGAACTGCAATCTCCTAGGAGGGAGAAATGAACGATCTCGAAATTTGGTTCAAGGTTTGGTTTTCTCCTAACGGGGAGGATCATACGGATCCAGTCATCTACAAGAAAGATCGCTGGCCAGTACTCCCGCGGATAGATGAATGGTATTCGTTCGACAAAGAGCTGGGTGCCCAGCACGTCTTTGGTGTCACGCACCAGGGTCGTGACCGGCAAGGTAACGCCATCATCTTCGTGGAGTTTCTGCTCAGAGAGCCGGAATTCAACGAGCTTCGGAAGAAACCCGGCTGGACGGACAAGCCGCCCGAATGTGTCTCATAGCTGCTTTCACAGAGTTTTGTGGAGCAGTTTTTCTTTTTAGAAACATATAAAAAATAAAACTCCTCAGGATTTGGTCCGAGGAGCAGGCTTTTCATAGCCGGGCAGTTTTGTGGGGTCGTGGGGCAGAGGGAGGCCCTCGCTGTCATCGCCGGCATGGAATTCTGCAGCCGTGCGCACATCTTTTGGCAGGCCAGCAAGCTCCGGATGGCTCTGCTTGATCGGCCGCACTTGCTTGAGAGGAAGAACTTCGCCCATGAAATCTCCTACGGTAGGTGTAACGCAAGTAAAAGTAAATTATGCTATACTGTCAAGTCCTTTATGGGGAAATTCAAACTCAAATCTAACTACAAACCAGCCGGGGACCAACCTAAAGCTATTGAGTCGTTGGTAAAAGGTATAAAAACTGGCACACGCGACCAGACGCTTTTGGGCGTAACTGGATCAGGTAAAACGTTTACCGTTGCGAATGTCATTCAACAAATTGGCAAACCAACTCTTGTTATTGCACACAACAAAACTCTTGCCGCACAGTTGGCACAAGAGTATCGAGAATTTTTTCCAGACAATGCTGTGCACTACTTCGTTTCGTACTACGACTACTATCAACCAGAAGCCTACGTTCCGCACTCAGATACATACATAGAAAAGGAGGCACAGATTAACGAAGAAATTGATCGTCTTCGCCACGCCTCAACTCAAGCGCTTCTTACGCGCGACGATGTAATTATCGTTGCCTCAGTTTCGTGTATTTACTCTCTCGGTTCTCCAGAAGAATATCGTAAAGTGCATTTGGAACTTGCGCCGGGAATGAAGAAGAATCGTGCGGAGCTGATTCGCGACCTTATCGCAATCTATTTTGAACGCACAACCGCAGATCTAACGCCAGGAAAATTCCGTGCACTTGGTAACAGTGTTGAGATAATGCCAACAGGGGAGCGTGTTCTGTACCGTGTCGAATTTCAAGGAGAGGAAATAGAAAAAGTTCGTGTTATTGATGCGATTAGCCGCGCAGAGCGAGAATCTCTCGACTCACTCTTTCTTTTTCCAGCAAAACACTACGTTACTCCAAAGGATGAACGCAATCGCGCTATCGCAGATATCAAACATGAACTTAAAGAGCGTCTCGCAATACTCGAGCGTTCCGGAAAGGTGCTTGAAGCAGAGCGTTTGAAGCGCCGCACCAATCACGATATTGCGCTTATCCGCGAGATTGGCGTATGTCCTGGTATTGAAAACTATTCTCGCCACTTCGATGGTCGCAAACCGGGTGAGCCTCCATATACATTGCTGGATTACTTCCCACACAAGAAAGATGGGACTCCAGACTTCCTTACTATCATTGATGAAAGCCACGTTACGGTGTCGCAGGTTGCTGGCATGTACGCCGGAGACAGGGCTCGTAAAGAAAATCTTATTGATTTCGGTTTCCGTCTGCCATCTGCAATAGATAACCGCCCACTGCAGTTTGAAGAATTTGAAGGGGATATTGGCCAGAGAATTTACACTTCTGCTACTCCAGGAAACTATGAAAAAGAAAAATCTGGAAAGAATATCATTGAGCAAATTATCCGCCCAACCGGTCTTATTGACCCTGAGATTATTGTGCGCCCCGTAACTGGTGTAGATAAGAAAAAGGGCCAGGTGCAGGATTTCCTGGATGAAGCAGAAAAAGTTATTAAGCATGGCGGTCGTGTTCTTGTTACAACGCTTACAAAGAAAATGGCTGAAGACCTGTCAGAATATTTGAAAGATAGAAAATTTAAGGCTGCCTACATTCACAGCGAAGTCCTCACTCTAGATCGTATTACTAT
>CAYGIN010000021.1:0-9876 GCA_964349995.1 uncultured Candidatus Saccharibacteria bacterium | reverse complement strand
GCGGATAACTTTTTTCGTGGAAAGAGAAACGAAGATTTTGAGGCACTTCTTAGGCTTCCGAATGTAAAATTGATTGAAGGGGATTTAACGAAACCAGAAAGCTGGGACGCGCTCGGTACAGGATTCGACGAAGTGTATCACTTGGTCGGTATCAACGGAACAAAACTTTTCTACTCTATTCCGCACGAAGTGCTTCGCATCGGGGTTTCAACCACGATGAACGCACTTGAGTGGTTCCGCAGTAAGAATGGCAAACCTGATGCAAAGATACTTTACACATCTTCGAACGAGGCATATGCCAGTGGTTTTGATCTTGGAATAATTAAGATTCCAACACCTGAAACTGCGCCGCTTATTATTGCTGATACATACAATCCACGTTGGTCATACGGTGGGCAAAAACTGATTGGAGAACTCTTTTTTATCCATTACGCAAAAGCGTACAACCTTAGGATGTCGATAGTACGTCCGCACAATTTCTACGGACCACGTGCGGGGTACGACCACGTAGTTCCAGAACTTGTTGCCCGAATACATGCCAAAGAAGAACCATTCACTATCTTCGGAGCAGACGACACGCGCTCGTTCTGTTATATCGACGATGCGGTTGAAGCCATTCAGATGGTTATGGAATCACAAAAAACTGACAATGGAACCTACCACATTGGCACAAACGTTGAAACAAAAATTGGTGATTTAGTTGAAAAAATGTTTGAACTTATGGGATGGCATCCGCAAAAGACGGAAGAGAAAAATTCTCCGGAGGGCAGCGTAAAACGCCGCCTTGCCGATGTTTCAAAAATTAAAAATGACACGGGATGGGAAGCAAAAGTAAATCTTGAGGAAGGTCTGCGCCGAACCATTGATTGGTACTTGGCCCATCCAAAGCCAGAAGAGAAGTAGTCGCTATCTATATTCTTGTAACTATAGTTGTTACTCCGTCGCGGACAGAAATAACATCTCCGCTTTTGTATTCGCCGTTTTGATTTATAAGATCAAGTGCGGTTTTTGCTACAACATCAGGGCTTTGCATTTTAGCTGCATCTCCTGCGACACGCTCACGCATCTGTGTATTTGTGGGGCCAGGGCAGATAGCAAAAAATGAAAGTTCTGGTTTGTTACGCGCAAGGCCTTGGGCGAGGGAATTTACTGCAGCTTTTGATGCTGAGTATGCTAAGAAGCGCCCGTTCGCTTGCAGACCTGATGTTGAGGAAATAAAAACCATTCCGCCACCGTGTGTAAGTAGGGGTAGAAACAATTTTGAAATATAAAAAAGAGAAAAAGTATTTACTTCAAAATTTTTGAGTATCATTTCAGGTGTCTGCTGCTCTGGTTCCGTTACACCGTCTATAAATCCATGCGCGCAGACAACCCAGTCAAACGTTCTGCCTTCTGAAGAAAATTTCTCTTGTAGTTTTTTAATATCTTCGTACGAAGAAAGGTCTGCATCCTTGTGGGTAACAGGCACCACCTCATACCCGTCGGCAACCAAGGCAGATGAAATGGCGCTACCAATACCTCCACTTGCTCCTGTCAGGAGTACTGTTTTCATACGGTCAGTTTACTATAAAAAGAAAAAGCCCCCGCACGTGTGCGAAGGGCTGAATGGGTGCCTGCCGAGGTTACCGGTTCAGCAGATTGAGGAGCTTGGTGTGCATGCTCAGGTTGGCTGCAAGCAGCGAACCTGAGCTCACGTTCCAGTTGTCGCCGTTGAGTTGTGTCACCACGGCGCCAGCCTCGCGAAGGAGAAGCCCGCCTGCAGCCATATCCCATGGGTCGAGAGCCATGGTGGCACAGCCGTGCAGGATACCTCGGGCGACCCGAGCGTATGATGATGCCGCGCCGCCGAACGAGGGGCATGCCATGACGCCGTCGTTTTGCAACAACTTCGTCACGACCGAACCGATACGCCAGCGATCCTTCTTGCCGATGTCGTGCACGACGGTCGCAGTGTTCAAGTCATCGCTGGGGTTGACGAACATCGGCTTGTTGTTGAAAAACGCGCCGAAGTTCTCTTCCGCCACATAGAGTTCCGGCTTGGTCGGCAGTGGGGCATAGACAACGCCCACCACCGGACGGCCCTCGACGGTGAGAGCGATGCTCACAGATGGCACTTCGAGAGGGAAGCCGCGGGTGAACGCCCACGTGCCGTCGAGCGGGTCGATGATCCACTTGCGCTCCTTGCCGCGGTCCAGCGGGTCAGATTCCTCGGAGACGATGTCGTCGTTCGGGAATGAGGCGCGAAGAAATTCCTGAATGAGCCGATCGCTCTTGATGTCCATTTCTGTGCACCAGTCGCGCCGGCCCTTCATCTCGATTTCCAGCAGTTTGCCGTAGCCCGCACGAAGGATCGCGCCTGCCCTCACCGCTATTCCAATAGCGGCTGTTCTCTCGTACTCGTATTTGCTCATGGATTCCTCCGTTTGAGTTGACTCGCCGCAATCAAACTACAAGAGTTTGGTTATAAGTCAATAGTTGGAAAAAGAAAAGCCCTGCCGTTGCCGGTAGGGCCCTTGAGATTGATGAGGTTTTGGTTATTGCCCCTGGATGAATTGCTGGAACTTGGCGATGTCGTGGCCTTCGAGGAAATCACGCACCACTTCCGACTCGTAATCGGCGCTGGCTTCGGCGAGGCCAGCCTCCATCTGTCTGCGCCACTTGCGGCCGAACATCTGCGTTCCGAGCATCAGCGGGCCGGCCATCGCGACGATGACGTTGGCGTGCGGGAAGCCCAGGATGAGTTTCTCGAAGCCGTGGTCGTCCGCCTCGATGAAGCGGATTTCGTTTTCATCATCGTGCTTCTTGGCCAGCACCTGCGAGGCACTGAGAGTGGTGTAGATGACATACACCAGGTCACCATGCTGCGTCCAAGGATTATAGACATACCCTAGGCACAACATACTGCCAATGTCACTTCCCGCGATGCCGGTCTCTTCCAAGACCTCGCGAAGGGCCGCATCGGTTGGAGAGGACTCCTTCTTGATCTCCATGAAGCCGCCGATCGAAGCGTGATAGCCGCCCTTCTTGTAATCGGCTTTCTTGCGGACCGTATAGAGTATCTTGTTGTCGTTGGTGATGATCACCGCGGAAACTGCGGTCGGACGCGGAAGGAAATCCTGCCCGAACACAGCGAATTCCGGCAGACGAGAGCCTATGGCGTCGCAGTACCGCACGCACGGATCGAGCGTCACGTGCAGAACGTTGTTCTCCACACTGATACCCGCGGTACGGTAACGCGTCGGCTTCAGATCGTTCGGCCAAGGATTGTTGCCTTTGGCCACATGAGCCGCCCACGCCTGTTCCAGAAACTGAACAGACTCTGGCGTGTGCTTGAGGCTGGAACCCTCGGGCACGATAGTCGTCTTGATGTGCGAGGGGTCGAAAGCACCCTCCGCCCAAATTTCGAAGAACTTCTGTTGTGCCACTAGTGCCTCCTTGGCGTCTGTATTGGCTGAGACAGATTACAACATTCATTATAAAAGTCAATAAAGGCGTATTTAAAACACTTTCTGCTAGAATGGATGCACTCATGCCTGTTACTTCGTGTATTCTATGCGGCTCCGCCAATGTGAAACTTATCCTCGACCTGGGGCTGCATCCGCTTGCAGATACGTTTCTTAAGAAAGAGGAACTTGAGATGGAGGAAGAAAAATATCCGCTCCAGGTGTTTTTGTGTGGCGACTGTGGACATGCAATGACTGGTTTTATTGTTCCACCCGAGAAACGTTATCAGGCGCACGACTATAGTTACGATTCCCAAAACTCAGAAGTTGCAGTAGGGCACTTTAGCGAAATGGCGGCTGATGTTATCGCACGTGAATCAGTTAAAGCCGAGGACCTTGTTGTCGATATTGGTAGCTCGGTAGGTACGCTCCTTGCTGCATTTCGCACGCAATGCGGTGCAAAAGTTCTTGGCGTTGAGCCATCGCATAATATTGCAGCCCTCGCGACACAGAACGGCGTACCCACCATTAATGATTTTTGGGGGCATAATGCTGTAGATGAAGTAGTGAAACAGGGTGGCCTGCCTGCGCAGGCAGGTGCAAAGATTATCACTGCAACAAATGCCTTTAATCATATCGGCGATATGAATGCGTTTATGCAGGATATCGAACGCGCGCTTGCGCCAGGTGGAGCATTCGTCGCTGAAATTCCATATATGCTGCACCTCGTCGAGAAGCTCGCATTCGACACAATATATCTCGAGCACATGTCGTATTTTGCAATTAAACCGCTTGCACGTTTCTTTGAGCGCTTTGGTATGGTCATTACCGACATTCAAGAAAATGAATATATGGGGGGCTCAATTCGTATCACTATAAAGAAAGGAGGTGAAGAATCGCCACTTGTTAAAACATGTATCGTGCGAGAAGAAGCCGCAGGTCTATTTGAACCTGCGACCTACGAAGGCATAATGCGCAGTATTCAGCAATTTAAGTTGAATCTGATGACGGAACTCACTGCAGCAAAACATGGTGGCGGCACTATCATCGGTATCGGCGCTGCGACCAAAGGCAACACACTGCTAAATTACTGCGGGATCGATACCAACCTGCTGGAATTTATTACCGACGCTTCATCGCTTAAGATAGGAAAATACACGCCCGGCTCGCACATACCGATAGTGTCCGACGACGCCATTACCGACGCCATTACACACGCACTTATTTTGCCGTGGAATATCGCGCCATTTCTTAAAGAAAGACTCGGTCCTAAATATCCGAAGATTGCTTTTATTGTTCCGCACGTGTAAAGATACATGTATGAAACTCCAAAATAAACCAATCAATTTTGAAGATGCTCGCGGCACAATAACAGATATTTTTGTTAACGAACCAAAGCAACATTGCACTATTATTTTCACTACAAAAGGTAGTGTTCGTGGCAACCACTTTCACAAAGTGTCTCGCCAGCATGACTTTATCGTCTCAGGCAGCTTTGAGGCATACGGCAAAGACATGAATGCAGAGGGAACAAAGGTTGAAAAATATATTTTGAATAAAAACGACCTAGCTGTCTGGGAGCCTGGAGAGGCACATGAATTTGTTGCTCTCGAAGACTCAGTATTTATTACCTTCGTAGATGGTTTGCGTGGCGGAGAAGATTTTGAAAAAGATACATTTCGTCTTGAAACTCCTCTGCACGAGGAATACAAAAAAGAAACTGGCGCTTAAAGCGTTTTGTACACTAGATAAAGCGTTAGCGCTGCGGCCGCTTCCGACAACACTGTTGCCCATACAGCACCCCAAAGCCCGAACAGGGGAATAAGGCTGCAGAATAGCACCAACCCAATTGCCTGACTTGAAAGTATGGCAACGTAGCGTTTTTTAATTTCTCCATGCGCAATGATATAGGTGTCTATTACTCCACGCGGCTGGAACAATATGCATAGCGCCAACACCTGGCTTATAAGAATTGATGATGCATATTTAGGAAACAAAAATATAAATAAGAGTGGTATCAGAGCTATATAGATACACACCAATATAGCGGCAGTAATAGTCATTTGTTTGAGTCGCAAAGACAAACTCCGTCGCGCATCCTCTTTTTCTTTTGCTGCGATTTTTGGAAACAAGATTGAGAGAAAGTTATCAAGCAGGTTGCGCGCTTCTCTTACAGGTGTTAGCGCAAGTGCATATATTGCAAGCGGCGCGGCTCCAACGAAGTGAAACAACAGGAGCTGGTCTATCTGGCTGACGGCGAGCGTGAAGAACCCCAGTATGCTGAGCTGCTTGCCGAAACGGACCGTGTCCACGACGTCTTTGTCGGAAGCAGTGATGCGATAGTGCCAGAGAGTAAAGTGATAGAGCACAAAGGTTGCAAGCGCATTTGAGAAAAAATACGCAAAAAGAATCCAAATGACATTCTGCGTGATAAACAATGTCAGCACCATAACGACGATAGGGAAAAGACTTCGCGGGATGTTAATAAAAAATGAGTTTTTAAATTCCCCCTTTGCGATGATGACTGATTTTGCTAAACCGTACCCGTTGGAAACGATGTTGAAAACGGCGATAAAAAGGAACCCGAACCCGAGTATCATATTGTCCTGGTAGAGGTAGTAGCCGCCGATGCCTGCGCTCGCAATGCTTGCTGGCACGCTCCACAGCATCATGGTGCGAACCACGCCCTGTGTTACGTGCTGTTTGCCTTGCGCCACTGCGCGCATAAGCGCCCCGCTCATATTGTTGAGGGCAAACGCACCTATGAGGCTGGCGCCAGCTAATACATATTGGTATGTACCGAACGCCTCTTGGGAGAGGAGGTTGGCAAAAGCCGTGGTCAGGATAAGGCCCCCTCCTAAAGCCACAATACGCCCCATATTGATCCATACGTTGCTCGTAAAGAAGTACACCATGTCCATTTTGGTGTAGCGCTGGGACCACCTCAGGAGGTTGTATAGCTGCTGCTTAGGCCAGTGAATCATTGGTATGGCTAGTATAACGGTTCTTTTGCCCCAAAAGACACCTATCTGCTACAATGCGAACTATGTCATATACACGCTTTTTGCGCTGGACGTTGCTTATTGGTTCAGCACTTCTTTTCTTCGTTCCTTTTATTATTGCAGATGGTGGGGCAGGGTATCAGTCGGGTTTCAATTTCTACGTTCCGCTTGCCAACATGTTCTTCCCATTTATCACGGGAAAGAACTTTGCCTTCCGCATAATTGTTGAATTACTTCTGTGCGCATACATCCTATTGGCATTACGTGAACCTAAGTATCGTCCGCGCGCTTCCATGCTTATGTGGGCAGTGTGCGCATTTGTAGTGTGGCTAGGTGTAGCAACAGTAGTAAGCATTGACCCAATAAAAAGTTTCTGGAGCAATTTTGAACGTATGGAAGGGTATATCACTATCCTCCACCTGTTTGCATACTTCATCATTGTCGGCGCTGTAGTCTCCGCAGAAAAATGGTGGGATCGATTGTTTCAGACATCTATTGCGTCCGGTGCATTGATGGGCGTGTATGCAGTGCTACAATCGATCAATTTCTTCCCTATAAGTAGCCAAAGCGGTCCCCGTGCCGACGGTACATTTGGCAATGCGACCTACCTCGCTATATTCATGCTCCTCAATCTCTTCCTCACGCTCTTTATGCTCGTGAGGCAACGACATTCAACCTGGGCACAAGTGCTCTACGGAATCGCGATCGTACTTCAATTTATGGGGCTGTATTTTACTCAGACGCGAGGTGCGTTTCTAGGTTTCTTTGGAGGACTTGTTGTAGCAGCAATTTATATTGCATGGCAGGGACGCGGGGCACAATGGAAAACACTTCGTCGTGTTTCGTATTGGGGCCTCGGCATCATCGCAATTCTCGTTGTTGCGTTCTTTGCACTCCGCACCTCGCCGCTCATTAACAACACGTCCGACACTCTGTCGCGTATTGCATCTATCTCGCTTGAAGACCCTACGACCATCGCGCGTTTCCAGATCTGGAACATGGCATGGCAAGGATTTACCGAATCTCCAAAGACTATCGTAGCGGGTTGGGGACAAGAAAACTTTAACTTTGTCTTTAACGAACATTATCAGCCACAGATGTACAACCAAGAGCAATGGTTTGACCGTGCCCACAATCAGTTTCTCGACTGGCTTGTTGCGGGTGGTCTACCTGCGTTTCTCTTATATCTCTCGCTCTTCTTGTTGGCAGCATGGATGATTTGGCGCTCCGAACTTGAAGTGCCTGAGCAAGCAATACTTTTTGGTCTTCTTGCGGCATACGGCTTCAATAACCTTACCGTGTTCGACGATATTATGAGTTCACTATATTTCTTCTTAATTTTGGCGTTTATCCACTCGTGCTCGAAAAAAGAACCTGCCAGGTGGATGTCGTGGACAAGACCTCTTGGTGACCGCGGTGTGGCAATCGCTGCGCCAGTCATCATAGTCGCAACCTTGTTTGTCGTGTGGACAGTAAACGTGCCAGGTCTTGCACGTGCCCAAGGATTACTCACTGCGCTTGTTCCACAGGTACGTGTCCCGAACGGTAGTGGAGGATACACCGGGCAAGCAAAGACTTCAGCTGTGGCGCTGCAAGATTTCAAGAATGCCTCCGCGCGCGGTCCTTGGCCGGGTACTGAACTCGGGCATCAGGAAGTAGTTGAACAGTTGCTCCAATACACCTCTGGAATGGCAGGTTCTACATCCGTTGACCCATCTGTTAAACAAGATACGTTCAATTTTGCGAAGTCTTCAATCGAGGCGCTTCTACAGCAACGCTCACATGATGCTCGCCTAGAGGTCTTTGCTGGCGCATTTCTGAATTCATTTGGACAATTTGCTGAAGGACAGAAAATTCTCCAGCAAGCGCTCGTAGACTCTCCAAATAAACAGCAGATTATGTTCGAACTTGGAATATCGTACTTAAACTCAGGCGATAGACAAAGTGCGTTGTTGGTACTTAAGAAAGCATTCGATTCAGCACCGGACTATACTATTGCTCGCGTTCTCTATGCGGGAGCTCTTATAAAGACAGGGGATCAAAAAGCTGCTGATGCATTGCTTATGGAAGGTTTTGGTAGTGTTATCGTTGATGACGACCGTCTTCTCCAGGTATACACGCAGGAAAAACAACACGATCGTGTCATAGCTACATGGCAGATGCGCACAAAGAAAGATCCGCGGAACTTGCAGTATGAAGTTGGTCTTGCGGCTGCATACTACTCGGCAGGTGACAGAGCAAATGCAATTGGCGCCCTCAGACGCGCAGAACGAATTGACCCCTCTCTCGCATCTCAGATACAGGCACTTATAACGCAGATTCAAAACGGTACACTTCCACTTCCGCAATAGTCCATGCAGGTTCAGCAACATATCGCGCTCGCACCCTATACGACTTTTAAGATAGGAGGGCCTGCGCGATATTTTGTTGTTGCGGAGACTATAGAGGATGTAAAACAGTCCCTCGACTTTGCTCGGGACCAAAATCTAGCTACGCTGATTTTGGGCGGGGGTTCTAATGTGCTTATTTCAGACCAAGGATTCGATGGGTTAGTTATAAAAATTGAAATCAAAAACGGATTCACTGTTGACAAAATTAGTGTCGCCGCGTCGGCAGGGGAGAGTTGGGATGAATTGGTTGAGTTCTGTGTCGGCCATGATTTGTGGGGTATAGAAAATCTTTCCGGTATTCCAGGCACGGTTGGTGGAGCAATCGTACAAAACATCGGCGCGTACGGCGCGGCACTTTCACAAGTGCTGACGTTGGTGGCTGTATATGACACGCGCGATGAAGAAGTGAAAATGTTATCCGTTGCCGAATGCAAATTTGGATATCGAGGAAGTATTTTTAAAGAAGAAGAGGGAAGATATATTATCCTTGCCGCAACCTTCCGGCTTTCTTCTTCTCCCACACCGAATGTTTCGTATAAAGATTTGCAGGCCCGCTTCAATGATTCCTCGATTGATATCAAAGCGATCCGCGCTGCTGTATTGGAGATTCGTAAAGCAAAATTTCCGGACCTTTCAGTTGAAGGAACAGCGGGTTCTTTCTTTAAAAACCCCATAGTGCCGCTTGCGGAAGCTAAAGCGCTTCAGGAGAAGTATCCAGACCTACCTTTATTTGAGATGCCAGAGACGACAGATATAAAAGTGCCGCTAGGGTGGTTTCTCGACTACAAACATGGCGTGATTGATTTGCGTGATGTGCGGGTGGGAGGTGCCCGCATGTTTGAAAAACAATTTTTAGTGTTAGTTGCGGAGAGAAATACTTCTGCGCGTGATGTAAAAGAGCTTGTGAATACAGTACAAAAAAAGGTTTTTGAGGAATTGAAAATAAAAATTGAACCAGAAGTAAAAATTGTATAGAAATATTTTTTAAATAAAAAATAAAGTTATCCACACCGCGAAGATTAATTTCATTGTATCTATAAC
>CAYGIN010000020.1:0-10966 GCA_964349995.1 uncultured Candidatus Saccharibacteria bacterium | reverse complement strand
CCCTAGGGGCGCTTTTTCATGTCTGCGGACAGGGGAGCGAAGCCTGAGGATGTACCTACCCATCGGGGGAAACCCCATTCCCAATCAACTGAGAGAAAGTCTGAACACATGAACACCAAGACCACGCGGGCCTTGAACGGCCTCGCCGTTATGTACTCGACTCCCATCGTCAGCCTCCGGCCGACTTCGCTGACCGCCCGGATCTGCGCCGGCATCGACCAGCTGCTGAAGCTCAAGGACGACGGCTATATCAGCATGGACCGGCTCAAGGGCATCCTGGACGGCAAGACCCAGGCCGCCGTCGACCTGGCGCCGGAGATCAAGAGCCCCGAGCAGCGCCAGCACATCCTGGCGACCGCCGACAAGGTCTGGACGAGCTTCTACAACAGCAAGCACCTCGATCGCCTCATGCACGCCAGCGCCGGCCCGAACCCCTATGCCGACCTCATCGCCGCCTTCGGCGACAAGGCTTCGGTGGGCACGCGCACCTACGACGTCATGACCGCGGCCGCGGCTCTCGACAAGAAGCACGGCATCAGCGCGAGCTGACCTCAACCCGCTGCAGCAATGCAGCAACCCCCCCTCCAATACCTTCGGGCGTTGGAGGGGGATTCGTTTTTTATAAATTAGTCCTCGTCAGCAGAAGCTGCAGTTTTTGCAGGAGCAGAAGTTTCCAAACCTTTTTCGATAGTCTTTAGAAGTTCGTTCGCGATTTTTTTATTTTCACGAAGGAATGTGCGGGATGCATCATAGCCGCGGCCAAGTGCAATTTTCTCACCCTCTTTAGAGATGAAAGAGTATGATGCGCCGCTCTTTGAAACTGCGCCAAGACTTTCTCCAAGTGCCAACAATTCTCCTTCGCGGGAAATGCCTTCGTTGTAGAGAAGGTCGAACTCTGTTTTACGGAATGGGGCAGCTACTTTGTTTTTAACTACTTTAACGCGATGGCGGCCACCCACGACCTCTTCACCTTTTTTAATCTGTGCGATACGGCGAATATCGAGACGTACAGAAGTATAGAACTTAAGTGCTTTACCGCCCGGCGTTGTTTCGGGGTTGCCGAACATCATGCCTATCTGCATGCGTATTTGGTTGATGAAAATAACAATCGTCTTTGATTTTGCAGTGATGGCGGTGAGTTTGCGGAGGGCCTGTGACATCAGCCTGGCTTGTTTACCCACATGGAACGCGCCCATGTCTCCTTCGATTTCATCTTTTGGAGTAAGTGCGGCGACAGAGTCGATGACAATAATATCTACTTTGCCTGAACGCACGAGGGACTCGACAATTTCGAGTGCTTGTTCGCCTGTGTCTGGTTGCGATACGAGAAGTTCATCGAGTTTCACCCCGATTTTCTTTGCATACTCTGGGTCGAGCGCATGTTCTGCATCTATAAATGCACAGACGCCACCTTTCTTCTGTGCCTCAGCAATTGCATGAAGCGAGAGTGTTGTCTTACCAGAACTTTCTGGACCAAAAATTTCAAGTATGCGGCCGCGAGGGTAGCCACCAATACCAAGTGCCCAATCGAGACCAATAGAGCCAGAGGGAATAGCGTCGACGTTAACCCTGCCAGTGTCGCCGAGTTTCATTATTGCTTCGTCGCCGAACTTTGTTTTTATTTCACGGATTGCTGCATCAATTGCTGAGGTGTCCTTTCCTGAGGGTGATTTCTTTTCTTTCTCTTTTGTTTTTGCCATGACGGTTATTTAATCGGACAGTAATTGACTACGGTAAACACGACTTGTTTTGACGCACGCCGACCAAAACGGTCGACTCCACGAACAGTAAACACATTATACCCCGGGGGTGGGGAGAGGGTGACGGCAAAATGTCCCGACTCGTCGGTGTAGGCGGGCGCGTCGTTGATAGTAAGGAAGGAAATGTTCTGTGCGGTGCCTGAAACAATCACGGCGCTGGAGGATGTGGCGCTTCCGTTTGAGGGAGTTTTTATTGATATTTGAGGACCTTCTATAAGCCTGCGTCCTTCAAAAAGGCCGTATCCAATGACTGCCACAATAGCGCACACCGCTATAACAAATGTGGCGGTACGGCGTGCAGAGTGCCCGTAACTCATACGCCTGGCTGTTCTTCGCTTGAGTCTGCGCCATCCGAGCGACCAAGCACTTCGCGTGGTTTTGCGCCATCGCCTGGGCCGATCACCCCGCGCTCTTCTAGTATGTCGATAAGGCGTGCTGCGCGTGCGTAACCAACACGTAATTTTCTTTGGAGATAGGATGTTGATGCTTTACCTGCTTCCATTACGGCAGCGTGTGCTGCCTCGTACATATCATCGTCACCTTCGTCATCAAACCCGCCCCCACTTCCTGAAGCCGCATGTTCAAGTGAAATGCTCGTGGTGCCTGGGGCAGGAGCTGCAATGTCGATTGGGATTTCTACATCATTATTCTTGGCGATAAAGTCTGTCACTTTCTTTACTTCGTTTTCACTAATGAAAGCGCTTTGCAAACGAACCGGCTTATTCATGTCGGCAGAAAGATAGAGCATGTCACCAGCGCCAAGAAGGGTTTCAGCACCACCTTGGTCCAAAATTGTACGTGAGTCTATTTGGCTTGCGACTTGAAGTGCGATACGTGTTGGCACGTTGGCCTTAATCAGGCCGGTAATGACGTTAACGCTGGGACGCTGGGTTGAGAGTAGAAGGTGTATACCAACGGCACGGCTCATTTGGGCAAGGCGTACGATAGAAGCCTCAAGTTCTCTCGGATAAGTCTGCATAATGTCGGAAAGTTCGTCGATAATAATGACGATATAAGGCATAGCCTCTGGAACCTTCTCTCCTTCTTCTGGTTCGCCCTCCTTGCGAAGTTTCTCGAGCGCAGGTGTCAAAATGTTCTGATGGTATGACTCAATGTCGCGGACGCGGTTTTCTTCCAAGATATTGTATCGACGTTCCATTTCGCGTCCTGCCCAGCGAAGTGACATAACTGCTTTCTTAGGGTCAGTGATAACTGGAGTGAGAAGGTGAGGAATAGAGCGGTACAGCGTGAGCTCTACGCGCTTAGGGTCAATCATAATAAAGCGTAGCTGTTGTGGGCCTGCGCGGTAGAGAAGGGAGTTAACGATTGCGTGGATGGCAACTGATTTACCTGAACCCGTTGCGCCGGCAACCAACCCGTGCGGCATTTTAGCGATGTTGGAATATACGGAGTTGCCCGCAATGTCGCGGCCAAGTGCGACCATAAGCGGCTTGGGAGAATCGGTGAATTCTTCTGAACCCAAGAGTGTTCCAAGGCCCACAGTAACTTTTGCAGTGTTTGGAACTTCGATACCCACTAGCGACTTTCCAGGGATAGGAGCTTCGATACGGATACCGCCTTTTGCAGCGAGTGCGAGTGCGAGGTTTTGTTGGAGCGCGACTATTTTTTGGAGACGCACACCCTCTGCTGGTTTGATAGCGTAGCGGGTAACTGATGGGCCGATGGAGATTTCGTCGATCTCTACATTTATGCCGAAGTTCTGGAGGGTGCGACGAATAATATTTGCGTTTGCCTTAATGTCACCACTGCCGGCGCGTCCACGGTCGCCCTCAAGAAGCGATAAGGGTGGGGGAGTGTATTGGCCCAAAAGTGATTTTAAGTTTGCCGCAGCTGCGCGTGCCACAGCTTCCTTCGCAGAACTTTCACGAGATGCCGCGGATGCCGAAGCAGAAAGACCCTTCGCGGTGAGAGGAGCACCGCTCGAAGGGTTTTTCTGCGTAGGCTCGTTGTCCTCGTCCATCGGCGGATACGTTTCCTCAAGTTCGTCATCATCCTGTAGCCCTGTTATAGAAGGTTCGAGTTCTGTGTTGCTTCGACCTGTGAGCTTTCTAAAGAGTGCTGCGATGCCTCGACCAATGGAGGTAAAGATTTCAGGAGAGATACGCCCCTCTATCAATATGAGAAGTGATATAAGAGATAGGCCTCCTGTAATAATGAGTGCGACGTAGATATCAAAAAACTGCATCGTGGGGGTGGCGATGGCGCCTCCCACCAAACCTCCGTGTCCAGAGACGACATCGACGAACCCTAGGCCCGCTAGTACGAATACAACGCTGGAGATAATTTTGAGGGGATTAAATCCAACTGACTCTTCGCGCAACATGCTCCATCCAAGTATGAAGAGCACGAGTGGCAATAAGAAGTAGCCAATACCGAGAAGATAGTCAAAGAGCCAGTACAGATCCGACCCGCCATTTCCTGCTACTCCAAAGTAGGCGAGCACAAAAATCAGCCCCAATATAAAGAGAAGTATTGCGGCGATAGTGCGCTTTGTTTCTGTGGGTAATGTGCGCAACGGATTAACAGATTCCTTGCTGTGCTTGCCATTTTTGCGCGCCATAGTATGGGCACATAATAACATGCACAACTACTTTTGCGTTTGCGCGGCGAGGCAGTATACTCAAAGACACATGACAAGTCCTAGATGTCTTTAAGAATATAAGACAAATCAAGGACTTTTATGAGACAAAAACGTGTCTGATATAGATAAAAAATTTCACGAATTTGCTCTACAATCAATCCTTTTTAAAGGACGTACCGATTGGTATTTTTGTTACTTGAAGTCAGAAAAAATTGCACACGCTCTCCTGATTTTAGCCGAGCGAGCAGAGATAAAAGATAGAGAAGTCGCATACAAACTTGCCACTGCCGCAGCAGAACTTCCCCACACCTTTGCTCATTTTGCTGCAGGGGAGATGGATGCGTCGATCGTTATTGCAGACATTTTTGCACTTCTTTCAAAGGTAAGACTTGCGACAACCGCAGGTTTTATTAGTAAAGAAAATAGCCCTATTTTATTGAATGAATACGAACAGTTGGCTCAGCGATTTTCACTAAGTGTTCATCCGTCGCCCTTCACCTCCGTTCAGGATTTCTCAGTGCCTGAAATTGAGTCTGTGGAAAATTCCGCAGAGCATCCGCGACTTTTAAATAATGGACAGCGTCCCATGGGGCAATCTTTAGATAAAGGACAGACTAAGGGACAAATCAAGGACACCGATAAAGGACAGAACCCGCGCGCGGAGAAAATACTTCAATTTGTGCGCTCTAATGCTCATTCTTCTATAAAAGATATAGCTTCAGCAGTGAAGGGTTGCAGTGAAAAGACTGTCCAGCGAGAGTTGGCAGCGCTGGTCCAGCGGGGGCTTATAAAGAAGGTAGGGGAACGCCGTTGGAGCGTCTATACAGCTATATAAGGAGGGCGTTGACCTGAAGCCCCCATAGTGGTATTTTTGGGGTACCTGTAAAACACAGCCCTAGCCCCCTCGGGGGCTAATTTGCGCTGTTGTCCACAGGGTATTTTTGAGTTCCGTGCTCCGTGGCCCTATACTTGGTTGTAGCGACCGAACGTCGGGTATTCAGGGCATATACCGGAAGTCAGAATTGCAAGATCGTTGACAACAGAATAGTAGATAGAGGATTGCAGTAAGTACTGCAGTTCAAGTGCGTCTTCATAATTTGCGGACATTACCTTATCCCTTCACGGCTGATCTGACTGAACGTCCCATTCCACTTTGACTACCAGTCGCTCTTCTGCCTGAGTGATGGTTTCTCTGTCCTTCTTTAATAGAAGGAAAACCAGAGACACCACACTACGGCGGAAGATGCGGGTAGAAGTTTTTGTTCAACAGTCTGTTCTCTTTATCCGTATGATTACAAGTAATTATTAATAGTTCGATTAGTTAGTTATTATGACAATTACTCAGAGTTCTACACGTCTCGCCGCTTTTGTCGGCGGTGCAGTTGTTGCCCTCGGACTTATGTTCGGTGCAATGACTACTCCAGCACACGCAGCGGCTCTCACGTCGTCTCAGATAAGCGCGATTGTTTCGTTGCTCCAGTCCTTTGGTGCTGACGCAGCTACTATCGCGAATGTCCAGGCATCGCTCAATGGTCAGCCAACTACCGGTACTCCCGGCGGTTCTACCGGCGGCTCATGCTCGACGACCTTCACTCGCGACCTCACAGTCGGTTCTACAGGTGCTGATGTTATGGCTCTCCAGAAGTTCTTGAACATGAGCGCAGGCACGATGGTTGCATCGTCTGGCGCCGGTTCTCCTGGTATGGAAACCTCAACATTCGGTCCAGCTACTAAGGCAGCGGTTATGAAATTCCAGACTGCAAATGGTATTTCTCCAGTTTCAGGTTATGTCGGTCCATTGTCCCGCGCAAAGCTCAACGCTCTCTGCGGTTCAACTCCTACAACTCCTACAACTCCAACCACTCCAACAACTGGTACCGGTACTGCAACTGTTTCGGCAGCAGCACAGCCTGCAAACGGCCTTGCTCCAAACAATGCAGCTCGCATCCCATTCACCAAGTTCACTGTCACTGCTTCGGGCGGCAATGTAACGCTTAACAACGTTACTGTGCAGCGCGAGGGCATTGCAGCAGACGCAGCATTCAGCGGCGTTATGCTCTTGGACCAGAATGGTAACCAGGTTGGTATCACGAAGACTTTGAACAGCAATCACCAGGCGGTGGTTGGTTCAGCAGTTGTGATCCCAAGCGGCACATCTATGACCTTCACGGTTGCAGCTAACCGCGCAAACACTTCAACCTACGCAGGTCAGATCGCTACCTTCTCTGTTGTTGCAGTTAACACTTCAGCAGCAGTTACGAATGGCGGTCTTCCAATCAGCGGCGCAAGCATGACCATCAACGAAGCTTCAAGCCTCATTGGTTCAGTCACTGGCGCTCGCGGTACGAATGACCCAGGTGCTGTCAACACTCAATTGAATGTTGGCCAGGTAAACTACGTCTTCTCTTCAATCCGCATCACTGCGGGTGCAAACGAAGATGTGTACTTGAAGTCAATCCGCTGGCACCAGGTTGGTTCTGCTTCTCAGAGCTACCTTTCTAACGTAGTTTCAGTTGTTGACGGTACTTCGTACGCAACGACTGTTTCTGCTGACAACTACTACACGACAAACTTCCCAGGCCAGGGTATCTTGGTCCAGAAAGGTTTCTCGAAAGATGTAGCTATCCAGGGTGACGTTGCTAACGGTTCAAATACAACCGTTCTCTTCGACATCCAGAAAGCATCTGACATCAACACAGTTGGTGCTCAGTACGGTTACGGTATCCTTCCAGCATTCACATCAGCTAACTCAACTGCATGTACGGCATCTTCAGGTGCAAACTGCGGTCAGGTTAAATCAACTGATGACCCATACTACGCTGGCTTCACAGCAACGATCTCAGGCGGTGTTGTAACTGTTTCAACTTCGAACTCAGTTACCTCCGGCAACGTTGCTATCAACCAGGCTGACCAGGTACTCGGCGGCTTCTCTGTCCAGGTACAGGGTGAGTCAGTCAGTGTTGGCCGCATGATCTTCCAGATCACTGCAGGCAGCACTAACGCTTCTTACGATGACTTGACCAACGTCAAGCTTGTTGATCAGAACGGTACAGTACTCGCAGGCCCAGTTGATGCTACAACTGGTAGTACTAACGCAGACGCAATCGTAACCTTCACAGATACGATCACAGTCCCAGTTGGAACTACTCAGCTCATGCTCAAGGGCAAGCTTGGTACTGACTTCGCAACCAATGACACTGTCCAGGCTTCAACCACTCCGTCTACTCAGTGGACAACGGTTACTGGCCAGACAACTGGTCGCACCCTTACAATCTCTCCAGCAAGCTCTCTCACGAGCGCTTCTCAGACTGTAAAGGCAGCAGCACTTAGCGTTTCAGTTGCTTCTACTCCGATCGCACAAACGGTCATCTCAGGAAGCAACCAGTTCACCTTCACGAACGTCATCCTCGATGCAACAGCATCTGGTGAAGACCTTCGCCTTACAACGCTTCCAACTCTGTACACCTACACTGGTACAGGTACTGACTTGACGAACTGCCAGCTATACAATGGCTCTACGTCAGTCTCTAGCCAGCACGTTGTTAACCCAACAACTGCTGCATCAGCAGTAGCTACTTCGTTCTCACTCGACAGCGGTGGCATCGTTATTCCGAAAGGAACAACGGTTACTCTCTCTATCAAGTGTAATCTCCGCAGTGGCGCAACAGGTACGTACCAGTGGGGCTTCGCAGGAACTGAAACTGCAGGCGCATCTGGTCTCTCAAGTGGCTCAACTGTAAACGGTACCTTTACCGCAAACACAGGTAGCCTCATGACAGCAGCAACCGGCGGTACACTCTCAGTTACTCTTGACTCAGGCACTCCAACCTTTGGCGTAGTCTCAGCAGGTTCAACTGGTGTTGACCTCGGTCACATCCGCTTTGCAGGCACCAACGAAGACATGGATCTTCGCCAGGTTGCACTTCAATTGACAGGTGGCTCTCGCACTGACCTCGTAAACAGCCAGGTCACTTTGTGGGACGCAACGACGAACACGCAGATTGGTACAGCGGTATTCCCGTCTGGCACAAACGCAACTTCGTCACAGATTGCTACAAGTGCATTCCGCATCCCAGCAAACGGTTCTCGCGTGATGATCATCAAGGGTGACATCGCTGGCATCAGCGCAAGCGGTCCTCTTACAGTCTCAGGCGACCTCTTGAAGGTTGACTACGACGGTGGCAACGTATCTGGTACCAACGGTACCTACGCTGTCGGTGTATCTTCAGGTCAAAACCGCCAGCCATCTTCTGCTGATACAGCAGTTAATGGTGCGGTTATCTACAAGTCATTCCCAACCTTCACCTACAGCACAGCGGGCGGTACAGCAGTAAGCGGTAACCAGACGCTTCTTACCCTCACTGTCGGTGCAGATGCAAAGAATGACGTTACCTTGAACAAGGTTGCATTCAACATTGTTCCTTCGACAGCATACGTAACCAGCTTGACCTTCAGCGGTCCTAACGGCAGCGTTGCGTCGACGTCACTTGCAACAACAAGCGCCGGCACTGTACTCAACGTCTACTTCGACAGCACGTCGAACACGGCAGATGCAGTAGTACCAGCTGGCACGACTAAGACCTACAACCTCCGTGGTACGGTAACCCTCACAGGTACTAACACCACAGGTTCTATCTCTACGTCGCTCCGCGCTGACACAGCTCTTCCACTCATTACCTCAAACGGTAGTGGCTTGGCAACGAGCTCAGCTCTTAGCACCAGCAACAGTTCAAACATTGCATGGTCTCCAGAGTCGACTTCAACAGTCAAGACTCCGGTCGCAAACAATGACTGGACTAACGGTTACGGCCTCGGTGGCTGTTTCGCAAGCTCAGGTCTCGGTCAGGACTGCTTCGCAAACGTTATCTCGAAGTAATTCGACAAACGTCTAGCGTAAGCTAGTTCAACCAACAAAAGCCCCCCGAAAGGGGGGCTTTTGTGTTTGTATTACACCGATTCGGTGGAGAAAAGAAACAATGTATCTTTTTGTAAATTTGCTATTATTGGTCCAAAGTCTATGACAGCAGAGATTGCAATTATGAATAGGCAAGCGATCGCTTTGGCGGCAGACAGTGCCGTAACAGCGCGATCAGTAAAAGGGCAGAAAATTTTTACCTCTGCTGAGAAGATATTTCAGCTCACTAATAATGCCCCCATAGGTATTATGGTTTACGGCAACGCCTCATTTATGGGAGTTCCTTGGGAGACTGTAATCAAAATTTACAATCAGGATTGTCCGAAAAAAGATTTCAACACGCTTGAACAATATTCAGATGATTTTATTAATTTTTTAAGAAAAAATAGAGAGTTATTCCCGGCTCAAATACAGAAACAATATGCCTACGGCACGATTGAAAGTTACTTCGAATTTCTAAAGAAAATTGTACTTGATACCGTTAGGAAAAATATTGAAAGGCGGGCAGCAGAAGGGAAGCCTCTCATCACAGAAAAAGAGGTGAGAATAATTACTAAGAGGATTGTGGATGGACATTACGTAGGGTGGACTGAATCACCTTATGTGCTCTTGGGAAATAATGCTCAAGTAAATAAATTTGCAAGAGATTATAGGAACACAATAACTAAGATAAGAAAAGAAGTTTTTGAAAAACTTCCTATGGATAAATTAACCTCGGATAAGATCCAAAAACTTGCAGCTCTCATATTTTTTAAATCTAATGATAAATATGACAAGGAAAATTGTAGCGGGCTCGTGATAGCAGGATTTGGGAAAAAGGATATTTTCCCTTGCCTCCACTCCTATACCATTGAAGGCATAGTGCAAAATTTTCTCAAATTTAAAAAGGATAATAGTAAAAAAGTATCTCCACATATGGGAGCCGCAATTATTCCTTTTGCACAAAAGGATATGGTTGTTCGTTTTATGGAGGGGGTTGACCCTATGATCGATTTCTTTATTCACAAGGAACTGCAGGTTTTTGCAGAAAAGTATCCTCCCCTTATTTTCAAGAGACTCAATGTTAAAAAAGCGAAAGAAAAAACAGATATAAATAAAGCAACCCATGAAATTATAGGAAAATTCATAGAGGGGATGTATAAATACAGGAGAGAAAAATTCGTTAATCCAATTTTGGACGTGGTTGGAATGCTTCCCAAAAATGAATTGGCGGCAATGACTGAAACTCTAGTTACATTGACTTCATTCAAAAGAAGAGTTTCAATGGACGAAGAGACCGTCGGGGGACCTATTGATGTTGTGGTTATATCTAAGGGAGACGGGTTAGTTTGGGCAAGACGAAAAGAAAATTTCAATCAAAGATTCATTTCTGGCAAATACGATGGAAAATAAAAAACAAAACAAAACTCGAGAATTAAATAATTTCTCATCCGTTTCTCAAATAGAAAAGGTATTTTTTCCTAAGTCTTCTGGAAGAAAAGATCCTATCTCTGTACTGGAATTTGAAAATGGTGAAGGTGAAAGGGCTATAATGGAAGATATTCTTTCTGCCCAATTTAGGACCTAGGGACCTTCCTGTAGGTGATAAGTTGTGGCGCTAAACGATATTAAGTCTCATTATTGAAGTCAACCTCTGGTTTGATGAGCTTGAGGCAAAGTAGTAGAATGGGGGATATGGATGGAAATACA
>CAYGIN010000019.1:0-10983 GCA_964349995.1 uncultured Candidatus Saccharibacteria bacterium | reverse complement strand
CTGAAAGCATCTAAGCGCGAAGCCGACTCTAAGATGAGTAATCATTAAGATCCGTGAGAGATGATCACGTTGATAGGCTTTAAGTGTAAGGCGCGCAAGCGCTTGAGCTGAGAAGTACTAATCGATCGATGTTTCTAATATTCTCCAATGGGGGGAGAAAAGGGCAGTCTTGAGAATCGCAATAATTTGTTGTTATGAGTTTGGATTTATGTTGATTGAGGTTTTTGTCTTGGTGATTTGGCGGTGGGGTCACACCCGTTCTCATTCCGAACACGGAAGTTAAGCTCACTAGCGGCGATGGTACTCACTGTCACAGGTGGGGAGAGTAGCTAGTCGCCAGGACAAAGAACTTAATCGTTGATAGAATTACTCCATGGCCCTATCCTGGAGCGATCGAAGAAAATATATATACCTGACAGTGTTCGGGGTTATTGGCATTGGAATACTTTGTTGGGCATATTTTGCATTTATATATCATCCCCCAACATGCTTTGATGGTAGAAAAAATGGTGACGAGATGGGTGTGGATTGTGGGGGTGCATGTTCGCTCTTGTGTGTGAACCAAACGCGCCAACCATCTGTTGCATGGGCGCGTTCGTTCCTAACTGTGCCCGCAACCTCGACTAATATCTACACTGCCGCAGCATACATTCAAAATACTAATCTCAGTGCAGGCGCGCGCAATGTCTCATATTCTTTTCAACTGTTTGATGCAAAAAACCAGCTCATTATTGAGCGCAATGGAGTCACTGAACTTCCTCCGGTCTCGATTATCCCGGTAATTGAAACTAATATTCCGACAGGTACGCGCACAATCGCACGCACGCTCTTTGCGTTCTCAGCATTACCTGTGTGGAACGCTGTGGCTCCAGATTCACTCCCGCCTATTGATGTTACGCGCCAAGCGCTTTCGGCAGATGGTTCACGTCTGACGTTGACGCTCGAAAATAACACAGTCAAAGATATTTCAAATGTTACTGTGGCGGGCGTATTGTTTGACGGAAGTGGGGTAGCGCTGGCTGCATCAAAGAGCCTTATTCCATCACTGCCACGCAAATCTTCACAAAATGTGACCTTCACGTGGCCGCTCGGAGTTCCAGGTGTCGTCCGTGCCGAGATAACAGTATTGCCGTCTTTCTAGTAGTATCTATACATGTCTCCCCTTAGTGCCTCTTCCTCAAACTGGCGGAAAAAAATAAGGTCGGTTGATTGGTTTACGTTCGGTTCGGCTTTCATACTTACATCACTTGGGCTTCTCACGATGGACTCGTTCAGTGGGGAAGATTCTTACTTTGCTCGGCAGCTTATGTGGCTTGTGGTTGGTGTCGTAGTATTTTTTACAGCATCGTTTATTGACTGGCGCTTTTTGCGCAGAAGCGGAGTTGCCGCTGGCATATTCGGGGTACTTATCATTCCGCTGATTGGGTTGCTTCTGCTGGGAGAAGCGGTCAAAGGCGCTCGGAGCTGGGTCTCAATCGGAGGACTTGGAATTGAGCCTGTAGAACTCGCAAAGCTCGCACTTATCATCGCGCTCGCAAAATATTTCTCGCGTCGTCATATTGAAATACACAATATCAGGCACATTATTGTATCGGGCGCGTACGCATTTGTGGTATTTGTGCTCGTGGCACTGCAACCTGACTTCGGCAGTGCCATCATCATATTTCTTATATGGTTTGGCATGGTATTTTTTTCAGGCATTTCCAAAAAACATATCGCAACAGTTGTATGTCTTGGATTGGTGCTCTTCGGCGCACTTTGGACGCTTGGCTTCCAAGACTATCAGAAGCAGCGTGTTTTGAACTTTATCCACCCAACCCGTGACATGCAGGGGAGCGGGTACAACGCATACCAGTCTATGATTGCGGTCGGCTCCGGGGAATTATTTGGAAAAGGTATAGGCTACGGAACACAGAGCAAGCTTCGCTTTTTGCCGGAATATCAGACAGACTTTATTTTTGCCGCGTTTGCAGAAGAGTGGGGCTTCGTTGGCATACTCATTGTCTTCTCTCTTTTCGGTGTAATTTTCTGGCGGGTTATCCAAACCGCGACCCGTGGTGCCTCAAATTTTGAAACGTTATTTGCCCTCGGAGTACTGTGCTATCTTTCCGCACACTTTGCGCTGCATGCAGGAATTAATATGGGACTATTACCCGTCACGGGCACAACCATTCCATTTATGAGTTACGGTGGTACGCACATTCTCGCGGAATTCCTCGCCCTCGGCATGCTCTCGGGCATGAACCGCTACTCCCGCGCCGCCCACCGCGATATGCTCGACCGCGAATTCTCTGGTGGATACGATCGTTAGATTACTTTAGAAATTTCTCAATAAACAAATCGTAGCGGAATTGTTGAAGCTTGGGCCACTCATGCATACGGACTAAATGCCAAATTGCTCTACAAAATTCGAAATCTGCTGTGTAATCAGAAATCTTTTGTAGTCCAGCTTTTTGCGAAATTGTATCAACAGCGTCTAGATATTTTTGTCTTTGATTGGAGCTAAAGTGATATTTGGCAAAATATTCATAATCCTGCGAATCGGGAAAATAATTTATATGCACGAGCGCACTGATAATGTCATAACCGAAAGGGCCATAGAAAGAATCTTCAAAATCTATGACTCCTGCAGGATAAATGTTGTGAGGATTAAAATCTCCATGGGTAAGGACGAAAGGAAAAGAAGACAATCGTCCTTTGATATCAGAGAAAACAGCCTGGATCTTTTCACTATGCTGCGGTAGTTCTTTGCACAGAATATCCAAATGGATACCTTTGGCGAAAGTTTCAAAATCAACCACATCAACTTTTGTGTGTAATTGCGCCTGTGCAAATTTCTCTACAACAGCCAGAAAGGCATCAAAATGTACATCGGAAATGGTTCCAGATTCGGCCACATCTTGGGTAAAAAGTTTACCCGCAGTAATTTCTCCAACTGAGGTTTCAACAAAATAAGACATATCCTGGAAGGTTCCTTCCTCCAGTATTTTTGCTATAGGAAAACCAGCACGCTCCATTTTTCGATGTGTCTCTAGGTCGCGCTCAATTTTATCTTCGCGGCCTATTCGTAAGTATTCATCGCCGCATTTATATATAGCGCTTATGTTCTCCCTCTGTACTTTAATGAGCTCGTACTTTTTATCGTTGAGTAATAAGACGGGTTCCATCTATGTAGTATAAAGGGCAAAGGTTTTTGAAACCATCTTCTCTTTTGAAAATTCACTAAGTGGCAAATCCATCGCTTCGCCTACGCCGCCAACGCGGTTTGCAACAATAGGGAGGCCAGCAACGCGAGCTTCCAGTATGACAAGGCCAAGAGACTCTTTTATTGAGGATAGAGCAAATATATCAAACCCCTTGAGGACTTCGGCTACAGGTATAAAGCCAAAAAGTTTTACGCGGTTCTCGAGTCCATATTCTTTTATTTTTTGTTCTAGTCTGGCACGATCCTCTCCGTCGCCGACTATCGCCAAATACATAGTCGCGTCATTTTTTGCTTGCTCAATAAGCGCTACCTGGTTTTTATTTTTTGTGAGTTCTCCTACGACCCCTGTAATTTTTACTCCAGCAGGAAAAGCTTGGCGGATTATGTCACCTGAGCCAAACTGCATATTCAGATCTATGCCGTTATAAATTCGCACTACTTTTTTTGCACCAAACGGCATGTTTTGAGTCAGGCGCAGTTCATACTCGGAGTTTGCAATAACACGGTCGACAAGCAGTACCGTAAACCACGATAGTAGCCAAATTGCTATTCGAGAGGGGAGCGAACGTTTTTCCATAAAGGCCCAGCCATGGTCAGTAAAAATGATTTTCTTAATGCCAGCCATTCGGGCTGCAAGCGCACCAACGCCACCCGCCTTGCTTGAATTGAGATGCACAATATCAGGCTGTCCTTGTTTGAAAAGTTTATGTAGCTCGAAGAAGCTTTTGAGATCTGCGCCAAAAGAAACATCACGCCTGAAAGACGAAATTATATGGGTCTTTATACCTTCGGCTGCAAGCTTCTTTTCAAGTAGTCCGGGTTGGCCAAAAGCGACAGAAACCTCGTGTCCGTGGGCTTTTGCGGCAACGGCTAAATCAAAGACATAGCGCTGTGCGCCGCCCCAATTTCCCTTTGTTATTACGTATACAATTTTCATTTTCGCCTCATTCTTATTGAAACTATCCTAGACTATGTAAGGTTATATGGTATACCTTACCACAATGACATTCGGTCGGAGATACACCCTTTCACTCCTATTTTTTGGGGACTTGCTAGTCTTTTGTTTTTCGTTGGTTTTAACGCTTCTCCTACGCTACGGAGGTTTTCCGAGCGAAGACATAGTTAGAGCGTACGTCGGCGCATTTAGTATTTTGTTTATTGTCTGGCTGTTGGTGTTCTATATGGCGGGACTGTACAGCAAGCAGGTACTTTTGTATCGCAGTGGTGTACCACAGGCAATTCTTCGAACCCAAATCTTCAATATAATTATCGCGGCACTTCTGTTTTTCTTTGCACCAGGTATTGGCATCGCACCAAAGACGAGTCTTGCAATCTATCTCGTCATATCGCTTCTATGTATTTTTATATGGAGACTTTGGATCTTCCCGAAACTTTCTAAGCCGGTGGTGCGTGAACGAGCCGCGTTGCTAGGCCAAGGCCCTGAAGTAGAGGAGTTTGTAGAAGAGGTGAACAGTAATCCCCGCTATCATTTGGAGTTCGTGCTTGTGGAAAATCCCGCAACTCTTATTATTGAGCAGTTCGATACATTCGTGCAGGAGTTATCAGCAAAACAAGTAACGCTCGTGGTGGTCGATTCAGAACATGAGACGACTCGCCTGCTTTTGCCAGCGATATACAAACTCACGGCCAGCGGTCGTTTTCAGTACGCAGACTTCCATCAACTATACGAAGAAGTATTTGATCGGGTACCGCTTTCGCATTTACGGTACGATTGGTTTCTCAAAAATATTACTGTGCCGAAGAACGATGTATACGCGTTTGTTAAGCGTGCCGTTGATATCGTGGGGGCGCTGGTGATGGGTGTTGCTACCGTTGTTGTTACACCCCTACTGTTCATATTGATGAAGCTGGAAGGTCCTGGCCCAGTGTTTATTGCACAGGAACGTTTGGGTGAAGGGGATACGCGCATGAGGGCATATAAGTTCAGAAGCATGCGGCTTAACAACTCGGCATCTCGCGAGTGGATAACGGAGGAGAAACAAAAGAATCCTATAACCGCGGTTGGAAGTGTGCTTCGCAAAACATCACTCGATGAGTTTCCTCAATTTATAAATATTCTCAAAGGAGAGATGTCGCTTGTCGGCCCACGCAACGACATTGAAGGCCTAGGCCTGCGTCTAGCAGAAGAGCTTCCGTACTATGGCGTGCGATATATGGTGAAGCCTGGGCTCACAGGCTGGGCACAGATTAATCAAAAATATGAACAGGGAAATATAAGCCCACAGTCTATAGAGGAAACCAAAGTGCGTTTGGCATACGATTTTTATTACATCAAACACCGTTCACTCGCGCTCGATTTAGTCATTGCGCTCAAGACAGTGAAACGAATGTTGTTCCGCGTGAGTTCTTGGTAGAGTAAAGATACATGCAACATACGGTTTTTATTACTGGGGCAGGAGGATATGTTGGCGCGATGCTCGTCCGGCAGTTTGCTGCGCGCGATGATGTCAAAACCATTATCGGCATCGATAAAGAGCCGTTGCCAGACCTTATTAAAGATGAGCCCAAGCTCGCCTACATTCAAAAGAATCTTTCAGATGCTGGATGGGAAAAAGAGGTGATCAAACATCAGCCGGATGTAGTGATACACGCTGCATGGCAGATACGTGAAATGTACGCTGACAAAGAGACACAATGGAAGTGGAACGTTGACGGCTCCGACCGTGTCTTTGATTTTTGTTTTGAGCATAATTTCGTCAAACGCTTGGTGCATTTTTCAACGGTAGCTTCCTATGGCGCGCAAAAAGAAAATTCTATTAACCATATGTTTAAGGAGGAAGAAGGTTTCCGAAAGAGTGATTATTTGTACGCAGAAGAAAAGCGTATTGTGGAAGCACATCTAGAAGAAAAATATCAAACAGCCAAAGAGCGCGGCCGCGATATTGAAGTTGCTATTGTGCGCCCGGCCGCAATTACCGGCCCACGCGGACGCTATATGCGCATCCGCTTTGGCCTACAGGCGGCACTTTCAGGACAGCTCAAAGAGTCCTTTGTTCACAAGCTTATCTCTTTGATGGTTTCATTTGTACCAGCAACACACACATGGCTTCGTCAATTTATCCATGAGGATGATGTCGTGCGTATTGTTGAACTGTTGGCATTTTCACCACTTAAGAGAGCCTACGACGCGTTCAATATCTGTCCACCGGGAGCTGTTGTCCGCGCCCCAGACATGGCAAGGGCTGTAGGCAAGCGTGTTATATACGTCCACCCGCAACTTATACGTTTCGTATTTTTTATAATGTGGCATGGCACACGGGGCCGCGTACCCACGAGCCGAGGAGGCTGGAAAAGCTATTCGTATCCAATAGCGGTCGATGGTTCAAAACTTACGCATGAGTACGGCTTTAATTACTCAGCTTCTTCTTTGGACGCGTTCTACTATACAAATGGGAAGTACGAGCAGTACGTTCCCGATGCGCTCAAGCGACATAAATAAAATGATTATTGATGGCAAACAAATAGCAGAAGAGATTATTGCTGCGCTTGAAAAAGAGCGTGTGAATTTTTCTACATTGTCGCTCGCTGTTATTTCAGAAGGGGAGGATGCTGCGACAGAGTCATTTATAAAGATTAAATCTCGTGTTGCTACACGACTTAACGTCGAAGTGTGCAGATATACTCCAGCACAAATTTCTGAAGCTCTTATGTGTGATGGCATTATTGTTCAGCTCCCAATACCTAATGCCGCAGAAATGCTTGCGACGATCCCGCCCGAAAAAGATGTTGACGCAATAGGAGGTGGAGATAATCCGCCGGCTGGCGGAGTTCGTGCGCCTGTCGCTGAAGCGGTATCAGAAATTTTTGTACGTTATGGTGTTGCTGCGGCAGGGAAGAAGGCAGTCGTACTCGGGGCAGGCAAACTCGTCGGTGCGCCAGTCGCTGAACTTCTGAAAGATTTAGGCGCTAATGTTTCTGTCATAACAAAAAACGAAGGCAACCTTTCTGATTTGAAGGATGCAGACATTGTCGTACTTGGTGCAGGTGAGCCCGGCCTTGTAAAACCTGAGATGCTTAAAGAGGGAGTGGTTCTTATAGACGCAGGCACCTCGGAGGCATCTGGCCGTCTTGCGGGCGACGCCGACCCGGCATGTGCACAAGTTGCCTCTATTTTTACTCCCGTCCCTGGTGGCATAGGCCCCATAGCAGTTGCAATGATTTTCAAAAATCTCTTCATTTTGGCTAAAAGATAGGCTTTGCAGAGCTGTCCGTAATCTGTTATTCTCACAATCATGTTTAAGTTGCGCTATAGCGCTGTTCTGATTTTGATCGTTGCAGCGGCGATTGGTGTTTTTGTGTGGATGACCAATACTCCAGATAGCCGTTTCGCATTCAAGCTCGGTCTAGACCTCTCAGGCGGCAGTCACCTTGTCTACAATGCTGATACAAGCAAAATCCCTGCTGGGGAAACCGCGGATGCGATGAATGCGCTCCAGAGTGTTATTGAACGTCGTGTTAACGCCTTTGGTGTTGGTGAGCCTGTTGTACAGACAGAACAGGCTGGCACGCTTGGGGGTGGGGCGTATCGGTTGATCGTAGAGCTTCCAGGCATCACTGACGTTAACGAGGCTATCGCAATGATCGGTCAGACACCAACGCTTGAATTTAAACTCGTCCAAAGTGGTGACGCGACGACTGATACCGGCGCCACTATTCCAATCGAAACATATGTGGATACAGGTCTCACGGGTAAATATCTAACAAACGCTGCGTTGCAGTTTGGCAATGGTTCAAGCGCGGTCCAGACACAGCCAGTCGTTCTTGTGAGCTTCAATGCAGAAGGTACCAAACTTTTTGGAGAAATCACCAGTCAGAACGTGGGTCGTCAGTTGGGGATTTTTCTAGACGGTAGGTTGCTCTCAGCGCCAACCATTCAAGAGCGTATCGACAATGGACAGGCGCTTATCTCGGGTAACTTCACTGCACAGAGCGCAAAAGACCTTGCAACGAATCTAAACCTAGGCGCACTGCCTGTGCCAATTGTGCTTGCAAGCACAGAAACTATCGGTGCAACGCTTGGTGACCAGGCAGTGCATGCCGGCGTTTTTGCAGGTCTCCTCGGTTTCATCGTTCTCTCGATCTTTATGATCTTGTGGTACCGCCTGCCAGGTGTCGTCGCAGTGGTGTCACTTGTCATTTACTGCATACTGATGCTCGCCATCTTTAAACTGATTCCAGTGGTTCTCACAGCGGCAGGTATAGCGGCTTTCATTCTGTCCGTTGGTTTGGCAGTGGACGCTAACGTTCTTATTGCAGAGCGCATGAAGGAAGAACTGGCGGCTGGTGCAAGCGCACAGGAAGCTATCGGACACGGATTCTCGCGCGCATGGAGTGCCATCCGCGACTCAAACATCGCTCACATCATCGCTGCTGTCATTCTGTTCTGGGTTGGAACATCGATTATTAAAGGCTTTGCGCTTGTGTTCGGGCTTGGTGTCATCATATCGATGTTGTCAGCAATTGTTATCTCGCGCACATTTATGCTCGCGCTTGGTCTAAATGCAAAGTCTCGCGTAGGCAGTTTCTTTATGCGCTCAGGCCTCAAATAATTTTATGAACATCGCAAAAAATCTAAAATACTTTTTTATACTCCCGGTCGTGCTTTCGCTTTTAGCGATTGCCGCCATTGCTATGTGGGGTCTTCGTCCAGGCATCGACTTGGCCGGAGGCTCGATGCTTCAAGTTACGTACCAGCCTACTGCAGATACGACTAAGCCTGTCCGCCCACCTGCGGAGCAGGTGCATGCGGTTGTTCAACAACTAAATCTTGGCGAGGTACGCATTCAGCCAGCAGGTGAGAACGGCTATATCTTAAGCCAGCGCGATCTTTCTAACGAAGAAAAAAATAACCTCGTAGCGGTGCTTTCAGGCTTCGGTCCTATTCATGAGGACAGATACAGCTCGGTTGGCCCAGTCCTTGGTGCAGAGCTTCTTAAGAAGGGTCTTATAGCACTTGGTCTCGTGATAGTGTGCATCATTATCTTTATCGCCTTTGCATTCCGACAAGTTTCAAAACCAGTTGCGTCGTGGAAATACGGCGTTGTGGCAATCGTCACATTGCTCCATGACATTCTGGTTCCTGCAGGTCTCTTCGCCTTCCTCGGATTTGTTGATGGCGCACGTGTCGACTCGCTGTTCATTGTCGGCCTTCTTACCATCTTGGGCATCTCAATCAATGACACCATTGTGGTCTTCGATCGTATCCGCGAAAATCTCAAACTCAACGCTCAGCACAGTAAGCACGAAACATTTGAGCATGTAGTAGGGAAGAGCATTTCACAAACCCTCTCTCGCTCTATCAACACATCATTGACGGTTGTAATCATGCTTGTGGCTCTCTACTTCGTCGGCCCTGTAGCCACAAAAGACTTCGCACTCACACTTATCGTCGGTATGGTCGCAGGTACGTACTCATCGATCTTCCTCGCATCTCCACTCCTTGTCTCTTGGGAAAAATGGTCTCGCCGCAACGCGTAATACAATAGAACAATGATCATCGGCATCACGGGAACCTTGGGTGCGGGTAAGGGGACGGTTGTTGAATATCTTCAGACAAAAGGTTTTAAGCATTTTTCTGCGCGTGCATTTTTTACAGAAGAGGTAATTAAGCGCGGACTGCCTGTTAACCGTGACACCATTACAGAAACTGCGAATGACTTGCGTACAAAATTTGGTCTTACATACGTAGTCGAAAATCTACTTGAACAGGCGCGGAAACAGGGCGGGGACGCAGTATTGGAATCTATTCGTACGCCAAGTGAAGCAGAGTATTTAAAGACTCATGGAGCTAAGCTTTGGGCTGTGGATGCGGATCGGGAAGTACGTTACGAGCGCATCTATAAGCGTGGTTCTGAAACGGACAACGTAACCTTCGAAGAATTTGTGGCCCATGAAGAGCGTGAGCTCCACAACGATGACCCTGCAAAGCAAAGCATCGCAAAAGTCATGGTCCTTGCCGACCATATTTTCCATAATGATACGACCCCGGAGGAGATGTTTTTGGACGTTGAGGAGGCCCTCAAAGAGGCTGGTATCTAAGGGGTTTTTTACCCAAAGCTGGGCTTGACTCTATCCCCAAACCGACTATACTGTCTGCCATGACTCATCGATAGTGGATTTAACCGGTTTCTGGTTGAACTCCCGCTGTTCGGCGGGTTTGTTATTTGAAAACAAGCGCCCCACAAGACGGGGCCAAATAAAAACTCTAACGGAATAGTTAGAGAAGCATCAAAATCGAAATTGATACATTGATCATTCTCAAATCTAGTCACCTAGGAGCGACTGGAAATGAGAGCAAGCAGAAAGTCCTTCTTAATTCCATAAGAAGGCAGGAACAAGAGACTGTCTATTCTCAGCTTACGCTGGGCATCTTTCTTTTGTTCCGTTCACTACAGAAAGATAAGAACATGACACTTTAAGTGGCATGGTCTCTAATATTCAGAGTTTGATCCTAGCTCAGGATGAACGCTGGCGACGTGGATTAGGCATGCAAGTCAAGGGGGCCGCAAGGCAACCGGCAGACGAGGTAGTATAACGCAGGTACGCACCGAGAAGTCGGGCATAGCTAGCCGAAAGGTTAGGTAATTCCCGATGGTGAGGTAACTCTAAAGGAGTAATCCGCTTCTTGAGCGGCCTGCGCAGCATCAGTTAGTTGGTAGGGTAACGGCCTACCAAGACTATGACGCTTAGAAGAGCTGAGAGGCTGACCTTCACCGATAGCACTGAGACACGGGCTATACATCTACGGATGGCTGCAG
>CAYGIN010000018.1:8184-11490 GCA_964349995.1 uncultured Candidatus Saccharibacteria bacterium | reverse complement strand
GGTTAACACTCGAGTTTGTGGAACTCGCAATCTGGGTTCGATTCCCAGTAGGCACCCCAAAAGAAAAGGCCGTCCTCAGGACGGCAACACTCAACATTTGATTTGCGCACGGACTTCAGGTTGCGCGAGCACCAGCCGCGTCTCCCGCATCACTGTTTTGGCGGGCAGGTATATGAGCCGCCGCGTTTCTTCTGCGCGCATGGATCCGCCGCAGACTATGCCGCGGATGGAGCCGTATTTGTCCCAGAGCGCGCTGCCCGAGACTCCCGGCCAGCTTTCCATCTCGAGCACCCGATACAGAGGGCGGACGCCGAGGCTTTTTGCCGTTCGAAACCCCTCTTCGTCCGTGGACAGGGTAAATTTTGTCCACTCAGGGTCAACCAGATTTATCACCGCCTGTATGGGCAGGTTCCTGGCTGTGGCCGTATGGATGGTGAACGGCGAGGACTCCTCTTTCTCCAACCGGTTGCGCGCATGAGACAGCACGGTGCCTGGATTGATCGGCGACTCGCTTACCTTAATCTGCCCGGGCGGAATGCTTCGGGGGATGAGGGCAAAGCTCAGATCTACGTCGCTGCCTGGATGATGGAAGATAGTCCACTTTTCCATCGACATCGCGCCGGTTTCATCGACAAAAAACAGCTTCGTGTGGTCTTTAATGGCGTGTTTGCAGGTCACAAACAGCGCTTGGGAGGGGTTGATTTGCACGACGGCGGTCATAACCGCCGCACGCTTGATCTTTTCCTCCCCGTGTCGTTCGCAGAGCGCGAGCAAGCAGGGCTGCATGGAAGAACTCCTTTCGAGAACACACTACCACAACTCTTTTTATTTTTATACATCTGGGTTAAGGTGCACAGTAATGGAGAAGCGAAAGAAGCATACAACCTCGTGGGGCGGGGTAGCCGACTGGTATAGCTCGTATTTGGAAACGACTGAAGACTCGTACCAAAACCGCGTTATTTTACCGAACCTGCTCCGAGTCCTGGCGTTAAAGCCGGGCATGAAAATAATCGACATTGCCTGCGGGCAGGGGTTTTTCTCGCGCGAGTTTGCAGCTGCGGGTGCCGAGGTAGTGGCAAGCGACCTTGCCCAAAGCCTTATCACGCACGCAAAAAAACTTTCAGACAACCCCGCTAAGCGTGGTTCAGGTGCGCTTAGCGCACCAACAATTCGCTACTATGTTGCACCTGCCGACAATTTAAATTTTACAAAAAGCGGATTATTTGATGCGGCGACTATTGTTCTCGCAATCCAGAATATAAAAAATATTGATGGAACATTTGCAGAAGCAAAACGCGTACTGAAGCCGGGAGGGAAGTTGATAATGGTGTTGATGCACCCAGCCTTTCGCATTCCAGGGCATTCAAGCTGGGGCTTTGACGATGAGAAGCAGGAACAGTATCGCCGTGTTGATGCATATCTTTCTTCGCAGAAAGCTGAACTGCTCGTACATCCAGGCAAGAAGGATAGTCCTAAAACAACTTCCTACCACCGCTCCCTCCAGGATTTTTCAAAAGCACTATTTAAAGCAGGGTTTTCTATAACGCGTTTGGAAGAATGGATTTCTCACAAACAAAGCCAGAGCGGTCCGCGCCAAAAAACAGAAGACACCTCTCGTAAAGAAATTCCCATGTTCCTAATGTTAGAATGCAGAAGTAACTAGTATGGCAAAGAAACCAAAGGAAAAACTAGAAGAATTCGCCTTTGCGGTGACGCGCTCAGTAGGCTCTATAGAGTCTATTGTCATTCACAGCATTCTTTTCTTGGGAGCCTTTGTCTCTGTATGGTCAGGGCTCGTTGCCTTCGAGAGCATGCTTCTCTTCCTTACAACCATCGTTTCGCTTGAAGCAATCTACCTTTCCATCTTTATTCAGATGACAATAAACTACCAAGCAGAAGACATTGATGAGATTCAGGAAGATATCGACGAAATTCAGGAAGACGTTGATGAGATCCAGGAGGACGTCGACGAAATTCAAGAGGATGTTGAAGAGATGACAGAAGAAGAGAAGGAAGAAGAGGCTCTTCAGGCTGGCCAGGCAAAGACCCTGGAAGAAATTCAACTTGGTTTGAAAAAATTAATCACTGATATTGAACGACTACAAGACAAATGAAAGGCTTTAGAAATTTCATCTTACGAGGTAACGTCGTAGACCTAGCGGTCGGCGTTATGGTGGGCGCAGCATTTACGACAGTCGTTAATGCGCTCGTTAAAGATTTATTTACGCCCCTTATTTCTGCTCTCATACATCAGCCAGATTTTTCCACCCTTTCCGTCACAATTAACGGCACTCAGTTGAATTACGGTGATGTAATCAACGCGGTGATTTCATTCGTTATTATTGCAACGGTTATATATTTCTTGGTTGTGTTGCCGGTAAATAAACTCACTACGCGCTTCAAAGGCTCTCCTGAAGCTCCAAAGAAATCTAACGAAGAAAAACTCCTCGAGGAAATCCGAGATCTACTCAAAACGAAGTAGTGATATAATTTGGGGATGTCTGAAGAAAAATCATTTAAGCTCTCCCCATCAGCAGCAATACTTATTGCCGGCATTATCATCGCAGGAGCAATAGTGCTTACCAAAAATTCTCCGCAGCCTGCAGCTGGCCCTGGAATTGGAGCCCCTACTATTGCTGCTGCAGATATCCGCCAGCCATCGGCAAGCGACCATATCGTTGGTTCGCCCACGGCACCCATCGTTCTTATTGAATACTCCGACTTCCAGTGTCCGTACTGTGAAGTAATCTACCCAACACTTAAAAAAATTGTTGAAGAGTCTAATGGGCAAATTGCGTTGGTGTACCGCCAACTTCCGCTCACCTCAATCCATCCCCAAGCAAATCCCGCAGCAAACGCATCAGAGTGTATTGCCGCACAGCTGGGCAACGATGGATTCTGGAAATATACTGACGCGGTATTCAAAAACCAAGCACGGCTCTCTGATGCCTATTCAGCACAGCTTGCACAGCAACTAGGTGCAGATATGGGAAAATATAATCAGTGCGTAGCAAACGCTACCTATCAGCAAAATATTGATGCGGATATGCAGGAGGCCCAGAAGATAGGCATTACGGGGACACCATATGTGGTTGTACTCAATACAAAAACTGGCAAGGCTGCCGCTATACCAGGCGCACTCCCATACGCACAGGCAATGGCGGTAATAAAGAGTGTGCAGTAGCGTCAACACCATTATTAAGTATTAAGAGTTTTAAGTAATTATATGGAAGGTATGCCATTTGAAGGTCAAACAGGGGAGCGTCTACGTAAGGCGCTTCTCGCTACGGTCATCGTGCTCGGAGT
>CAYGIN010000018.1:0-8084 GCA_964349995.1 uncultured Candidatus Saccharibacteria bacterium | reverse complement strand
GTAGATGAAAAAGATATTCAGACCAGCAACTACTCGGTTAATCCGCAGTACGATTACATACAGACTTCATGCTCTGGAGGCTATTGTCCAGGCGGCAAGCAAGTCTTGCGTGGGTACGAAGTACGCCAGACTACGACTATAAAGGTTCGTGATACTGCAAAAGCAGGTGACCTTTTGGCAGGTGTAGGCAGCAAGGGTGCTACTGAAGTAAGCGGTCTTAACTTTACCTTCGATGATCCTGAAGCAATCCAGGATGAGGCTCGCAACGAAGCTATCGCTGACGCAAAAGAAAAAGCAGAAACTCTTGCAAAACAACTCGGCGTCTCTATCGTCCGCGTAACAGCGTTCAGTGAAAACGGCAGTGGCTACCCACGCCCAATGATGTACAGCTCTATGGATGCGTACGGAAAGGGTGGGGCGGTAGCACAAGCTGCTCCTGAGATCTCTGTTGGTCAAAACCAAGTCACCAACGACGTCTCCATCACCTACGAAATTCGTTAAGTAAAAATAAATCCCGACGTTTCAGTCGGGATCCCGACCAAAGCGTCGGGAGAAAAAAGCCGCCCATCAGATGAGCCGAGGGGCGGCTTTTCTGTTGGGCGGCGGTGGCGGGTCAGTTGGGGAAGAGTCCGCCGATGACGAACATGGCAACGACCAGGGCAGCGGCGAAGATGCATTGCTTCGGAGAAGCACCGGTGGAGCTGATGAGCTCGAAGCTGTTTGTGGAGGCCCACCACTTGCCCGACGCTATCTGTTCTTGGCGTGCCTTACGGCGGTCATGATCGCGCCGGATTTCGATGTCATCCATTGCTGTCTCCTAAAGGTTCAACTCCTATATATCACCATAAAGATAGGCCCGTTGTCAAATAAGAAATTTCCACCAAGATATTGACAAGGCTCATTTGGAGGAGTATTCTAGGCACATAACAAGCCCCGGGAGGGGTTTTAAAATTGGCAAAAAATACCTATGTTTAACTACTTTAAAGACGTTCGTGCAGAAATGAGACATGTGTCGTGGCCAACGCGCCGCCAGGCTGTTGTATACACTGGCGTTGTTATTGCTGTGTCGCTTGTAACTGCTATCTACCTTGGTCTACTCGACTATGTTTTCTCATTGGTCATTAAGCAAATAATTTAATATGGCAAAACAAGACGAAAGCATCGGACGCGCGTGGTACGCGATCCACACCTACGCAGGGTATGAGAACGCTGTTGCGCGTAACTTAAAGCAGCGTATCGAATCACTCGGCCTCACTGACAAAATTTTCAGTGTGGTTGTTCCAACAGAACGCACAGTAAAAATCAAAGGCGGTCGCCGCGTTGAGGAAGAAGAGAAAGTATATCCGGGCTATGTGCTCGTTGATATGATCGTGGATGACCAGTCGTGGTATGTCGTACGTAACACTCCTCGCGTAACTGGTTTCGTTGGCTCAGGCGTTAACCCAGTGCCTTTGAAACAGTCAGAAGTCGACACGCTCCTTGGCCGCATGGAAGAAAAAGCAGGAATGGTCAAACACTCTATTGATGTTGCGGTCGGCGACTCAGTTGTTATCGTCGACGGTCCATTCAAAGAGTTGGATGGCAAGGTTGGCGAAGTTGATGAGAGCCGCGGAAAGGTCAAAGTGCTCGTATCGATGTTCGGCCGCGAAACACCGGTGGAGTTGGATTTCTTGCAGATTAAGCGTATTTAAAGTACTATCGGCAAACCTATATGGCAAAGAAAGTAACGAAAAAAATCAAAATTATCGCACCAGCAGGGAAGGCAACACCAGCGCCTCCTTTGGGTACCACCCTCGGTCCTGCAGGTATTAACATCGGTGAATTCGTAAAGAAGTTCAACGACGCAACCCGCGAGATGGTTGGCGACACAATCCCTTGTGTTATCACCATCTACGAAGACCGCTCATACGACTTTGAGCTCAAAACCCCTCTCGCGTCTGGCCTCATTTTGAAGATGCTTAAGGCAGAAAAAGGTTCTGGTAAACCAAACACAAGCAAAATTGGCACTATCACGAAAGATCAGCTTCGCGCTATTGCTGAGCAAAAGCTCCCAGACTTGAACGCAACCGACGTCGAAGCCGCAATGAAAATCATCGCCGGCACTGCCCGAAGCATGGGGGTGGACGTGAAGTAATCTTAAAACTATAGAAAAGAAAAACCGCTCCGGGAAATCGGGGCGGTTTTGTTGGTGTGTCCTATTGTTTTACAAACAAGGCGTCAGTGTGTTTTTTGATTTCGCCCTCTAGCTTCTTCTGTGATTTGTCGCCTTGGATGTGCGCCCAGTCAGCGGATTCGGGCATCTTGTGATATGCCTGGCTGAATCGCCGAAGATCGCTTAGTTTTTCGATGTCAACTCCTCGTTTTTGTATTCGCGCGAGAGCGACCGAGGGGCTTGTGTTGATCCAGAACAGCAGATCAGGTTTCGGAATAACCGCGAGAACCTGCTCGGTCTTTTCGTCGCGCGCCCCATTCATCGCGAAGGCCATTGCAATGCGGCAGTAAATGGATCGCGGCTCCACGACGTGCATGCCGGAGGCCAAGAGCGGTCTAATCGTAGAGTAATAGTCACTCACGACATCGAAGGCCTTGGAGAAATCGACAGCGTGATTGCCGAAATATTTTCTCCTGCTCGTCTTGCCGTGTTGCCACGCAAGAGCATGTAACATCTGACTAATAAGATCTGTTCGCGGTTCTGCCAGATACGTCGGCCCATATTTTTGGTTAATATGAAACGCGAGTTTTCCGGCCTGTGTCGTTTTGCCAGCTCCATCGATGCCCGTAAAGGCAATATGTAGACCGGCCTTCCGAGGGAGGGAAAGAGCGTTTGTCATGGCTAACTCCTTATGCGCATGAGGCTATGCCAACGTGAGACTACACCCACCCCTTTACGCAATCAAGTAGATCAGCGTGTGCAACCCCATTGGACATCACAGCTCCTTTGAAGGCCTTGCTGTAGTCAAGAGGGTTACCATCAAAGCCGGTAATCGTTCCACCTGCTTCTCTTAGTATTACATCTACTGCAGCGAGGTCGTGAGCATTTATATTTTTTTCAACATATCCTGTGAATTTTCCACGAGCGACGCAGCAGACACGATATACAGACCCGCTAAAGCTCGCAAGCCGCGCTTCTTTTTCAAGAAGTTTGGTGATGAGTGCGGCCTGTGAAGGATTTCTCAATACTTCTTCAGTGCTGCTAGAAACTCCAACATAGCCGCCAGCAATTTCCTGCGATGATACATGAATAGCTTTCCCATTACAGTAACTTCCTCCGCCTGCGGTGGCTTCGTACATACGGTCAAGAAAAGGATCGTACGCGACACCCACCACAGAGACACCGTCTACAACAAGCCCTAAAGAAAACATTGCGGTAGGAACACCCCATGTAAATGCTCGCGTGCCATCGATGGGGTCACATATCCAACGTCTACCCATGCCGTACTCCGCAGTGCTTTCTTCTTCCCCGATAATTCCGTCTTCAAAATGTTTTTTGATTTCTGTAATGACCGTGCGGTTGATTTCAAGATCTGCTTGTGTGACGGGGGAGTCATCCGCTTTGCGATCTACCTGCACATCACTATTGAAATAGGTGAGCATAATCGCTCCAGCTTGCCGCGCGATATCCTTTGCAATTGAAAGCTCTTGTGTGAAATCACTCATCTGCAAAATGTAGCATACTAGGGCAAGTATGAAAAAGCCGCCTCCAAGAAAGACGAAAGGGAATAGGCTATACTGAGTTTATGATCTAAGTCCACTCCAGAGCAGAACACTATTTCTAACTGGAACAATTATGGACTACATTCATCTAAACAATTTAAAGATTCGCGGTAAGCACGGAGTATACGAAGAAGAGCGCAAAGTAGAGCAGGAGTTTGAATTACATCTAAAGCTCGGAGTAGGAGACACCTCAGTGGCAGCGCATAGCCACGATATCAAAGACGCTATCGACTATGTGCCTATCAAGCACGAAATAGAAAAGATTATTACAGGGGAAAGCTACTATTTAATTGAGACCTTGGCAGAACTTATTGCAGAAAAAGTTTTTGAGGACACACGTATTCAAACTCTAGAGCTTACTATCACCAAACCAGAAGTTTGGGACCACGCAGTTCCAGGGTTAACTATCTTCAGACAGAGAAACTAGCGCTCAAGCGTAACCCACGTATATTTTAACCCCTCGTGTTCGTGGGATTCTTCTGAAATTTTGTTTGTGAATTCTTTTTCGTATTCAGGAAAAAATGTGTCTGCTTCTTTTTCGTCATCGATAAGAGTGAGGTAGAGACGGTCAACAAAGGGAAGTGCTTGGGCGTACAAATCTGCACCCCCGCCGATATGGATTTCTTCTTGGTCAAGTTCGCGCGCTTTTACAATCGCGTCTTCAAGTGAGTGACATACAATCACTCCTTCGTACTGCCAGTTCTGATCGCGAGTCACAACAATATTGGTGCGGCCAGGAAGTGGCTTACCGAGGATGGCAATAATAGACTCAAACGTCTTGCGGCCCATAACTACAGGGTGCCCAAGCGTAAGTGCCTTAAAGCGCTTTAAATCCTCTGGTATATGCCATAAAAGCTTGCCAGCCATGCCTAATTCGCGGTTTTTTCCTATGGCTACGGTTATGGAAATATGGGGTTTTTGCATAAAGATAAGGCGACTATACCACTTTAATCTGAGGATAATTCTGTGGATATTGTGTGGATTAGGGTGATAGTGGGGTACACGTTAAACTATGCGCATGCACAGTTACGAGGTGGAAGTTAAGTCCCTTTTGGGCAGTGAAGAGAATGCTGAAATGCTGCGAAAGAAAATGCAGGAAATAGATTCTGCTACGCATCTGACATCAAAAAATAAACAGCTCAACCACTATTTTATTGGTGGAAGTATGGATGCACTTGTTAAAGCGTCAGAAGGGGTTGTTTCTCCCGATGCGCACGCAAAGCTCGCAGATTTGTTGAATAAAGTTACGAACGTTTCTGTTCGTACACGCAACAAAGACGGAGAAGTTTTTCTTGTCGCTAAGGTTTCAGTAGGGGATGATACAAGCTCAAATGGTGTAAGCCGAATCGAGTTTGAAGAAAAGGTAGACATTACGCTTGAACAGCTCGACCGTGTTTTGCTTGGCGCCGGGTTTCGTTACCAGGCAAAGTGGTCGCGTGAGCGAGAAGAGTATGTGTGTCGCGGACTTAACGTATGCCTTGATAAAAATGCAGGCTACGGATGGCTCGCAGAGTTTGAGAAAGTTGTGTCTGATGAGGCCGCGCTACCGGCCGCTCGCACGGAAATAGATGGTCTTATGCAGGAGTGTGCGGTTACAGAATTACCACAGGATCGCCTCGAGCGAATGTTTGCGTTTTACAACGAGCATTGGCCCGAATATTATGGGACAGATAAAATATTTAACATTCAATAATTTTCTTTATGTTTCTTTCAGACGTCGATATCATAAAAGCAGTAAAAACGGGCGAGATTGTGCTCAAGCCATTTGATGAGTCGCGCCTCCAGCCAGCAAGCTATGACATTTTGCTTGGCAACACGTTCTTTATTACAGAATCTCATTCGTCGAGCTTTATCGATCCAGTCAAAAAGATTTACCCAAAGATGCGAGAGATTAAGCTCAAGGATAATGAAGAGTATGTATTGCACCCAGGCGTAAGTATTCTCGGATACTCCAAAGATTTCTTCGGTTCTGATTCTCACTTGATCGAAGTAAACGGCAAGAGTTCTCTCGCCCGCATCGGTCTCTTGGTCCACAACTCAGCGGCACTCATTAACCCAGGGCACTTCCTCAATGTGGCGCTTGAACTCTGCAACCTAAACAATGTGCCAATTGTTCTGCATCCAAATATGCCAGTGGCACAGCTCACGTTCTCTCCACTCTCAACACCGCCAAGGCAGAACTATAAAGAGGTGGGACGATACTCTAAGGACAACTTTAAGGGATACGTCGAAGCCAAGAAAAAGACTGTAGCTAAAAAGAAAAAATAGTATGGAGAAAAAACACCCTGAGTACCAATATCTCGACTTGATGAAGGAAATCCTCGAAAACGGGGAAGAGCAGGTTGATGCTGGAGTGGGTGCCCATACGTTTAGTTTATTTGGCCGACAGATGCGATACGACCTTTCGCAAGGGCTACCTCTGCTCACCACAAAGCGTGTGTATTGGAAGGGTGTGCTCCACGAGCTGTATTGGTTTCTCTCGGGTCAGTCGAACATTAAATATCTCGTCGACAATGACGTGCATATTTGGGACGACTACCCATACCGCTACTACACAGAGAGGATGAAAAAGGGAGAAGTCCCAGAACTTACCAAAGAAGCGTTTATCGAGAATATAAAAAACGATGCAGTCTTTGCAGAAGCACATGGCAACCTGCCGCACATCTACGGCGAACTATGGCGCCGCTGGCCGGCATCTGATGGCCGCACTGTGGATCAACTTGGTTGGGTAGTAGAGGAGCTCCGCAAGGACCCAGATGCGCACAATACGCTCGTATCTTCGTGGAACCCACAGTATCTCTACGCTATGGCTGCGCCAGGTGCGGCGGCAAAATATCCTATTTGCCACAATATGTACCAGCTCAACATAAAACACGGCAAGGTGTGTTTACAGCTCTACCAGCGCAGTGCGGATATTTTCTTGGGTGTGCCGTTTAACATTGCGAGCTATGCACTCTTGGCAATGATTATTGCAAAGATTCTTGGACGTGAGGCGGGAGAATTTATTCATACCTTCGGCGACGTACACATCTACGGCAACCACAAAGAGCAGGCGATGGAGCAGCTCACCCGCACACCTCATCCGTTTCCAAAGATTACATTTACGCAGGACTTTAAAACATTAGATGAGTTCCGCCCAGAGTTTGTAAAACTCGAGGACTACAATCCGGAAGCAACTATCAAGGCAGACCTTACCGTCATTGGTGGCTACAACGAAAAACTTCACGGCAATAAAGATCAGACAAAAAACCCATGGAATTCAACGAGTACCAACAACTAGCATCTAGAACGGCTTTGTTTAATAAGCCAGACAAAGATTACATTCTTATGATTCTGTGTCTGGGTATTGCTGGCGAGAGTGGTGAGATTCTTGAGAAAGTAAAACATCTTATGCGAGATGATAAGGGAGAAATTACTCCCGAGAGACGTGAGTCGATCAAAAAAGAAATAGGTGATGTGTTGTGGTACCTTTCTCAGCTTGCTAAGGAATTGGATATTTCGTTTGATGAGATTGCGAAGGCCAATATAGAAAAAACACATTCCCGCCTTGAGCGGGGGATGTTGAATAGCGAAGGAGATAATCGATAGCTGCCATGAAAGGAAAACTGATTGTTGTGGATGGGGCGGATGGAGTTGGGAAGCAAACCCAGGTAAAGATGCTTTCTGCACGTCTTAAAAAAGAAGGACATCGTGTGAAATCTCTACATTTTCCTCAGTATCAAAAAACCCTTGCAGGAAAACTTGTTGATGAATGTCTTGCAGGTAAGCGCGGTAATTTTATAAAACTTGATCCGCGTCTCGCATCGCTTGTGTATGCGACAGACCGTTTTGAATCAAAGAAAATGCTCCAGAAATGGTTGGATGAGGGTGCGATTGTGATTCTCGACCGATATGTGAGTGCGAACCAAATTCATCAAGGAGGAAAAATCCATTCAGTTACTGAACGAAAGAAATTTCTACTCTGGCTCGACAAGCTTGAATACGGTGTGTTTGGACTGCCGCGTCCAGATGCGATTATTTCTCTGCATCTTCCCGTTTCTATTTCATTGAAACTTCTTGCCAAGAAAACTGGCCGCGACCAGGCTGAGAAAAATATCCAGCACCAGAAGGATTCCGAGGCTAGCACTAAATGGTTGGCTCAAACACAGAAGGGTTGGCATACCGTTGTGTGTTACGACAAAAAAGGGATGCTTTCGCGGGAAACTATTCACGAGCAGGTGTATACAATTGTCCGCAGGGTCGCCAAGCTATAATACTTCTATGATTTAACGACGCCACATATTCTTTATTTACCTTAAGGCAACAACTATGGATTCTTACGACCACATCAAAAAACAAGACAAAGAAGTATTCGCAACATTAGAGGGGGA
>CAYGIN010000017.1:3306-12891 GCA_964349995.1 uncultured Candidatus Saccharibacteria bacterium | reverse complement strand
GCCACCGACTTTTTCTACAATAGCGATACCAAGACGTTCAAAGCCAGGGTCGAAGGCGAGCACTCTCATAGAACAATTGTACTACGCAGCACTTGTATAAATTTCACTGACATCGTCGTGTTCTTCCAAAGCATCAGAGAGGTCTGCCATTTTTTGTGCGTCTTCGTCGGAAAGTTCAATGGGAGAAAGGGGCTCGAGTTTGCCCTCTGCGTTTTTCTGGAATGCCCACATAGCGGCGCCAGGGTTTGCGATACTTCCGCCATGTTGGCTTAAAAGATGTTTCAGTTCTTGTGAAGTGCGATTGCGAGAATCTGTATAGCCTTCAATAATCACTGCGCATCCGCCAGGGCCGTATGCTTCGTATACAACCTTTTCAAGCTCTTTCTCATCAGCTTTTGCTAGAGCGCGTTCAATGTTGTCGCTAGGCATGTTTGCAGCCTTCGCCTTTTCAATTGCGGTGCGTACACCAGGCGCAGTTTTGTCACCCTTCGCTTGTTTCAGTTCGATGCTGATAATTTTTACCAACTTGCTAAAAAGCTTCGACTTCTGTGTGTCGGTCTTTCCTTTTGTGTGTTTTAATTTCGCCCACTTGCTGTGTCCTGCCATAAAGGGATTTTACAAAAGTTTTTCGTTCAAGTCAGCTGGGGGAGTTCTGCCTACGTGTTTGTAAGCTGCAGCGGTTGCAACGCGGCCGCGAGGGGTGCGTTCTATAAGGCCAAGCTGCAGAAGGAAAGGTTCGTGCACATCTGCGATGGTTGCAGGCTCTTCAGAAAGCGCTGCGCCGAGTGCGCCGACGCCGGCTGGGCCGCCGTTGAAGCGATCAATAAGCGCGACAAGAAGTTTTCTGTCGATAGGGGTGAGCCCAAGCACATCAACTTCAAGCAGGTTAAGAGCCTCAGTCACCATTTTTTCAGAAAGCGGTTGGCGTTTAAGTTGCGCATAGTCGCGAGCGCGCTTCAAAAGATAGTTTGCAGTGCGTGGAGTAGAACGGCTGCGGCGTGCGATTTCTTTAATGCCACTTTCTTCAACATCAACACCTAAGATTTTTCCTGAGCGGCGAACGATGTCGGCAATATTATCTTCTGAATAAAATTCCAAGCGATATACGCCGCCAGAGAAGCGGGAGCGAAGTGGCGCAGACAAATCTGCAACACGCGTGGTTGCGGCGATCAAAGTGAAAGGGGGAAGTGGTAAATCTAGTGTGCGCGCTGAAGGACCTTTGCCGATAATGATATTGAGAGAGCCCGACTCCATAGCAGGGTAGAGCACTTCTTCAATAGAACGAGAAAGGCGGTGAATTTCGTCGATAAATAGAATGTCGCCAGGTGCGAGGTTGGTAAGAAGCGCGGCCAAGTCGCCAACGCGCTCAATAGCAGGGCCTGAGGTTGAACGGAGAGTGCCGCCAAGCTCATTTGCTATCAAGTGTGCGAGAGTTGTTTTACCAAGACCTGGTGGGCCGTAAAAAAGGATATGTTCTGGAGGGTTTTGGCGCTCTTTTGCGGCAGCAAGCAAAATCTGCAGGTTGTTTTTTATCGTTTCTTGCCCGATATATTCATCAAATGTGGCTGGGCGTAAGGACGTATCTAAAAAGGTGTCATTCCGGGGCTGGAGAGTGGGTTCCTCGGATGTGCTTGACATAAATAATTACTATGCTAGACTATCTTTAGTTCGGGCTACAGAGATCTCTAAGTAATCTCGGCGTCACACTAAGGACGTTTCGGCATTTACTTTACGTAAATTGCGGAGACTATCCTCATGAGTGACACGCTTTTCGACTTGATTGAAATGTTACTTAGAGATCTCTTTGCCTGAACTGCTCTAACTCTACTCCTCCCCAAAAAACCCGCAACGTTGACCGTGCGGGTTTTTGTGTCTTTGGTGCCAACCTATATTGACGGGAAGATTTTTTATGTTAGTTTGCTGAAGGAACAACGTTTGTCTGAGGAGATGCAGAGATGCGCAAGCAGTCGCTTAAGAACGTGGCACGGGGCAAAAAGTTCATCCCAGGTTCGACATGGAAATTCGAGATTTGGAGTGAGGTCCTGAGCTGGTTGCCGCATACGTCGCCCAAATACTCTCCCGCAAAAACCAGTTGTTGGAGGGAGAACTTCCGCTCCGCAAAAGTTGCTGAGGAGTATGCGGACAGGTTGCGGAAGAAGTATCCAGAACGCGAGGTCGGGATCGTTGACCAGTACGTGCTGTCCAATGACGGAGGGCAGACTGGTCATGAGGTCGGCTTCACGAGACTTTCTCCTAAGAGGACCGGCAAGCTCACTCAATACTCCTGAACCACTACAGGGAAGGCTGCGATTGTTAAATCAACCGCGGTCTTTTTCTTTTTAGGAGTTGTGTTAGTATTTTCGTGGAGAAAACGAAAGGGAGAAAATGGCAACAATCGTTGTTTCGTTCCGGCCTTTGAGTCGGAACCGCTACCAGCCACGGGTGTGGCGCGGTCTCTATGACGGGGAACATGTCTTCGACAGCGAGGGCAATATCGAGTTTCCCGCGCCCAAGCGGTGGGAGCTGTTCAACCCCATCAAGAAGGATCAGCTCGACGGGTTTCGCAACCGCTTCGCGCCACGTCGGCCAACGGTCAAGAAGCCCAAGGTACACTCTCCGCAGCGTCCGGCGTGGATGCAAGGGCGGTCACTCTTCAGCAAGGCATACGAAGCTGTGGTGTGCCAAGGGTGCAGGCAGGAGATTCACGTCCCGTACGACGCTAAGAAAGTCACCTGCGGCAAGTGCGGAGACATAACCCCAATCAAGCGCGACTGGCTGTAGCGCCGAAGTTCATCAAGCCGATCACCACAAGTGACGGTTTTTTCTTTTGTATTCTTGGAGATTGTATTTTCAAAAAGATACTGTATATATACCCTTGGAACTACGGTTCCTTATCGCAACGTTAGCTAAGGAGAAGAACATGACCACGGTCATGAATCAAGAATTGACGGGCCTTGACGCAAAAACAATTGCTTCGGTGATCCTCGGCAAATGTCATCTTCCAGAAGACTTGATCCCGAAGGAAGCATGGGCTGAAGTTGTTGGCAGCATCATCAAAACTGTGGTGATGGATTCACCTGGTTGGATGCGCAAACCGCAATCGATCAAGCGGTTCCTCGAAGAGGATGGCAAAGTCTACAGCTTTCGAAGTTTTGCCAGGAGCTTTACTTCATCGCAAGTCCAATCGGGTCTGCCGAAGGGCGTTGCGCCGCAGGAAGTGTATTTTGAAATTGCTGAGCTCGGTAGCTTACCGATCAACGACGATGCAAGGCGTACCTACGAGATGGCTGTCACAGAGCATCCAGATGCCGTGAAGCTTCCGACGGCTGGGTATGAGAAAACCTTTAAGGTTCTACTCGGGCGCAAAGGAAGACTCTTCGTGCTTCGGGCGCTCTGGAAACCTGAATGGGAGGATCGCGGTGATATGCGTGATGGTGAATACCATTACCATTGTAGGGGTGTAAAACTCCGCGAAGTCACTCCCGAAGAGCTGTTTTCCATGCCACTCGTATGTCGGGACGCTTCGTTTCTGGGCAAGCAAATGATGCTCGGCTTCTATAAGCTTGCAGGAGAAGCTCATTCGGTATATCGTCATCGCGCCGAACATGCAGCGCGCAAACTTGAACGGATGCGCGCTATCGCGACCAGTGCAGGAATCCAAGGACTGGAATAGTAAGTCGGCCCCGCAATTTGGCGGGGCCTTTTTCTTTCTTCGCCCTTCGTAGCTTTAGCGAAGTAGGGTTATATACCCGTCTGCAAATCTACAACGCGACCAAGTTCTTCAAGAGAGGTGACGCCTTTCAATACTTTGAGAATGCCGTCTTCTTGCATAGTTGGGACGCCTTGAGGGCGGGCGGCGATGGCGACTTCGCGCTCAGATGGTTTGCTACGCAAAATTTCTTCAACGGGCCCATCCATAAAGATTGCTTCAAACACACCAATGCGGCCTTTGTACCCACGGTTGTGGCAGTTCTCGCACCCTTGTTCGTTTGCCACAGACACTGTCGAGTGGTTTGGAGGCACAAGAGATTTATCTATGATGTTTGCAAGATAGGAATCAATTACTTTTTGTTCATCAGGAGTTGCCTGGCGGACTTGTTTACACTTTACACACAACTTTCTAATAAGACGCTGCGCCATTGCAACGCTCACAGCGGAGCTGAGAACTTTTTCACTAATGCCGAGGTCTATAAGGCGGGGGAATGAACCCGCCGCATCGTTGGTGTGCAGTGTAGAAAACACCAAGTGTCCTGTGAGCGCGGCATTTATTGCCACTTCTGCTACTTCACCGTCGCGGATTTCACCCACCATGATAATGTCGGGGTCTTGGCGGAGCGCGCTGCGGAGGCCTGCAGCGAAATTATAGTTTTTCTTATCAACCTGTGTTTGTACGATGCCGTTCAAGTGATATTCAACAGGATCTTCAATCGTAATTATTTTAGTTTGCGTTGAGTTTACTTTGCGCAAAAAGGCGTAGAGCGTAGTGGTTTTACCAGAGCCTGTAGGGCCGGTGGTCAAAATCATGCCGTTTGGTTTTGCAACTTCGCGCTCAATGCGCGCCAGCAATTTTGGTTCAATACCAAGTTCTTCAAGCGGAACTGAAATTGCCGAAGGGTTCAAAATACGCATCACCATGGTTTCTGAGTAGTTACCTGGCAATACGGATGAGCGGATTTCTATTTCCTCACCTTTGATTTTGATACTGAAGCGGCCGTCCTGTGCATCTGCAACGATGTTTAGTTTCAATCCAGACAAAAGTTTTAACCGTGAAAGCAGCAAACGATATGTTTCTGGGTCGAGAGGGAGGACGTCGACAAGCACGCCGTCGAGGCGATAACGCAGGCGCACTTGGGTTTCCTCAGGCTCTAGGTGTATGTCCGATGAGCCTGTTGCGAGCGCGCCGGCCAAAATAACTTCAAGAATTCGTGTGATGCGGTAAGTGTGCTTTGTTGATTTCACGGCCTCCTGGATAAGCGCGCCAACGTCTTGCAGGCTAGTGACTTTAGTAAGCAGTTGTTCGAGCTCTTCGTTTGAAAGGTTGAAGACGCCAGCTTTCGACTCTGTCGCATAAGAAAGTTCTGCGTAGCGGTCGTATGCGCGTTTCAAGCTTTCCTCTGACGCCATAAAAATGACAGGGCTGTAGCCCGCTTCGGTAAGTCGCTGAATCTCTGTTTTTACTTTTGGGTTTTCAGGCGCACGGACGGCGACACTGATGCGTTTACCAACCTGACCAAATACAGCCATTTCCGCCTCGCGAGCCAGTGTCTCGGGAATGATACGCAGTGCGTCGGCGCTTACGGCAACAAGAGACAAGTCTATATACTCCACGCCGTATTTTTGCGAGAGCATCTGTGCGAGTTCTTCCTCTTCGCGTTTTCTGAGGAAGTCTAAACGCTTATTTTGTTCAGCATCAGCAAAAACAACCATGCCTTTATTCTACAACGAACTTCTTACAGAGGACGGTCCTTGGCGAGCAAGATTTTATTTAAGTCTTAAGTAAACTTTATCAATTCTGCTACACTACCCAAATATGAAGGTGAAAAAGGAGGGCTTATCAAGGCTTGCTCAAGAAATACTAGAACAAATCTCTCTACAGAGGACTGTCCTCTGTAATAAAGCGGCTATTGTGGCGTTGAGGGGGGATTTGGGAGCGGGGAAGACAACCTTTACTCAAGCACTTGCGAGGGAGTTGGGTATTGAAGATGCAGTACAAAGCCCTACCTATGTTTTGATGAAGTCGTACCCCATTGATTTCAATGGCTTTAAAAAACTCATTCACATCGATGCCTATCGCCTAGATAAACCAGAAGAGTTTGCTGCCCTTGAGCCAGACACATTCCTAAATGACCCAGAAAACCTTGTAGTTATAGAGTGGCCGGAGAGGGTAGAGGGCGTTCTTCCAATTCCAGACCTCCTTTTAAATTTCACCCACACAGACTCAGAAGAGGAGCGACATATAGAAATACAGAAATAGTAAAAGAAAAAGCCGCGGGGTTGCCGCGACTTCTCGATTTCGAATCAGGCCGCCTTGCTCTTGGGGTCGAGCGCCGACACGGTGCGGTCCGGCCGCACCCAGAATTTGGCGGGAAGGACCTTGTCCGACATCACCGCGCGAACTTCGCCCTTCTTAGGGCCCATCAAAGCCTTGACCGTGGTGAAATGAACGATAGCGGTCTCGCCGAAGGGCGCATGGCCCGAGCAGAGGCATTCGTACTCGATGTTGGGGGTTAGCCCGTGGAATCCACCGATATCGGGTGCCGGGCTCTTGAGCCCTGCATCTCTGCCCATCATGCGGGCGATAAAAACCACTACGATGATGACCAGTGCGATCCCCAAAACCGCACTGTGCGTCAAGGTGATCTCTTGCATCGCGCATATGAGGCAGATGAACGCGACGCCGACTCCAGAGAGTAGTGCAGACCAAAGCATAGTGCGTCCTTTCCAACTAGTTCCTCTGAGAATTTAACACTATTTCCTCATCTGTCCAGATAAGGGGCGGTGTTACAATGGCAGAAATGAAGGAGCGGAAGAAATTGGTTTTGTTGGATACACACGCGATTTTGCATCGGGCGTATCACGCACTGCCAGACTTTGTCTCTAAAAAGGGAGAACCAACGGGCGCGCTGTACGGCGTGGTTTCGATGCTCCTAAAGATCATCGCGGATTTTAAGCCCGACTATATTATTGCAGCGGGGGATTTGCCTGGACAAACCTTGCGGCATGCAGCGTTTGAAAACTACAAAGCACAACGCAAAGAAACAGACGATGCGCTCGTTTCTCAAATTGTGCGCTCGCGCGATCTCTTGGCCGCATTCGGCATACCACTATATGAAATGGAAGGATACGAAGCCGACGACGTTATCGGCACAGTTGCAAAAGAGCTAAAAAAGGAAGTTGATGTCATTATCGCATCGGGCGACATGGACATGCTCCAGCTCGTTGATGACGACCGCGTCACCGTCTTCACTTTTAAAAAGGGAATAAACGAAACGATTGTATACAACGAAGCGGCCGTGAAAGAGCGTTTTGGATTTGGCCCGGCACTTATTCCAGACTACAAAGGTCTGCGAGGCGACCCATCGGACAATATCCCCGGCGTAAAAGGGATCGGCGAAAAAACTGCGAGCGTGCTTATTCAACAATTCGGCAGCGTTGAAGACATATACAAGGCGCTAAAAAAAGATCCTGAAAAACTCTCAGAGGCTGGCATAAAAGAGGGAATGATAAAAAAACTGCAAGAGCAGGAGGAAGACGCGCTGTTCTCAAAAGAGTTGGCAACGATTCATACGTCAGTGCCTATTCGTTTTTCACTGCCTAAAGAAGAGTTCCGCAGTAACCTTTCAGAAAAGAAAGTTACTGCAATGCTTGAGGAGTTTGATTTCCGCTCTCTCGTTCCGCGTGCCCGAAAGCTACTTGATTCTTCTATACGAAACGAAGAGCTGTTTGCAGAAGTGCCTGTGAAAGAACAGGTGTTGCCAGAAGACTTCCACGAAGTGGCGCTTGCGGCTTCTGTGCTTGATGCAACAAATAGTGAGCCAACGCTTGAGGATATTTATCGTATGGGCAACAGCGAGGATTTTGCTACAGCGAAGAAGAATATTCTTGCAGAGATACAGAAAGAGAAACTTGATTTTATATACGAAAAGATGGAGCTTCCTCTTTCGCCTGTACTACGGCGCATGGAGGCGCGTGGTGTATTGATAGACAAAGATTTTTTAACGAAGTTGTCGAAGGATTATCATGAAGAGCTTGAAAAAATTGCTGCACGTATTTATGAAGCAGCAGGAGGCGAATTTAATATTAATTCTCCAAAACAATTGGGCGATGTGTTGTTCGACAAACTCGGCTTAGCAGTAAAGAACCAGAAAAAAACGGCAGGTGGCCAGCGTTCAACGCGCGAGTCGGAGCTTGAGAAGATGCGCGAGTTGCATCCAATAGTGGATGATATTTTGAAACATCGCGAACTGCAAAAACTTCTTTCGACCTACATCGACAGCATCCCGACGCTCTTGGATAACGAGAATCGCTTGCACACATCGTATATACAAATTGGTGCAGGCACGGGCCGCATGGCATCGAAGAACCCCAACTTGCAGAATATTCCTATAAAAAGTGAGCTTGGTCGCGCTATCCGCCACGCCTTTATCGCAAGTCCTGGTATGGAGCTTGTAACCTTCGACTACTCGCAGATTGAACTTCGTGTTGCAGCATTTCTTTCTAAAGATCCAACGCTTACAGACATCTTTAAAGCTGGCCGTGACGTTCATGCGGAAGTTGCTGCGCGTGTCTTTGGGGTTAAAACAGAAGATGTTAACTATGAACAACGTCGCCGCGCCAAGGTTATTAACTTCGGCATTATCTACGGCATGGGTGTGAATGCGCTTCGTGAGTCGCTCGGTACAACGCGCGCGGAGGCACAGGAGTTTTATGATCAGTACTTTGCGGCGTTTCCACGTCTCGCTGCGTACCTGAATGAAATAAAAGCAGATGCGACGCGAACAGGATATACGCAAACGCACTTCGGCCGCATACGCTACTTTGAAGGGCTTAAGTCGCCAATTCCATATATTAAAGCAGCGGCTGAACGTGCGGCGGTAAACGCACCGTTTCAAGGCACTGCGGCTGACCTTCTTAAACTCGCGATGGTAGAAATTGGTGCATGGGTAGATAAAGAAAAATTGGGCGACGATGTGCATATGCTTTTGCAAGTACACGACGAATTGGTATTTGAAATCAAAAAATCAGAAGTTGAGTCTGCCGCAAAACAAATCAAGAAAATAATGGAGGGTGTGTTGTCGGAAAAAGAAAGCGGGGGCATTCCGTTTCTTGCTGAAGGAAAAGTTGGAAAAGATTGGGGTGAGATGAAAACACTCAAAGTATGATTCACGTAATTGTTGGACCAGGAAAATCTGTTCAAGCAGAAGATCTCAAATGGGAAAGTATTAGCATTGAAGAACTTGCGAACATTGCATCCACCCCAGCTTTGTTTGGTGGCTCACAAACCTACAGACTAGTGGGTGCGATTGCGGGTGAGAGGGGAGAAGAATTTTTAGATTTAGTAGACGGCTTGGTAGAGTCCCCCCACACATTTATCTTTGAAGAAGAAAAACTTCTCAAGAGGTCAACCGACATTCTCAAAAAAGCTGGGGCGAAGCTTGAAATTCATGAGCCAAAGAAAAAAGAGGAAACATTTAATATGTTCGCATTGGCACAGGTCTTTGGTGCACGTGACCGCAAAAAGCTTTGGCTTATGCTCAAGAAAGCCTCCCGTGCGGGCGCAGCGCCAGAAGGCGTTGCCGGCATGCTCCACTGGAAAGTCCGCGACATGCTTGCTAAAGGCAACAGCTCGTATACAAAAAAGGAGCTGGCTGACATTTCACGAACACTTGTAGCCCTCTATCACGACTCTCACCGCGGAGCAGGGGATCTTGAGCTTCTCCTCGAGCGTTTCGCTCTTAAGCTCTAATTTCTCCTATAAAATTGTGAGGTGATGTGATAAAGTGCACAAATCGCGCCCATAGCTCAGTCGGTAGAGCGGCTCCCTTTTAAGGAGATGGTCCCAGGTTCGAATCCTGGTGGGCGCAC
>CAYGIN010000017.1:0-3206 GCA_964349995.1 uncultured Candidatus Saccharibacteria bacterium | reverse complement strand
GGGCGGCTAGGTGAACAACCGATGCCGCCCTTAAACTTTCCTATTGTTACCTTTTCTGAAACCCGCAGTTCTAGTAGGTGTACACAAAACTAACTAAGCGAGGTATGAAAAAGAATGTGTTGGCATAAGCCGGGGAGGCCGCTCCGATGGGGTAAGGCCTCCCCGGCGTATTTATTTTACAGAGGACTGTCCTCTGTGTAGGAGGGTAAACATCGCTACCCCAGCCGCTACGGAAACGTTGAGGGACTCCTTTTTGCCTCGCATAGGGATTTCCACGATGACATCACACTGTTTAAGTGTTGGTTTTGAAACTCCATCCACCTCGTTCCCTAGGATGAGTCCCAACTTCTCACCCTTCTTTGGTTTATATTTGAATATATCCACGGACTTTTTATCCAGCTCTATCGCAATAATAGTAAAACCCTCTTTCTTTAGTTGTTTGATGGCCGCCCCAATTGTTTTGAGCTGAGTCCACGGCACCATTTTTTCTGCACCAAGAGAAACCTTTGCAAAATCTTTGCGGGGTTGTCCATGCTGGTCTAGCGGGGAAGGAGAATACCCCGTAAGAATTATTTTAGAAACACCGGCACCGTCCGCCGTGCGAAATATTGAACCAACGTTATGCACGCTGCGAATGTTGTGGAGAATAAGAGCGCTTTGCATTAGAGCGGCAAGTCCATCGCGAACGCTCCTCCGCCAGTGATAAGCAACGATAGACAGATAACAAATACCAGCATGTATGTTCCGCGTGAGAGGGGAAGGAGGCTCTGAAGACGCTTAGGTAAAAAGAAACTGTACTTAAGAGCAATAAGGCCGCCGAGTATTGCTGCGATCTGTGTGCCATACCCAAAGAAGAGTGCCATCGCCACAAGTGCTGCGAAGCCCGTCGCAATCCATACGAGAAACATTGCAGGTTTGCCAATGACAGGGAGGTCGATTTGAACAGCAGCTTCGCGGTTTCTTAAAATGTGATACGCACTGTAGCCAATACAGATAGCGGCAGCTATACGAAGAAGTGTTGGAGCAAGATAGCCGAGAAATAAAATTTCTGGAAATGGATTAAGCATGCATTTATACTACCGCGTTTAAAAGTTTCTGCAGTTCTTCTTCCGCAACTTTTCTGTCGCTCCACTCTTGTTTTGAACTGCGCGGTCCCATGATGTATGGGTCAGTCCCTTTGCCTGTAATAAGAACGACAGAGCCTTTGTGTGCAAGGCGGATTGCTGTCGCTATTGCATCGCGGCGGTCGAGAATAACCTGTGGTTTGTGAACAACAAAACCTGTCGCAATCTCGTTTACGATTTTATTTGGATCTTCATCGTACGGGTCTTCGTTGGTGAGTATTGCGGCAGAAGCGCGTTCATCAGCAATCTTTCCCATCTGTGGGCGTTTCCACTGGTCGCGTCCACCACCCGTTGAGCCCATGACGCAGATAATGTCCTTGCCTCGGTATGCTTCAAGCAAAGCTTCTAGCGAATCTGGTGTGTGTGCGTAGTCCACAACAACACGGAAATCTTGCCCGCACTCAACGCTTTCTGCGCGGCCGGCAACGGCAGGTACATGCTCGAGCGCTTTGCGCATAGTGTCTTGAGGAACACCAAGTGCATCACAGAGTGTTATTGCTGCAAGAATGTTTTTCAAATTGAAAAGCCCTGGCATCGGCGCAGTAAAGAGTGTGCCGCCTTTGTATACAAAACGAACACTGGTGTCGTCGACGGTGTACGGCTCTGCGTCTGCAAGAGAGAAGGGCAAATGTTTCTCTACATCTATATTGAGAAAATCTTTTCCGTACGTGTCATCAAAGTTTGCGACTACATAGCGAGGGCGTTTTTTAGATTCCTCCAAGTGCAGTGCCAATTTTAATTTAGCCGCCGCGTACGCTTCCATACTTCCGTGAGATTCAATATGCTCTGGCGCCAGGTTGGTGAAAATAAGTGCGTCGAGTTCAATACCTTTGTGGCGGAACTGCCGTGCGCCCTCCGACGTCATTTCAATGACAGCGTGCGTGCAGCCCGCGTTAACAGCTTTGAGAAGAAATTTTTGCAGATACGCGCGGCCAGGCATTGTCATCTTAAACAAGTTTGGCTGGCTCTCGTTGCCAATTTTAAATTGCACAGTTGATGCAAGTGCGACTTTGTAGCCTGCAGCTGTAAGCAGTCCGCGCACGAGCTCTGCAGTTGTTGATTTGCCCTTAGTGCCCGTGACAGCAATGACAAAAAGTTTTTTAGAAGGGAAGAGGCACGCTACAGCGCCTGCGTAGGCAAAAATAAGGTGATACCAACCGATCACACGTTTTGGGATTAAATCTCGAAGCATATTATGCGTGTTTTGCGGTGCCAAGGTATTTAAGGGCTGCAGCCAGCCTCTCATTTACTGACGAGTTAATGACCCCTTCACTTACCGAACCCGCTTCTTTAACCGCGCGGCGCGCTTCATCAGCACGATACCCAAGTGCCATCAAGGCTTCAATGACTTCGGCGTCATCTGACGAGCCTGCGACAGGAGAGCCAGATATACCTGAGAGAAAAGTTATCTTGTCTCGAAGTTCAACAACCAAACGCTCCGCACTTTTCTTTCCGATGCCAAACACCTTGGTGAGCATAACTGAATCGCCGGCAGCGATGGCGCGTTTAAGGGAAGTAACATCTGCCACATTTAAGATTCCAAGAGCGGTCTTTGGGCCAATACCCGAGACACTCATGAGCTGTTTAAAGAAGGTGAGCTCCTCTTCAGTAGGGAAGCCGTAGAGGTCGAGAGCGTCTTCTGCGACGCGCGTATATATAAATAGAGAGACCTCGGAGCCGGTGTTCTTGAGGATGTCGAGGGCAAGAAGGGGGGTGCGGACACAATATCCGACACCGCCGACTTCAATAAGCACCTCGCCTGGAGTGGCGGTGCTACCTAGTCGCCCCGTTAGTTTGCCGATCATACTCCAATGATACATAGAGGAATCAACCTAAGCAAAGCTTGCCTTTCTTGGGAATATTGCGTACTATCTCCTGCATGGCAATCACAAAAGGAGCAAAGAAGGCCCTCCGCCAGTCTGTACGTAAACAGGCTATGAACCGTGTCCGCAAGGATGCTATACGTGAGACTACGAAGGCAGTACGCACTGCCCCTAAGGGCGACAAGGCAGCACTCGCTGCAGCGTACAAGGCGATAGACAAAGCACTTAAGCGCGGCATCTTGAAGAAGAACACCGCAGC
>CAYGIN010000016.1:0-13279 GCA_964349995.1 uncultured Candidatus Saccharibacteria bacterium | reverse complement strand
ACCAATATGATCTTCTACCGATTTAGAAGAAATCCCCTCAAGTTCGGGGATATTAAAAGTTTTTGCTGTGTAATCCATACCTCTATAGTACTACAGAGGAATGAAGTCAGAATTAGACCGAATTAGATAAGACCAGCCTTTTTAAGGGTCTTGTAGGCACCGTTCTTGGTGATGGTTTTGAGTCCTTGGGTTGAAACCGTCACGGTTATGGTCTTGTTGAGTTCAGGGACGAAAATACGCTTCTTCTGGAGGTTTACCTGCTTGCGGACAGAGCCAGTAGGGTTGAATTTGGTAGCACGAATGCGGTTGCTGTATCCGCCAGCAACTAGAGAGCCTTTATTCGTGATGGGACAAATCTTTGCCATATGTGTAGCTTGGACATGCTATCATGTTTTTGTTGATATGCAAACGGATCTCATCTTCGGCCTCATAGTCCTCATAGTCTCGGTGATTCTCCACGAGGTGGCGCACGGTTATATGGCCAATTATCTCGGCGACCCGACCGCCCGTCTCGAGGGCCGGCTTACCCTTAACCCGATTTCCCATATAGATCCAATAGGCTCTATTATTCTGCCTGCTTTGCTGGTATTTACACACTCTCCATTTTTGATTGGCTACGCGAAGCCAGTTCCATACAATCCCTATAACTTGAAAGGGAAGTGGGCCGAGACCCTCGTGGCAGCAGCTGGTCCTGGCACGAACCTCCTTCTCGCGTTCATTTTTGCCATCCTTATACGTGCCGGGAGTGTTGCTATGACAACCGAAACACTGACTGCGTTTGCCACTATCGTATACATAAACCTTTTGTTGGCCTTGTTTAATCTCATTCCTATTCCGCCACTTGATGGTTCAAAAGTGCTATCTGGGCTACTTGGCACTCGCACTGTGGTTGGCCGTGCCTATGAATCGTTCCGATCGAGCCTTGAGCGCGTAGGAGTCTTCTCCGGCACACTCCTTATTTTGGTTGTTTTGTTCATGCTCTACCCTTATTTTGCCTTTGTCGTACAGGGAACCTTTACGCTCTTGGTGGGGCAATAGAAGGAAAGTTGCGTAGATTCACTCTATATAGTAGATTGTGGGCAACGCCTTTCGGGCGTTTTTCATTCGATACATGGCACGTATATCACAACTCGTCCGCAAAGGACGTAAACAATTGAAGAGCAAGTCGAAGTCGCCTGCCCTTGGTCGCGGTTTCAACGTTCTCAAAAACCGCCCTGTGTTCTACGCATCTCCATTTAAACGCGGCGTCTGCACGAAAGTAACGACCATGACTCCCCGCAAGCCTAACTCAGCTATCCGCAAAATCGCCCGCGTTCGCTTGACCAACGGTCAGGAAATTACTGCCTACATCCCAGGTGAAGGCCACAACCTCCAGGAACACTCAGTTGTTATGGTTCGCGCAGGTCGCGTGAAAGACATCAACGTTCGTTACCAAATCGTTCGTGGTCGCCTCGATGCAGGCGCAGTTGAGAAGCGCAATGTTTCTCGCTCACGTTACGGTGTTAAACGCGCAGGTAGTAAGGGAGGTAAGAAATAATTTATATGCGTCGACCAGTAAAAAATCGTAATATCGTCGGTCCTGACATGAAATTCAACTCAACCAAGGTTGAGAAGTTCATCAACTCTGTTATGTGGGACGGCAAGAAGAGCACTGCACGCAAAGTTGTGTACGATGCATTTGATATCATCCAAGAAAAAACTAAAGTAGAAAGCCCTCTCGAAGTTTTTGAAGAAGCGCTCCGCAACGTCGGTCCTGCAATGGAAATCCGCTCACGCCGCGTCGGTGGTGCAAACTACCAAGTGCCTCGCGAAGTTCGCCCTGAACGCAAGCAAGCACTCGCATACCGCTGGATTTTGGCAGCAGCACGCGCACGCAAAGGCATGCCGATGGCAAACCGCCTTGCTGAAGAAATCATCGCAGCATCTAAGAACGAAGGTCCAGCAATCAAGAAGCGCGAAGATACTCACAAGATGGCAGAGTCAAACAAAGCCTTCGCCCACTTCGCTTGGTAGGTTGAAACTTTTTTTAAATAGTGTAGTTGTAAAGACCAGCGTTTGCTGGTCTTTGGTTTTCAGGGGAGTGGCTTACTATGGCCGATGAAAAAAACGAAACCTCCTTCGACCCTGCCACGGGCGACGGGTCCAGGGTCAAAAGATCTCTCGTGGACTGTGCCCATGGCGCTCCGCGCCCTTCAGACTGTCTGCTCTGTGAACGTGAGCACGACCTCCTGTTTGCGGCTATACATGCCCGTAAGGCAGAATCCGAGCCCTCCAAGTAAATTGGCGGGCTTTTCTTTTTCCTAATTTACAGTATTGTATAGGCAACGCGCTTTCGCGCTATTTTTAATCCTCAATTATTTATGGCTGACACCAGAGACTACCCCCTAGAGAAAGTTCGTAACTTCGGAATCATCGCACACATCGATGCAGGAAAGACCACCACGTCTGAACGCATTTTGTATTACACCGGCTCACAGCACAAAATCGGTGAAGTGCACGACGGTGGAACAACCACCGACTGGATGGAACAAGAAAAAGAGCGCGGCATTACTATTACTGCCGCTGCTATTACTTGTTTCTGGAGCCGCACTGATGAAGCTGATAAAAAAGATATCTCTAAGAAATATCGCTTTAACATCATCGACACTCCAGGCCACATCGACTTTACCGTAGAAGTGAAGCGCTCAATGCGTGTTCTCGACGGTGCAGTGTGCGTCTTCGACGGCGTTGCCGGTGTAGAACCACAATCTGAAACAAACTGGCGTTATGCTGATGAAGCAAGCGTGCCACGCGTATGTTTCATCAACAAACTCGACCGCACAGGGGCGTCATTTGAAAAGTCATACGCTTCGATACTCGACCGCCTTACGAAAAACGCAGTTCGTATGCAGATTCCGATTGGTGCAGAAGATGTATTTGAAGGCATCATCGACCTTTTGACTTTGAAGGCCTACAAAAACGAAGGAGCCATGGGCGACAATGTTGTTGAAATGCCAGTCCCTGAAAACATGATGGACGAGGCGAAAAAGTATCGCGCAGAACTCATTGAAAAAATCGTCGAGAACGATGATCAGATGATGACTGACTACCTTGAAGGCAAAGAACCAACGCTCGAAGCGTTGAAGGCAATGCTCCGCAAGGCTGTTATCGCGAACAAAATCTTTCCAGTCTATGTCGGTTCAGCTCTTAAGAACAAGGGTGTGCAGTTGGTGCTCGACGCAGTTGTCGACTACCTTCCATCTCCTTTGGACATGCCGCCAGTTACAGGTACCGACCCTCGCACAGGCGAGCCAACAATTCGCACTGCTTCAGACTCTGAACCATTCTGCGCACTCGCATTTAAACTCCAGGCAGATCCATTCGTCGGCCAGCTAACCTTCTTCCGTGTCTACTCAGGAACTATTGAAGCAGGTTCTTATATCTACAACTCAACGACCGGTTCGAAAGAACGCCTCGGTCGCATTGTGCGCTTGCAAGCAAACGAACGCGAAGAGGTGAAGAAAGTGTATGCAGGTGAAATTGCTGCAGCTGTAGGTTTGAAGGACACAAAAACTTCTCACACACTCTGCGATGAAGCAAATCCAATTCAGCTCGAACAAATTAAATTCCCTGAACCAGTTATTTCTCTCCGCATTGAGCCAAAAACAAAAGCTGACCAGGAAAAGATGGGTATGGCAATGAAGAAGCTCGCCGACGAAGACCCAACCTTCCGTGTCTCGACTGATGCAGAAACTATGGAAACTCTTATCTCAGGCATGGGTGAACTTCACTTGGAAATCTTGGTTGACCGCATGAAGCGCGAGTTCGGCGTTGAGGCAAACGTTGGTACGCCTCAGGTTGCATACCGCGAAACCATCTTGCAGCAAGCAGAAGCGGAAGGTAAATACATCAAGCAAACAGGAGGTAAGGGTCAGTACGGCCACGTCCGCCTACGTCTCAAGCCGCTTGAACCACTTGATCCTGAAAAGAAAATTCCAAAGAACGTTACGCGCGAAGACCACTTCGAGTTCATCAACAGCATTAAGGGTGGCGTGGTTCCGCAAGAATTTATCGGCCCAGTTGAAAAGGGTATTCGTGAGGCAATGGAACGCGGTATTGTTGCAGGCTACAAAATGGTTGATATCTCTGCAGAACTCTATGATGGTTCGTACCACGATGTGGACTCATCAGAAATTGCCTTTAAAATCGCGGCATCGATGGGCTTCCAAGAAGCAGCCAAAGCCGCAAAGTCAGTATTGCTTGAGCCTATTATGAAAGTCGAAGTTGTCGTCCCAGAAAAGTTCATGGGTGACGTAACTGGCTCTCTCTCAAGTAAGCGCGGAACTATTGAAGGTATGGAAGAGCGCGGTTTGGCACGTGCTGTTAAAGCAAAGGTGCCGCTTGCAGAAATGTTCAGCTACACCAGCTCACTCCGTTCAATGACTGAAGGTCGCGGTTCGTTCACGATGGAGTTTGACCACTACGAAGTCGTTCCACCAAACGTGGCTGCCGATATCATCGCCGCAAGAAAATAAGCGAAGCTTAAAAAATAAAGATATCAACACTCGCTCCTTGTAGAGTAGGGGAGAAAGAATATACTGGAGATAACAGGGCATCCCGGAAACGGGACGCCCTTTCTCGTATTTATTCTCTAAATTTTTATAAAATTATATGTCCGTACATCGTCTATCACGAATGTTTGCGCTCGGTAACTTTGCGGTCACCACAGCAGTGCTGTTGTCTATGGTGATTGCATTGCAGTTACCTGAGACATCATTCGCGCAGACGACCAGTACAGCTACTTCGCAAAACTCTGGTTGCGTGGCACCTTCATTCTATTCATTCAAGATGACACCGGCGTCTCTAAACACGCCGTGGAACTTACCGCTCCTTTCAACGATAGATGGACCGTATATGCCAACAGTGACTGCCACGGGTCTGCCCACTGGTATTGAACTTCAGGACCAGAAGACGACTCTTGTTGCGGGCGGCACAGTCCTGCACCTATGGGTTCTTTCTGGCGCACCATTGCAAGTTGGAACATATACAATAACCGTCACAGCACAAAATTCCTGCGGCGGAGCATCAAGTGTTATTACACTCCCAATAAATAATGTTCCAACAGCACAGGGAAGTGTGTGTCCGGCGGGTACCACGGGCACATATCCAAACTGTGCGACAACAACAATCTCGTTTGACCAGAGTTCGCTTATTGCGACAATGTCATCTCCTACCATAACCGGTACTTCAAACACACAGAACGTTAGTCTTACTGTGCAAAACAGTGGCGGTTCAACAGTGTATGCCAGCCCGACCACGCCCGTTTCATCCGGTCGCTGGTCTGTACAACTGTCCAATCTTATAAGTGGCTTATATAAACTCTACTTATATAACAACGGTCTTTTGCTTATTCCTGCAACTCTCACGGTCGCAGTGCCATCAACTGCAACTGCAATTCCTACGACTCTTACTCCATCGATAGTACCTGTGCAATCTTCTACAGCAACAGCGGTCGCGTGCGCACAATTACCCGTTGCGACGATGCAGATAGGAGGACGGGGGACAGGGGTAGAAAACCTTCAAAATTTTTTGATACAAAAAGGATTACTGCCCCCGGGTTCAGCAACAGGCTACTTCGGTCCGTTGACGCGCGCAGCGGTGCGCCAATTCCAAGTTAGTGCGGGTATTGTTTCCTCGGGTGACGAGACAACAACTGGTTTTGGTTTGGTTGGTGCACGCACCCGAGCTTTGATTGGATGTCAGTCTACTATGGCACAACCGCCTATGCAGCGGATAACATGTCCCCTAGTTCCTCAACCTGTCTGTGGTACAGGAGGCACGCTTATCTCACTCGGTTTCGACAATAATGGTTGTGCGCTTGGAAAAGTTTGCCAAATGCCTGCAGGCCAAAGTCAAAATCAAAATAGAATATGTCCTACTGTGACAAATCCCTCATGTCAGTATGGAATACTTGTATCGCTCGGCACCGACTACGACGGATGTTCAATGGGTTCCTATTGTCAGCAGCCTCAATGCGGTTACATACAGCAACTTACTTCATGCCCTGCGGGACAAACACTTGTGTCTGGGACTGACCAGTATGGCTGCCCTAACGTTTCGTACTGCTTCTAATTTACTTGCAGAAATTGGCGGCTTTGGTTACTATGGCTCTAACACGTAGAAAAGCCGTGTTTGGCTGTGCTTAATTATTGTGTAATTAGTATTTAATCCATTTTTGTATGGCAACATTTGACAGACAAAAGCCGCACATGAACGTCGGCACCATCGGTCACGTCGACCACGGAAAGACGACGCTCACTGCGTCTATTCTCCACACCCTCGACATGCTCAAGGCAGAGGGCTACAGCTCTCGCGTTGAAGGAGTCGATGGTATCGACAACGCTCCTGAAGAAAAGGCTCGCGGTATTACTATCGCGCTCCACCACTCGGAATATGAGTCGCCTAAGCGCCACTACGCGCACATCGACGCTCCGGGCCACGCAGACTACATTAAAAACATGATCACAGGTGCCGCTCAAATGGACGGCGCAGTGCTCGTAGTTGCTGCAACTGACGGCGTTATGCCCCAGACTCGTGAACACATCCTTCTTGCAAAGCAGGTTGGTGTGCCTAAGATCATCTGCTTCCTCAACAAAGTAGATATGGTTGACGACAAAGATCTCGTAGATCTCGTCGAAGAAGAAGTTAAGGAAGCTCTTGCAAAACAAGGCTACACTGACGCTCCAGTTATCAAGGGTTCAGGTCTTAAGGCTCTTGAGAGCACTGATGTTAGCGGTGAATGGTCACAGAAGGTTAAAGACCTTATCGACACCATGGACAGCTACTTCCCAGACCCAGTCCGCGAAACTGATAAGCCATTCCTTATGCCTATCGAAGACATCTTCTCTATTGAAGGTCGCGGTACGGTAGTTACAGGCCGCATTGAACGCGGTTCAGTTAAAGTAGGTGAAGAAATCGAAATCATCGGTCTCGTCCCAACTACAAAGACCACTGTTACTGGTATCGAAATGTTCAACAAACAGCTCGAATCTGGTATGGCCGGCGACAACGCAGGTATCTTGCTCCGCGGTACGAAGAAAGAAGACATTCACCGTGGTCAGGTTCTTGCAAAGTCAGGCTCAGTAACTCCACACACAGACTTTGAAGCAGAAATTTACGTTCTTACTAAGGATGAAGGTGGTCGTCACACGCCATTCTTCACCGGCTACAAGCCTCAGTTCTACGTTCGTACTACGGACGTAACTGGCGAAGTAACCCTTCCTGCAGGCGTAGAAATGGTTATGCCAGGCGACACGGTTACCTTTAAGGTAAAACTTACAGCACCGGTTGCGCTTGAAGAGAAGACTCGTTTCGCAGTTCGCGAAGGCGGTAAGACCGTCGGCGCAGGTGTCGTTACGAAAATAGTTGCGTAGCAACTATTTAAATCAAATAGTGTTGCGTTCTAAATTAGAAGAGTAAGCTAATCGAGTATAGATAGCGTCCCGAAAGGGAGGGGAACTAGACTCAAATAACTATGGCTACCGAAGAAACAAAAAAAGCACCAGCCAAGCGCGCAAAGAAAACTGCAGCTCCGGCTGCAGTCCAGAAGCTCCGCATTAAAGTGCGCGCATACGAGCACAAAGTGCTTGATGCGTCAGTCCGCCAGATTATGGACACCGCACTTCGCTACGATGCGAAGATTGCAGGTCCAATACCTCTGCCTACTGAGATCAAAAAATACACCGTCAACCGCTCAACCTTCGTCTACAAAGACGCACGCGAACAGTTCGAGATGCGCATTCACAAGCGTGTGATAGACATTCTCGAGCCTAGCGCAAAGGTTATCGAAGCGCTCACCAACCTCTCGCTCCCATCCGGCGTGACGATCGAGGTGAAGATGGTCTAATCAACAATCAAGTCGAAAAGAATAGAAAAACTCCTCCTCACGGGGGAGTTTTTCTTTTTCAGTAATTTTAATTTTTTACTACTCAACATTCAAAACTATTTGAACACCCATTCGCTAAATTGTAGGACGAACTTGACTCAAGATTTTTTAGGCATATACCTTAGTTATTGTCAGGTCTTGTGTTGCAGCCAAAGGGAAAACCTTCGGCAAACAAAAGCCCCGCAAGGGGCTTTTGTGTTTGATATAATTGAGGGCATATGACGGAAGTAATAATAAATTATTGGGCGATACTTGGATGTGGAGTAGTGAGCATGATTCTAGGTTTTATTTGGTACGGGCCATTGTTTGGAAAGAAATATATGAAGCTTCAGGGTGTCACGGAGGCTGATGTTGAGAAGTATAAAAAAGATCCAGCCATGAAGCGCAAAATGATGCGCAACTACGCGTTTACTTTCATCCTGGCACTTTTTACAGCATTCGCATTTGCTAACTTCCTTATGTTTGCAGAAGTTTTTTACGCTCTGAAGGGAATCAGCTCTGCGTTCATGGTTGTGTCTCTAGCTTTTCTTGGCTTCGTGCTACCTGCAACAACCAATCTTGTCTTCTTCGATAAGAAAAACTGGGAGTGGTGGTTTTTGGTCAACGGCTACTACCTCGTCCAACTTCTCCTCATCGGCTTCATCCTCGCAACCTGGGTGTAAGGTCTAAAGGCGTCGCCTTTAGACCGACGTTTGCATAAAATACGGGTCTCGTGTATATTCATCGGGACTCTACATAGGAAGAGTTGATCCATGTCCCGGGCATCTGAGCCCAGAGGGACCACTAGACAACATGAAGTTTATACTCGGAACAAAACAGCACATGGTTACCGTCTTTGATGAAGGCGGCATTGCGCATGCAGCAACGATAATCGTGGCTCAGCCTGCGGTTATAACCCAACTCAAAACTAAGGAAAAAGAAGGCTACAATGCCGTTCAGATCGGTTCTGGCGAGGTAAAAGAAGGCCGTGCTAACAAGGCACAGGTTGGCCACGCTAAGGGCAAATCACTCAAGAACTTTAAAGAAATCCGCCAGCGCGACGGCAACCTTCCAGAAGGTGTTGAAGTAGGTGGCACTATCGATGTGACCGTCTTTACGGCAGGCGAGAAGGTGCAGGTGTCTGCAATTTCAAAGGCAAAGGGTTTCCAGGGCGTTATCAAACGCCATGGCTTCCACGGAGGTCCACGTTCTCACGGTCAGAAGCACTCTGAACGTTCACCAGGTTCTATCGGCGGTTCAGGCGGTCGCGCGGGCGGTCGTGTGGCTAAAGGTATGCGCATGGCAGGCCGCATGGGTGGTGACCGTGTTACAGTTCGCAATCTGCAGATTTTGCAGGTACATCCTGAAACGAACGAGATTGTTATTGCAGGTGCCGTCCCAGGCCGCCGCGGTACGCTTGTTGAAATCCGCGGATAATAAAATTTTATGGAAGCAACACTTTACAACATCAAAGGCGAAAAGAAGGGAACAGTTACACTCCCTGAAAACATTTTCGGTTTGCCATTTAATGCAGACCTTCTTCACAGTGTCGTAACTGCGATGCAGGCAAATGCCCGCACTCCGGTTGCTCACACTAAAGACCGCGGTGAGGTTCGCGGCGGCGGTAAGAAGCCATGGCAGCAGAAGGGTACTGGCCGCGCACGTCACGGCTCATCTCGCTCACCAATCTGGAAGGGCGGCGGCGTTACACACGGACCTCGCAACGAAAAGAACTACGCACAGAAGATTAACCGCCAGGCACGCCAGAAGGCGTTGCTCGTAGCACTTTCACGCAAGTGGAAAGATGGCGAAATTATCTTCATCGACAGCCTTGAAATGGCGGCACCTAAGACCGCAGAAGCAAAGAAGATCATTGGTAATTTCACCAAGGCAGGTTTCAGCTTCAAGCGCGGTAGCAACGCAGCACTCATTGCGCTTCCTGAACGTCACACCGCAACAGTAAAAAGCTTCGCAAACATCGGTAACATCAATGTTGAAGAAGTTCGTACGCTCAACCCAGTCAACGTACTTTCGAGCAAATATCTTATCATCGCAAACCCCGAAGCCGCATTTGTAACACTTGGTAGCAAGCGCGTCGTAAAGAAAGACAAATAGTATGAAAAAGCATCCTGGACATATCATCATTTCTCCGCGCATCACTGAAAAAGGCGCATACATGAGCGAAAGCGGCGTCTACGTTTTCAACGTTGCTATGACTGCAAACAAGAAAGAAATTGCAGAAGCAATCTCTGAACTTTTTAAAGTAACTCCACGCTCAGTCCGCGTTGCGCACATCCCACGCAAGCAGGTTATGACCCGCAATACAAACCGTAAGGGTATGACTGCCGGAGGAAAGAAGGCATATGTCTACCTTAAAAAGGGAGATAAGATCGAGATCGTGTAAATTTCTAAGACATCACTATGAAATCCTATAAACCATACACAAAATCACGCCGCCACATGACCGGCATCAACTTCCGCGAGAAGTTGTCAGGCCACGCGCCATTTAAGGCACTTACCACAGGAGGTAAGCGCTCAGTGGGTCGCAACAATGCGGGCCGCATCAGCGTTCGCCACAAGGGAGGAGGCCACAAGCGCCTTTACCGCGAAGTGGATTTCACATACAAAAAAATGGTTCCTGGCGTTGTTGAAACTATTGAATACGATCCAAACCGCTCTGGCTTTATCGGCCTCGTTCTCTACAAGGACGGTGAACGCCGCTACATGCTTTTGCCAGGTAGCTCAAAGGTAGGGGACACAATCCAGACTGGTGAGAACGTTCCTGCAACCCCAGGTAACCGCATGCCCCTTAAGGATATGCCTATCGGCGCATTTATCTACAACGTAGAAATCAAACCAGGCAACGGTGGCAAACTCGGCCGCTCAGCAGGTACTCACATTGAACTTATTGCTCGCGACCAGGGCTACGCAGACTTGAAGATGCCTTCAAGCGAAGTGCGCAAAGTACTTGATACCTGCTACGCAACCCTCGGTGAAGTTTCAAACGACGAACACCACTTGGTTGTTGTCGGTAAGGCAGGTCGCTCGCGCTGGATGGGTATCCGCCCAACAGTTCGCGGTACTGCGATGAACCCAGTAGACCACCCACACGGCGGCGGTGAAGGCCGTCAGGGCCGCGGTCTGCGCCGCGCAAAGTCTGCGTGGGGTAAACCAACAGGCAAGGGTCAAAAATCCCGCCGTCCGAAGAAGTACTCAAACTACCTTATCGTTTCTCGCCGCAAAGTCGGCAAACGCGGAAGCGCTCAATAATAAAAAAGAAATCCCCGCTTTCAGGCGGGGGGTTTGAATAGGACGACAGGCGTTTGGGGCGCTGTCTGCATACCGTGAGCCAGCGCGGCGGCGTGTTCGGCCATGAACTCATCTTCAGTGGAAGCGGCTGCCTGTTGCAGCGCGGCACCGTACGCGATGGCTTCGGCGGTATCGGCAACGCGTCGAGCGAAATCAACCTTACTTTCGATAGTCATTGGCTAGCCTCCCTTAATGAGATGTTTTTACCCTAGTCACTCTCTAAGGTAGAGCATAACCCCAAAACTTGCATACGCAAGGGTAATCCTGTAGTATCTGCTCATCCCGTGCTGCAAGGTCTAGGCGCTCTCTGCCTACGGCGAGCAGGGGAATTTAATTTGGCAAAATATGGCACGCAGTCTTAAAAAAGGACCATACGTAGACGAGAAGCTCCTCAAGAAAATTGAGGGCAAGAAACCCCAGACAGCTGAGGTTATTAAGACGTGGGCACGCCGCAGCCAGATCGCACCAGAAATGGTGGGATTCAAATTCGGCGTTCACAACGGCAAAACACATATAGAAGTGTTGGTTTCAGAAGACATGGTGGGTCACCGCTTGGGTGAGTTCGCTCTTACAAAGAAATTCGTCCGTCACGGAGGTAAGATGCAGAAAGAAATGGAACAGAAGGCGAAAGAGTCTGAAATCGCTTCTGCACAGGCCGCAAAAGCTGCTACCGATACTAAGGAGAAAAAGAAATAATATATGGCAGGCGCAACCGCAAAACTTAAGAACTACCGCCAGTCGCCCCGCAAGGTGCGTTTGGTTGCCGATCTTGTTCGCGGTAAGCGCGTAGCCCAGGCTCTCGCAGAACTTTCTATGCTTCCAAAGCGTGCATCTGAGCCGATGCAAAAGCTCATCAAGTCTGCGATGGCAAACGCAGGGGAGGGCGCATCTGAGCTCGTCATTTCAAAAATCGAAGTTAACGGGGGTATTGTCTTCAAGCGTTTTATGCCACGCGCCCGCGGCAAGGCATCACCTATCCGCAAGAAGACAAGCATTGTTACACTTACGGTGACACCAATGCCAAAGAAGAAGAAAGAAACCGCAAAATAATATGTCTAAAGTAGTAAATCCATTTGCACATCGTTTGGGAATCATCCATGACTGGCGTCATCGCTGGTTTGCGACGGGCCCTAAATTTCAGGAATATCTGAAGGCGGACATTCTCTTGCGCCAGTTTTTGCAGAAAGAACTTCGCGGTATGTACATTGGTGGTATTGAACTTGAGCGTAACGACAAGACTCTTCGCATCAAGATTTCAACCTCACGCCCAGGTATCATAATCGGCCGCTCAGGTGAGGGTTCAACAAAACTTAAGAACAAGATCACTGGCTTTTTGACACGCCACAAGTTGAATGCGCCTGAAATCAAACTCGATATCGAAGAAATTCGCTCTCCTGAAAGCAACTCAGCTATCGTCGCATACATGATCGCTGAAGGTTTGGAAAAGCGCCTCCCATTCCGCCGCGTTTTGAAACAGACGGTTGAAAAGGTTATGGCGAACCGCGATGTTAAGGGTGTTCGTATCGCACTTGGCGGCATGCTCGGTGGTGGTTCTATGTCCCGCACTGAAGAACTTAAGAAAGGCCGCGTACCTCTTCAGACGTTCCGCTCAAACATCGACTACGCAAAAGAACGCGCAAACCTTCCGCTTGGTGTTATCGGCATCAAAGTCTGGATATACAAGGGAGAAGTCTTTGCGGACAAGGGAAAAGAAAAATAATATATGTTGTTTCCTAAAAAAGTAAAATTTAGAAAGTCTCACACGATGCGTCGCAATCCTAAGCGCGACATGATTGCTTCGCGTGGCGCAACAATTGCCTTCGGTAGCCATGGTTTGAAGGCTACAACTGCAGCGCGCGTTCGTTCAAACCAAATTGAAAGCGCACGCAAAGTTATCGCACGCTCACTCGGCAAGACAGGTAAGTCATGGGTCCGCATATTCCCAGACAAGCCATATACTCAGAAGCCAGCTGAAGTTAAGCTCGGTAAGGGTAAGGGAGATCCAGTTGGATACGAAGTTCAGATTTGGCCAGGCCGCATTTTGTTTGAAGTGGACGGTGTTGATGC
>CAYGIN010000015.1:6393-14115 GCA_964349995.1 uncultured Candidatus Saccharibacteria bacterium | reverse complement strand
CACGTCACTGACGAACTCTGGGAGAGGCTAGGGGCTACAGAATCTATCCACACAGCCGTCTGGCCAACGTATGACCCAGCAAAAACAGTTGCTGACACTGTTACTGTCGCTATCCAGATAAATGGCAAGACCCGAGCAACGATTGAATTGGCATCTGGGGCAGGGGAGGAAGAAGCTTTGGCTGCAGCGCGTTCAAGCGCCGAGATTGCTCCAAAACTTATCGGTAGCAAAGAATTAAGAGCAATCTATGTCCCTGGTAAGATCATCAATTTTGTTGTGGAATTGGCATAAAACTGACCAATTTGACCAATAGAATAGGGTGTGATATATTAGAACACACGTAAATATATGCCGACAGTAAGCCAAAAAACACCTGACAAGACAGGCTTTAAGCCAAAAGCAATCGCCAAAAAACTCCTTAGCTCACTTCCTGAGCGTTCTCGCACCGTGCTTGAACAGCGCTTTGGTTTGGGTACAAACCCACAGCGCGTCACCCTTGAGGCTATTGGACAGCGCTATGGCATTACCCGTGAACGCGTACGTCAGATTGAAAACCACGCTCTTGCAGCACTTAAGAAATCTCCAACTTTTGGTGAAGCAGCCTCAGCATTTGAAGAGCTTGAACGCATCATTGATTCTCTTGGTGGTATCGTCTGCGAAGATGATCTTCTGAATTTTATTACGAAGGATGCGTCAATGCAGAACCACATTTACTTCCTACTCGTACTTGGCGACCCATTCAAATTCCGCAAAGAAGACGATGAAGTAAACCGTTGCTGGTATGTTGATGCTGATCTTGCAAAGCAAGTTGAATCTTCACTTAAGACGCTCTACGGAGGCCTCTCTGATGAAGATCTTATTCCAGAAGGTGAAATGATCGACCGTTTCTTGAAAGAACTTCAAACTATTAACGATAAACACCGTAACGATGAGATTTTGAAGCGCTGGCTCGCAATTTCAAAGAATGTTGGCAAGAACCCACTCGGTGAATGGGGACATTCAGCATCTCCCAACGTTAAAACTAAGGGTGTGCGCGACTACGCATATTTGGCTGTTAAGAAACACGGATCTCCTTTGCACTTCCGCGAAGTTGCTCAGCTTATCGAAAAGACTTTCGGCCGTGCAGCGCACGTTGCAACGACACACAATGAACTTATTAAAGACAGCCGCTTTGTTCTCGTAGGTCGTGGCATGTATGCACTTAAAGAGTGGGGCTATACTTCTGGCGTCGTGCGCGATGTTGTACGCGAAATACTCCGTGCGAATGGCCCTCTCACTAAAGATGAAATCATCGAGAAGGTTATGAAGGAACGTCACGTCAAACCAGGCACTATCGTCGTAAACCTCCAGAACCAGAAATATTTCAAACGAGGCAAAGACGGCCGCTTCTCCCTAGTTAAATAGCTTTAATTTTTTTGTTTTGGCTAATGGCCTCCTCCACCTCCTGTAAAGAGTTGTTTTTTAAGAAATATAAAAATCCAGAGAACGATACCGATTCCGGCAAACCAATAGCCGAGGGTTGTTTGTGTACCATCGTTAAATCCAAACCACGACGCCATGGTGCGAACAATTTGCCATGCAAAAAACAATGCCGCTAGCAAAAGAACACCCCAAATCTGGCGTGTATTTGCGTGCTCCAAATGTTCTTCGTGGGCATTCATTTTAAAAACGTTGCCGATACTGCCCAGCCATCCACGCAGAAACACAAGAAATGCGAGAGCTGCCAAAAAAGCGAATAACGCTTCAACGTAGTGAAATGGGGTAGCGAGTACTTTATCCCAAAAATCAGCAAACCAGATCATAGGCTTTGCGGTATACTATAGCATATGATCCTGCATCACGAGGCAGAGAAAATCCGCGAATTTATGGACGGCTGGCACCTTGAGGAGAGTGTCCTCGCGCCAATTGCACTTCTTTTGCTTATTGGGTACGCGGCATTAAATGACCCCGCAACTATCTCTGCGACACTTGCTATGCTTGTCGCTCTTTCTCCTATTTGGCTTCCACTTTTCTTAGGAATAATACTTTTTATTACCTGGATCCACTACGTACGTTATAAATTTTGGTTCTCACGAGAAAAAGGGTTGCTGGAGATCCAATTGCCAGCTGAGGTAACAAAATCGCCAGCCGCGATGGAAGTTTTTCTTGCCTCAATTTGGACCACTGGTGGTGAAACAACGTTTCTTGACCGTGTTCTGAGAGGCGGCTACAAGGCGACGTGGTCACTTGAAATTGCATCAAATGAGGGACGCATAAGTTTTTACATCCACGCACTTAAAGTATGGCACTCGGCAATTGAAGCGCGTATCTACGGACAATTCCCTGAAGCGCGCATAGTTGCTGTGGATGATTATGTAAGTAAGGTGCCTTTCAATCTGAATGAGTATGAACTCTGGGGAGGCGAGTACATGAAAAATTTTCCGCAAGCAGCTCCTATTAGAACCTATATTGATTTTGAGCTTGATAAGAATGCTGATACGCCAGAGACCAAAGTTGATCCAATGACCAACATTTGGGAATTGATGAACAATGTCGGTAAAGACCAGTATCTGTGGTATCAGTTAGTTATTAAGGCGCATAACTCATTTGAATGGTACGGCTTTCCTGAATCAAAAAAACGCTATATCGAGGAAGGGAAGGCAGAGATAGAAAAGATTATGAAAGCAGCAGCTAAACGTAGCCTGTCCGTACGTAAAGATCTTCAAGATACTGAATCCAGCAGTTCTCCAACCATGTCTTTGACTGAAGGGGAACGTGACATTGTGAAGGGTATTGAGCACTCGTTTACCAAAAATCCTTTTGAAGTTGGTATACGCGTGCTGTATATAGCAAAGAAAGAAAAATTCCACGGCATTTGGGGCGCCTATCTATTCCGTATGTTTCAAGTGTTTAAGTCAGCTGGAAATAATCTCGGTGGTAAACCTGGGCGAGGCTTGATTCAGTTTGACTACCCGTGGGAAGATTTTATGGGTATTCGCGAGAGGTTTATTAAAAACCTTCTATATTTCCACTATAAATATCGCGCGTATTTTTCTGTACCGTATGACCAGGTACCATCCATAATGACCACGGAAGAAGTTGCGACGCTGTGGCACTTCCCGTATTCAAACGTACAGACACCTGGTCTTAACCGAGTTGCTTCAAGAACATCCGGAGCACCTACCAACCTACCGACCTTGCCGGAATAGTATGGGATTTTTTCTTCGCCTAGCTCTTTTGTGCGGCATTCTGCTTGGTTTCCTGTCCTATTTTTTGCTTTTTTCTCCGCCGCGTTCATTTCCGCAGGAATTTTTACTTCCAGTGAAAAGCGGGGAGACCGGATCTGATATTGCTGAAACACTAAGAGCCGACGGTGCTATTCGTTCAGAACTTGTCTTCAAAGTTTTGCTGCGCCTTTCTGGGTCGCACAGCCGCATCATCGCGGGCACGTATTACTTTTCGGGGCCACAAAATGCATTCTCCATCGTGTGGCGTCTGCACGTAGGAAAGTTTGATCTCAAGCCTCTCAAAGTTACCCTACCGGAGGGAACAAATGTTTTGCAGATGAATACAATATTCAAAAACTCGCTCTCTGCTTTTGATTCAGAAACATTTTTGAGACTTGCAAAACCGTATGAAGGGTATCTTTTTCCTGACACCTATTTCTTCTATGTTGGACAGAACACGGCGGAGATTGTTGAAGCTATGCGAGATAATTTTGCTGCACACATCAGTGCTTCTGCAGTACAGCAGGTACTTAAGGCTTCTGGGAAATCTCAGGCCGACACCGTGATAATGGCATCTCTGCTTGAAAAAGAAGCGCCTGATACGACGAACCGCCAAATTATCTCCGGTATTTTATGGAAACGCCTTACACTCGGCATGCCACTACAAGTGGATGCGGTCATCCCGTACATCACTGGCAAACCCGGTGATGCAATCCTGCAAACTGACTATAAAATTGATTCTCCATACAACACCTATTTATATAAAGGATTGCCTCCAGGCCCCATAACAAACCCCGGGTTAGATGCCATTATTGCAGCTGCAACGCCGACCTCAACACCATACCTTTACTATCTGTCCGATAAAGATGGAACATTTCACTACAGTAAAACCTTCAACGAACAACTCGCCAATCAACGAAAATATTTGAAGTAATGTAAATAAATTGGTACTGTCCGTAGTATGTTTGGAAGAAGTAAAGGGAAAGTGTTTGTAGGCCTCTCAGGAGGCGTGGATTCTGCTGTCTCAGCAGCACTGCTCCAGAGCCAGGGATATGACGTAACAGGTGTATTTATTAGGATTGCATTGCCTGGCTACCCGTGCTCGGCAGGTGCCGATCGTATAGACGCAATACGAGTTGCGGCACACCTAGAGATTCCGTTTCTGGAAATTGACCTATCCGAAGAGTACAAAAATCAAGTATTTAATACCTCGCTTGGTGAGTTTGCGCATGGCAGGACACCAAACCCGGATACGTTATGCAATCGGGAAATAAAATTTGGTGCATTTTTTGAGTTTGCAATGGAGCATGGAGCGGATTTTGTCGCCACAGGGCACTATGCCCAAACAAAAAACGGATTGTTATATGCAGGCAAAGACCCTTCGAAAGATCAAAGTTATTTTCTATGGATGGTCAAGAAAGAAATTCTTGAAAAAACTATATTTCCTGTTGGAAATCTAGAAAAATTGCAGGTGCGTACACTTGCAGAAAAATTTAATCTTCCAAACGCCCGTCGCAAAGACAGTCAAGGGCTGTGTTTTCTTGGGGATGTTTCAATAGAAGACATGCTCCATAAAGAATTGGCTCCTGTGCCGGGAGATGTGCTTTCAGAAAGTGGGGACGTAGTTGGACGTCACGACGGCGCCCCCCTCTACACGCTCGGGCAGAGACATGGTTTTACGCTCTCTTCGCAGACCTCTGACACAAAGGCCCACTTTGTTATTGGAAAAGATGTTGAGTTCAACACCATCACTGTTTCGACAGAACGATTTCCTAAGGGTGTGACTAAAACAGACGTCACGCTTGCTGAAACAAACTGGATCGGTGACCAAGGACAGTCCTCGGTGCTTGCCCAATATCGATATCACCAAACTCTTATTCCGGCAGAAATTACAGGAAATACACAAGTACTGCTTCAACAGCCTCATTATATGCCGCTTGGCCAGTCGCTCGTTCTATACACAAAGGAGGGAAGGTGTCTTGGTGGAGGAATTGTTGACAAGTCAACGCTTACTGCTTAGTCAGGGCTATACTTAGGGTGTGGGACAAAAAAAGGTTGCAGTTCTGATACTGGCACTTCTCGCCATACTTGTCTTCGGCGCATGGCAACTTTTGGCGCTGCAGAGCAAGGGGCAAGTCGCCGCTGCAATTACCATTGATATTCCCCTAATTTTGCATCACAAGATCCAGGGTAGTACGCACATGTACGATGGTATCGTTTCTTTGGCCAGCTCATGTGACACTCTTTCAAACGGTATATCGACGGAAGGTGTAGACCCCGCACACATTAAGATTCATGTATCCGCAGGTAGTGTAGTGTGCGCAGATGCAATAAAAACACAAGCTGATTTTTCAGTTTCATTTACAGGTAGTGGAACGACAACTCCAGTTATAGACGCAGTGATATTCAATGGAATGGAAATACCACACACGCTCGTAGAAGACCAATAATATGCCGGTGAAGGTTGTAAAAGCAGACGGCACGACTGAAAATTTTGATTCGCTCAAACTTCGTTCGTCCCTCCACAAGGCGGGGGCAAATGATGAAGTGACGGTTCATATTGTAGATGAAATTTCGAAAGGATTGTATGACGGCATCCCGACAGAAGAAATATATCGCCAAGCATTCGCACTACTACGCGGGCATCGCAGCGATACAGCCTCACACTACTCACTCAAGCGAGCAATTCTTGAGTTTGGACCGTCCGGATTTCCTTTCGAGACGTATCTTGCCGCGTTATTTAAAGCAGAGGGATATACAGATGTAAAAACTGGCCAGATTGTACAAGGTGGATGTGTCGAACACGAGATAGACGTTCTTATGAAAAATAATGAGAAAAGGTTTTTTGTTGAAGCAAAATTTCATAACACTCCAGCTATAAAAAGTGATTTGAAAGTATCTCTATACGTCAAAGCGCGAATTGATGATTTAAAAGCCGTAATGAACAGAGAGAACGTTGTGGGAATGATCGTAACAAATACGAAGTTCACCACCAAAGCAATACAGTATGCAACATGCGAGGGTCTGGAACTTATGAGCTGGGGATATCCTCATGGGCATAATCTCCATACCCGTATTGAGGCTACGAAACTCTACCCCATAACCGCCCTTACCAGCCTCTCAAAAAGCCAGAAAACAGCCCTGTTGAGTCAGAAAATAGTCCTGTGCAGTGAATTAGCGGACCATACGGAGGCCTTGCTTGCGACTGGAATGGCTACCAAGAAAGTAGAGCAGGTGCTTCACGAAGCTGCCCTATTGTGCGCTTCAGGGAAAGAGCTATCATAGAGCTATAATTTAACCAATAAACAGATAGACGTATGGATGCTCCACAGAACTCAGGAAATGATAAGAAGCCACAGCTCTCATGGGCGCAACCTATTAGTTCTATAAAACCTACAGCTTCACTGAATAGCACGCCGAAGCAGAGTCCGTCCGCGGTTCCCCAGAACCGATCGGCGGATTCTGTGCAGGCAAAACCACACACTATGCGAAATCTTATAATTACAATAGTCGCAATACTTGTTGTGATGGGGATTGCGTGGGCAATCACTGGAAACGAAAAAACTCCAACAGGTACTCCATCAAATACAGTTCCTTCTGGAACAACTACAAACAATGGTGGCGCGCAAACAGGCACGACCTCTACTACCCAAGCTACGTTCCCAAGCGGCTCGCTTGTTGTTGCCTCGCCACAAACTGCAGGGCTCACAGTTGCTATCTCGAATGTAGTAGTGCAAGTACCAACATGGGTTGTTATTTATGAAAATTACAACGGACAGTTAGGCAATGTACTTGGCGCAGCGTTGTTCACAAAGGACCGCTCAAGCGGTGTAGTGGATCTGCTCCGCGGCACACTGCCAGGACAGAGCTACTTTGCAGGGGAAGCGCGTGATGACGGTGACCATATGTTCTCAATGATCAACGACCCAGCAATTCGCGATGCAAATGGTAACCCTATAACCCTTACGTTCCAAACAAAATAAGCACATGAACTTTTTCGACCCAATCAGCTCATTAGAGATCGAGTACTCATGCAGGCTTTTGGCTGCAGCGGTGCTAGGTATGGCGTTGGGGCTTGAACGCTCTCTCGCAGGCAAACATGCGGGCATGCGAACGTACGCCATGGTCTCGCTTGGATCGGCATTGTTTGTCATCCTCGGAACTCTCGCAGCTTACGAATTATCCATTTTTTCAGGGGTTAATCCGCTTCAAATAGCCGGTTCTGTAGTTATTGGTATTGGTTTTATTGGCAGCGGCCTTGCCGCATTCAAGGGTGACCATGTTGAAGTAACGACTGTCTCAGGCATCTGGGTTGTAGCAGCGATAGGTATGGCAGCTGGGTTCGGATTCTACATACTAGCTGTCGCCGGAACGATTATTGCCCTGCTAATCTTCAGCATCTTCTCTCGATTTGAACGCATAATGCGCGTCCGTTACGGAGTTTTAGACAAGTAGGGTAGAATGTTCGAATGAGTTCATTCTACAAACCCAACCGCAACCCAAACTACAACTACGG
>CAYGIN010000015.1:1425-6293 GCA_964349995.1 uncultured Candidatus Saccharibacteria bacterium | reverse complement strand
ATGTTCGAATGAGTTCATTCTACAAACCCAACCGCAACCCAAACTACAACTACGGCGGGGAACGTTGGACTCTTTCGCGTTCAAAGATTGACCTATTTCTTGAATGCGCGCGCTGCTTCTACATCGATAACAAGCTGGGCACTGCGCGTCCGCCAGGGTTTCCGTTCAATCTAAACTCTGCAGTCGACGCGTTGCTTAAAAAAGAACTTGATGCACATCGCGCGCTTGGTACACAGCATCCTCTTGCGAAAGAGTATGGTCTTGATGCCATACCATTCGCTCATGCAAAAATGGATGATTGGCGCAATGCACTTAGTCAGGGAGTTAAAACCGTGCACGCAGCCACTGGCCTCACAGTACGAGGCGGAGTGGACGATATCTGGGTAAACAAAGATGGCGAGCTTATTGTTATCGACTACAAAGCGACAAGCAAGGACGGTAAGATAGAAAGTCTCGACGAAGAATGGCATCGCGGCTACAAACGCCAGCTTGAAATCTATCAATGGCTGCTCCGACAAAACGGCTTCAAAGTATCTGATATGGGATACTGGTTTTATGCGAATGCAACAAAAGATAGAGAAGCCTTTGATGGCAAGCTCGACTTTGAACTAACCCTTGTACCGTACAAAGGTTCAACAGATTGGGTTGAAGATGCCTTGATACGCCTCAAGGCCTGTCTCGACAGCGAAGAACTGCCTGCAGCGGGTGAGGAGTGCGATTATTGTCGATATCGCGAAGCGGCAGGAAAGGCGCTTCTACAGTTTAGACCCTCCAAAACTGCACCTGTGCTAAAATCAAAGAAACTAGCCCAAGAAAACTATGAGAAACCTGAAAACTCCACCCTCTTCTGATTTCGCAAAAAAAGTTCGTGCCCTTGTAACCAAAATTCCTAAAGGGAAAACGATGACCTATGGCCAAGTTGCGCAGGAAGCTGGCAGACCAGGCGCTGCGCGTGCCGTCGGATATATCATGTCGATGAATTATGATCCGAAGGTTCCGTGCCATCGTGTTGTTCGTGCTGACGGTAAAGTGGGTGACTACAATCGCGGTGGCGAAATGCGTAAACTAAAATTACTTCAAGAAGAAGGCGCTCTAAAAATTTAACTCGTGAAAATTCTAATAATTTCTCCAGGCAAAGCGCATGATGCACTCTATCGAGACGCCATTGCTGAATATGAATTGCGTTTGAGTAAACGCCTGCCAATAGAATGGTATTTTCCTAAACCTGCTGGAACGCTTGATGAAGCGAAAACGATTTTAAAAACGATCGACAAAGAAGATTTTGTTGTGCTTCTCGATGAGCGCGGTGCAGATATTGATACACCCGGTTTGGCAAAACTTATTGACACCCATGAACAGAAAGGGAGTAAGTGGCTTACGTTTATTATTGGTGGTGCGTATGGAGTAGATAAAACAGTAAAAGAACGTGCAAATCTAACAATAAAACTTTCCTCTCTTGTATTTCCTCATATGCTCGTCCGCGTGATTCTTACCGAGCAGCTCTACCGCGCAACTTCCATCTTGAGCGGTGGCAAATACCATCACGCATAAAAAGAAAAGCTGCCTGGGTTTTAATCCGGCAGTTCAGAAAGGGTTGTTTGTCCATTGGCAAGTTTGAAGAGCGCCTCGCCATCCATGACTTTATAGATACGGATATGCTGGAGATTGCTCAGAGAATCAAACTTGGAAGCAAGAACGGTTCGAAGTTTGGGAAAGAACGGATCTTTATTTCCAATAGTTTCAAGCTTCAGTAATCTCTTCTGGCACAAACTCCTGACGTACCGTTCATAAACACCGGCTGTTCCCAGTTTACTTGTATACCGGCGGTTCCAGCACTGAACTCCGTCGATCTCAACTTTTGTAGCGAGAATATCCTCGCAGATTTCGCGCACACGATCGTCTACAGATTTGTTAAATCTACGCAAATTATTTCTCCCAGATGTTCTTTCATAGTGAAAATAGTTTAAAAAGTGCAATGTGTCAATTAATTTACCCAATCTATTTCGGTACGCCCATTTCGTTTTAGATAGATGTTCGCTTCTTTAAAATGATTGCAGCCGAGGAAACCTCTGTGCGCTGAGAGGGGAGAAGGATGTGGGCCTTTGAGTACGAGATGTTTTAGAAAATCTATTTCTGCTTCCTTCTTGCCCGCAAACGCGCCCCACAACATAAAAACAATGCTCTCTTCTTTTTCTGAAAGCGCTTTAATAACAGCGTCTGTAAACATATGCCAACCATACTCTGCGTGAGAGTTTGCAAGACCAGCTTTCACCGTAAGAGACGCGTTAAGTAGAAGCACTCCCTGTTTTGCCCATCGAGTTAAGTCAGGGTCTCTATTAATTTGAGTGCCGTACTCCAACTCTATTTCTTTAAAAATATTTAGTAAGGACGGAGGAATTCGATTTGTACTTTCAGTTGAAAAGGAAAGCCCGTGTGCCACGCCTGGCGTGTGGTATGGATCCTGGCCTAAGATAACTACTTTTGTATCTTTAGGATCAAAATAGTCGAAGGCACGAAATATTTTAGATGGATGGGGAAACACTGCGCCGTGTAGATATTCTTCCCGCACTTTCGAAGTGAGGCCTTTGAAATACGATTTTTCAAACTCCTCTTCAAGCAGTGCTTTCCATGCAGGAGGTATTTTTACATCAGACATAGTTACCAAATTTTTGCTCGCTTTTTTGGTTCGCGGTAAAGCTTATCGCCCTTTTTCACGTTGAAGGTTTCGTAGAACGGTTCGAAGTTTGATACTGGCATATTGATGCGGAATGGGGCATCGGAATGCGGGTCGGTCAATGCGCGCATTTTTAGAATTTCTGGACGATATACTGCCCGTTCCATCTGGGCAAATGCGAGGAAGAAGCGCTGTTCTGGTGAAAATCCTTCAATATTTTTTCTACCACCCTTTTCAAGATGTTTTTGATATGCGTCCCAGGCTATAACCAGACCACCAAGATCCGCGATGTTTTCACCAAGCGTAAGTTTTCCATTCAACTTAATGTTTTCGGCTACTACGTGGCCATCGGCTTGACCCACTATCATTTTTCCTTTTTGTTCAAAAGCCTTCTTGTCTTTCGGTGTCCACCAATCTTTCATATTGCCATCTCCGTTGAATTTGGCACCGCTGTCATCAAAGCCGTGCGTCATTTCATGGCCAATAACAGAACCAATAGCTGCATAATTCATTGCGTCGTCAGCAGAAGGGTCGAAGAAGGGCCACTTTAAGATGGCGGCAGGGAAGTTAATGTCGTTAAGTCCAGGATTATAGAACGCATTTACTACCTGAGGAGTAGTAATCCATTCAGTGCGGTCCACAGGCTTGCGTAACTTACGCAGCATCTTTCTGTGCGCATGCATGTGTATTTGGCGCATATTGCCGAAGTAGTCATCTGCACGGATAGCTACATCTTTATACGCATCCCATTTTGTAGGGTAGGCAATCTTTCGCTTCATAACGCGAAGTTTTGCAATTGCTTTCTTCTTAGTTTCAGGGCCCATCCAATCAAGTGCACGTATACGACCTTCGTAGACAGCAAATAGATCTGTTACAAGCGTGTCGATTTTCTTTTTTGCGCTTTCAGGGAAATATTCTTTTATATAGATCTTGCCCATGGGCTCACTAAGCGCGCCATCTGCAGCTCGCAGTGCGCGTCGCCACAAAGGTTTCATTTTCTTCACGCCATACATCACGTGTGAATAGAAATGAAAATTTGCTTTTACGAAAGGCTCTGACAAGGTGCCAGAAAAGTCGTTGATGAGGTGCCACTCCAAATAGATCTTCCAGTCATCAAGGGGTATTTCTTTGAGCATTGTTAATACTTCCTTAAAGAAATCAGGTTGGCCAACAACTATCTTTGAGACACTCTTGGCACCAATACGTTCAAAGTATTTTTTCCAAAATGCACCCGGTGTTTGTTTGTGATACACCTTTTCTGGGTCACGAGTGTCCTCTTTTTTCATAGAGGCTTTAGCGAGACGCGTTTCAATGCGAAGCACAACCTCCTGTGCACGAGTGATATCTTTCTTTGTAAAACCAGCAAGTGTAAGAAGCTTTTCTATATGTACAACGTAGGCGAGGCGAATGCGCTTTTGTTCAGGAGCATCAAGTAAGTAGTAGTCTCGGTCGGGAAGACTAAGGCCGCCTTGCCACAAAAACATAAGATACGTCGTACTATCTTTGAAATCCTGATCCATAAAAGAGTTCCACACGCCAGAGACCCCTTCTTTATGTAGATAGGTGATAGTAGAAACTAATGTTTCGTGGGATGAAATAGCCGCAATCTTTTTACGAAGCTCCGCGAGTGGTTTTATACCAAGTGCGTTGCGGCGCTTCATGTCTGCTGCTGCACGGTAGTAGTCGGAGAGTAGTTGTTCCGGAGTACCTTTCTTGTACCTTTTTTTTGCGAGCAGAGTATCCATGATTGCCTTCAATTGCTTTTCTGTTTCTATGCGGAGATCGAAAAAACTTCCCACCTGTGCCTCTTCCGGTGGAATTTTTGTTTTCTTTATCCACGCACCGTTGGCGTAGTTGTAAAAGTCATCTTGAGGACGGACTTTTGTATCAATGTTTTTAGTATCAAACCCCCAGGAAGCTTTCTTTTGTCCAGATTTCATAGTAATTCTGATAATACCTTAAAGCAGATAATTTTGGTAAGATATCACTCATATGACCTTACAAGAGGTTAGGACAAAATACTTAGAGTTTTTTAAGGCCCGAGGACACGCGGTTATTCCGTCATCTAGCCTCGTGCCACAGAACGACCCAACAACGCTTTTTACCGGCTCAGGTATGCAACCCCTGGTGCCGTACCTCTTGGGTGAAAAGCATGCTGCTGGAGTGAAATTGGTAAATTCCCAAAAATGTTTCC
>CAYGIN010000015.1:0-1325 GCA_964349995.1 uncultured Candidatus Saccharibacteria bacterium | reverse complement strand
TTGGGTGAAAAGCATGCTGCTGGAGTGAAATTGGTAAATTCCCAAAAATGTTTCCGTTCGATGGACATAGAGGAAGTGGGGGATAATCGTCATACGACCTTCTTCGAAATGCTCGGTAATTGGTCCCTTGGAGATTATTTCAAAAAAGAGCAAATTCCATGGATGTTTGAGTTTCTGGTTGATGAACTAGGCCTCGACGCAAATCATCTCTATATAACCTGCTTTATTGGTGCACCTGAATACGGAATTCCAAAAGATACAGAGGCTGCAGAAATGTGGCAGAAACTCTTTGAACAAAAAGGAATTGAGGCAAAGGTTGCGGATATTGATACAGAAGAGAATGGCTACAAGCGCGGCATGAAGCCTGGTGAACGCATCTTCTATTACGAAGGTAAGAAGAATTGGTGGAACCGCGGCAAAACCGGTCCAGAAACTACTCCTATAGGTGATCCATGCGGCCCTGATTCAGAAATGTTCTATGAATTTACGGATGTAGAGCATGACAAAAAGTTCGGTGAACACTGCCATCCTAACTGCGATTGCGGTCGTTTTATGGAAATCGGTAATAACGTGTTCATGGCATATCGCAAAGTCGATGAAAAAACATTTACCCCTCTTGAGAAACCAAATATCGACCACGGTTCAGGGCTCGAACGTATTGCTGCGGCAGTGGCAAACAGTTCAGATGTGTTCCCTATAACGCATGGTCCAATTATTTCGCACCTTGAGAAAATCTCAGGGAAGAAGTACGCGGACGACAAACGAAGTTTTCGCATTATTGCCGATCACATGAAAGCTGCGGTATTCCTTATTGCAGACGGGATTATGCCATCAAAAAGTGATCAGGGCTACTATGTTCGCCGCCTTATACGCCGCAGCGTTCGGTACTCCGATAAACTAGGTATTAGTAAAAATAGTTTTGCAGATATTGTTCAACCAATTGCTGAAATGTACCAGGATGCGTATGCAGAAGTACGCAATGCTCTGCCACTTATTGAAAAAACTATCGCTGAGGAAGAAGATCAATTTCGTCGCACTCTAGATCGAGGCATGCGTGAGCTGGCACGGTTTACTGAACAAGGCAATCTTTCTGCAGAAGACGCATTTCAACTTTTCACCACATTTGGCTTTCCGCTCGAACTTATTATTGAAGAAGCGGGGGAGAAGGGTATTAAACAAATCGATATTGAGGGCTTTAAAGAACTGTTGAAACAGCATCAAGATCTTTCACGCTCAGGCTCTGAACAAAAGTTTAAGGGAGGTTTGGCAGATACGGAAGAAAAAACCGTTCGTTTGCATACAGCACACCATATATTGCTTAAAGC